>NZ_LT629772.1:4896664-5202706 GCF_900105385.1 Microlunatus soli | reverse complement strand
ACCGGGCGGACAGCCGGAGGCCGTCGAGGTCGAACGCCAGATCGATGGCGACGTATCGGGCGATCCGGATCGTCGCGTACTGATGCTGCCATCGCCCGTAGTAGGGCGAAACGTATCCCTCGACGGTGAAGTCGTCGTAATCGTCGTCGGCGTCGGCCAGGTCTTGCAGCAACGCGATCATCGGTGCCCGGACCAGCTGCTCACGGTCCTCGCGGCAGTCCTCGCGCACTGCCGCGGGCGGATCGCCGTCCAGTTCCAGGAGGACGTCGAATGCCGTGACCGGCCAACCGCTGAACCGTCGACTCATATCGCCATCCTGGTTGCCGGCACTGACAGGGCGACCGGTTGATGCGCGGGCGGCATCAGTCCATGCCGAACCGGTGTTGGACGTGCACCACAGGCGTCCGTACGGTCGGATCCATGACCTCCTATGCCCCCGCGGACCTGGCCGCGCGGCTGCCGACAGGGCTGCTGTCCTTCCCGGTGACGCATTTCAACCAGGATCACTCGTTCGACGAGGAGGGATATCGGGCGAACATCACCCACCTCGCCGATCATCCGGTGGCTGGGCTGTTCGCCGCCGGCGGCACCGGAGAGTTCTTCTCGCTGACCCCGGCCGACGTGACCGACGTCGTCCGGGCGGCGGTGCAGTCCGCACCCGCGGGCCTGCCCATCCTCGCCCCATCCGGACGGGACACCGGCACCGCGATCGAGCTGGCCCGGTCGGCCGAGACCGCCGGCGCCGACGGGATCCTACTGTTCCCGCCGTATCTCACCGAGAGCGAGCAGGGCGGGCTTGCTGATCACGTCCGCGCCGTCTGTGCGGCGACCTCACTGGGCGTGATCATCTACAACCGCGGCAACGCCCGCTACTCCGCCGAGACCGTTGCCCGACTGGCCGATGACTGCCCCAACCTGATCGGACTCAAAGACGGTATCGGTGATCTGGAACAGATGACCCAGATCTATGCCCGACTGCGGGATCGGCTGATCTACGTCGGTGGGCTGCCGACCGCAGAGGTGTTCGCCCTGCCGTACAAGCAGCTCGGACTGAGCACCTACTCCTCCGCGATCTTCAACTTCCTGCCCGAGTTCGCGCTGGACTTCTACCGAGCAGTGACCGAGGACGATCATGAAACGGTCTATCGTCTGCTTACCGACTTCGTGCTGCCCTACGTCGCGATCCGCAACCGGGGCAAGGGATATGCGGTCAGTATCGTCAAGGCCGGGATGCGTGCCGTCGGCCGTCCCGCCGGCCCGGTCCGACCACCACTGATCGACCTCCGACCGTCCGACGACCATGAGCTGGTCGCCTTGATCGACCAAGTCAGGTGAAGATGATCATGACTGAGAACACCGTCGAGATCAGCGCCAAGATCAACAGCAAGATCACCCAGGTACGAGTGACCCCGATCCTGATCGCCGATCCGCCGCTATTGAACATCCAGGGCGTCCACGCACCGTACGCACCGCGCGCGATCATCGAGGTGGAGACCGACACCGGTGAGATCGGTGTCGGCGAGACCTACGGTGACACCGACTACCTGTCCGTCGCGCAGGCCTTCGCCCCCGAACTTGTCGGGTCCCCGCTGTCGGTGAACGGCCTGCGGGGCAGGGTCCGAGCGCGCACCGAGTCGGTCGAGCTGCAGCGAGTGGACGCTGCAGTCGACGCCGGCGGTCTGCGCGGACCGCGAAGCCTGAACAAGATCGCCTGCAGCGTCGCCTCGGCGTTCGAGGTCGCGATCTATGACGCCCTCGGACACCTGGCCGGGTTGCCGGTGCACGCGCTGCTCGGCGGCAAGGTTCGCGACGACGTCGATTTCAGCGCCTACCTGTTCTACCGCTGGGCCGAGCATCCGGACGGCTACGGATCGGACGTCCCGCACGACGACTGGGGCGCTGCACTCGACCCCGATCAGGTGGTGCAGCAGGCCCGGCGAATGGTCCGCGACTACGGCTTCACCTCGTTCAAACTGAAGGGCGGCGTCTTCCCGCCCGATCAGGAGGTCGCCGCGACGAAGGCTCTGGCCGAAGCGTTCCCCGGCCGACCGGTGCGGCTGGATCCCAACGGTGCCTGGTCGGTAGCGACCAGTCTGCGGGTCGCCGCCGAGTTGGAGTCGATCGCGGAATACCTGGAGGACCCGACCACCGGCACCGCACAGATGGCCGAGGTCGCGCGGGGCACGTCGCTGCCGCTGGCGACGAACATGTGTGTCACCTCGACCGAAGAGATCAGCGAAGCGTTCCGCACCGACGCTGTCCAGGTGGTGCTGTCAGATCACCACTACTGGGGCGGCCTGCGCGCCACTCAGGACCTGGCGGCGATCTGCGATGCCTTCGATGTCGGCCTGTCGATGCACTCCAACACCCACCTCGGGATCAGCCTGGCCGCGATGACCCAGGTCGCCTCGACCATCCCGACCCTGCGCTATGCCTGCGACACTCACCGGCCGTGGCAGACCGAGGATGTGATCACCACGCCGCACGTCTTCGCCGACGGCAAGCTGCCGGTCACCGGCACCCCCGGTCTGGGGATCGAGTTGGACCGGGATTCGTTGCAGCGCTTGCATCAACGTTGGGCGGGCTCGCCGATCCGGGATCGTGACGACGGTGTGGCGATGCGCAGGGTTCATCCGGAATGGACCCAGCCGTCCTGGTGACACCGACTGCCCTTGCCCCTTACCCGGATTTAGCGACGCGCCCTAGTGAACGCCAGGCGACTTCAGGGAGCTCGCCGAGTGCCCAGTCCGTGTCGACGTCGCCGCCCGCAAGGAGCTGACGGCAGACGTCGTGGCTGGGTCCGAGCGCGACGGCAATGATCGCCGACCCGGGCCATGGCGGCAGCGTCCCTTCGACTGCGAATTCTTCGAGCTGCGCGAAAAGGGGCTCGTAGAGCTGCGCCTTGGCCAGCAGCACGTCGTGCTGACGCGATCCGCTGAGCTCGACGGCAGTCGCCTGGTACATGTACCTCGCCTCGTCGGGATGCGCGAAGGCCCATTCCAGATACGAGCGGACCAGGACGCGGACCGCGTCGGCGGCAACGCTGGTGCTCCGAACCTGGTCAGTGATGTGGCCGATCGCCCGCTCGAAGGTGCGCAGGAGCAGCGCCGCGCTCAAGTCGTCAAGACCCTTGAAATGGTGGTAGACGCTCGACGGGCTGGCACCCGCGCGCCGACGGATCTGCTCGATGCCGGTCGCCATCACACCCGCCTCGCCGAAGCACGCCAGCGCGGCATCCAGCAGCGATTCGCGGCGGCGACGGCCATCGATCCGTGAAGCAGAAGCGATCACAGATGGAATTTCCCTCCAAGTAAGCCGTAAGCTGTCAATTGGACGATACCTCCAATTCGAACCGAGAGGCGGCAACGACTATGCCTGGAGAACCGACTCCCCCCGTGGCTCTGATCACCGGCGCCAACCGCGGCATCGGATATGCCGCAGTGGAGGGATTGGCCCGGACCGGGATGACGGTATTCCTGGGCGCCCGCGACGCCGATGCCGCCCGGGAGCGCGCGGCGTCACTGCGAGCGCAGGGGCTGGATGTCCGCGACGTACAGCTCGACGTGACAGACCCGGGCAGCATCGAACGAGCCGCCGCAAGCGTGCAGCGGAGCGCCGGACGGCTGGACGTGCTGGTCAACAACGCCGGAACGCCGGGAGAGCCGAGCCTGCAGACCGCGGGGACGGCCGAGCTCGATGCCGTCCGCGCCGTCTTCGAGACGAACGTGTTCGGTGTCGTTGCCGTCACCGAGGCCATGCTGCCGCTGCTGCGGCGATCCGAACGCGCTCGGATCATCAACCTCTCCTCCAGCATCGGATCCCTTGCCCTGATGAGCGATCCGGATCACTACTTCAGCGGTCTGCCTGGATGGCTCGGATATCCGCCGTCCAAGGCCGCGCTCAATCAGATCACCGTCCAGTACGCCAAACAGTTGCGAGAGGAGGGCATCCTCGTCAACGCCGCCGATCCCGGCCCCACGGCGACCGCGCTCGGTCGCAGCGGGCGGGCCGACGTGACCCGCACTCCCGCCGAGGGGGCCAGGATCGTGATCGAGCTCGCTACCACCGCATCGACCGAGACCGGCGGCTACCGACGAGACAGCGGCCCCGTCCCTTGGTAGACGCGACATCTCCAAGATCGTCCGCGGCAACGACCGCCTCAGCTACGGGGGCGACGGATCCCAGCCCGCTACTCGGCAACCCGGGTCACCATGGCATCGAACTCGCGGTCCGGCAGCGTCCGGTTGAGTTCGAGGAGTCGGTCGGCCAGCCAGCCGACCGGGTAGCGGGTCTGCGGCTGTTCGGACTCGATCGCCTCTCGGATCACCTCGGCGACGACGGCCGGATCGGAGCCGCCGGCCAGACCTCCTTCGGCGCTCTTCGCCATCGCCGTGGCCAACTGGCGGTAGGGGCCGTCACCGGAGAACTCCAGGATCTGGGCCGAGGTCTGATCCTCGAACTCGGTCCGGATGATGCCCGGCTGGATGATCGCCACGTCGATGCCGAACGGCTTGACCTCCATCCGGAGCGTGTCGGAGAACGCCTCCAGCGCGTGCTTGGCCGCGTAGTACCAGGATCCGAGCGGTAGCGCGATCTCGCCACCGATCGAGGACACGTTGATGATCGTGCCGGAACGTTGTGCGCGCATCTGCGGCAGCACGAGTTGAGCGAGTCGAGCCGGCGCGAAGAGGTTGACCTCGAACTGATCGCGGGCAAGATCGAGCGGGACGTCCTCGACGGCACCGTGCAGCACCGTCCCGGCGTTGTTGATCAAGACGTCGATGCGTCCCTGCTCGGCGATGATCGTTGCGACTGCTTGCTCGAGATCGCCGTCGGATCGGGCATCCAACGCGAGGACGTGGCCGCCGGCGGCCGTGATCGGCTCCATCTTCTGCACCCTGCGGGCGGCGCCGTAGACGACGTGACCGGCCGCCAACAGATCGAGTGCCGTCGCCATCCCGATCCCGGACGATGCCCCGGTGACCAGACAAACCTTCATCTCACGCGACCCTTCTCCAGAATCTTTCCTTGCTGCGAAAGCTACTCGCATCTCCGATCACAACAGTAGAGAACGTGGCCCTAATCACTCGATGAATAACGCGATATCGTTGCAATGATGAACGGTCGTTGCAACACGCCCTGGCTAGATTGTTGCAATGACTTGTCGATGAACGCATCTCGAGATGAGGAGCCAGCCATGCCCGGCGGTCGTCTGACCCTCCATGATCGACAACAGATCGCGAGCTGGCTCCGCCGTGGCGTCGGCCGGGCCGAGATCGCCCGCCGACTCGGCCGGCCACGGTCGACGATCAACCGCGAACTGGAACGCAACGGCGGGCCCGACGGCTATCGAGCCGCGGCCGCGCAGCAGGCGACCCGGCGACGAGCGCGACGCACGGGAACGGGCGGTTCGGCGGCGCGGCGACCGGAAGCGGCGGCGTACGGTCGGGATCCGGCGGCGGTCGGCGACTTCACCGAGGAGTTCACCGCGCTGATGATCCGAACCGGGCTGCCGCCGATGTCGGCCAAGGTGTTCGGCTGTCTGTTCACCAGCGACGACGGCGCCTTCACTGCCGCGGAGCTCACCGAACGCCTCCGGGTCAGTCCGGCGTCGATCTCCAAGGCCGTCGGCTACCTGGAACAACTCGAACTGATCACCCGCGACCGCCACAGCGGCACCCGGCGCGAGCGATACGTGATCGAGGACGACGCCTGGTATCGCACCTGGCTGGCCAGCACCAGGTCGATCATGCTGTGGGCGACAGCAGCCGACGAAGGCACCGCCATCCTCGGCGCTTCGACACCGGCAGGTGCTCGGCTCCGCCGAACCAGTGACTTCTTCCGGCTCCTCGCCGAGGACATGACAAACGCTGCCGAACAGCGACGAGAGCTCCTGCAGAGGTCCACACCAGATCCCTGAAGCCTCTTTACAACGATGGAAGGTAGGGCCAGACTCAACCCGCGCCCATCGGTGGCTCGTCAGGGCGCGCTAATGGTCCGTCTTGACTCATCACTGGAGCTGAGCATGCGTATCCTCCCCCGTTCCGGGCGCCGACTCCGTCGCGCCGCCGCCATCCTCACCGCCGTGGCCGCGATCGCCGGCTTCGGGTTGTCCCATCCCGCGGTGTCCGCTGCCGCACCCCAGCCGCAGGTCGCCCCGACGGTTCAGCGACCCGGGACGTACACGAATCCGATGACGCTGAACCTGCCCGGCGGCTTCCACGCCGCCAGTTGCGCCGATCCGGACGTCATCCGAGGCAGCGGATCCGACACCGCTTGGTATCTCTTCTGCACCAGCGATCGCGGCACCGACGCACCCGGCGGGCCGGAGCCGGGCCTGCTCCCGATCTATCGCTCCACCGACCTGGTGCACTGGACCTGGCTGCACGCCTCGTTCCCGACGTCCCCGTCGTATGCGGCAACCGGTGCCGGCATCTGGGCGCCGGACATCGTCAAGACCTCAGACGGCTATCGGCTCTACTTCGCCGTCTCCAACACGAATCTGCCCGGAGCCGGCGCCGCGATCGGCGTTGCCACGGGTCCGACGCCGGCCGGACCGTTCACCGTCTCGCAGACCCCCGTGGTCGAGCCGTCGAACATCCCGGGCACCGACTCCCGCCGATCGACCATCGACCCCGAGGTGGTCACCGAGAACGGCCAGAACTACATCGCGTACGGCGGATTCGGCGGCGGCCTGTGGATCCGCAGGCTGAGCGCGGACGGAACCACCAGTGATCCTGCCTCGGAGCAGCGGCTCGCGGTCGGCGACCGCTACGAGGGTGCTTACCTCACCCGGCATGGCGCCTGGTGGTATCTGCTGGCCTCCTCGACCAACTGTTGCAACGGTCCGCTCACCGGCTACACCGTCTTCGCGGCCCGGTCCAAGACGCTGCTGGGCACCTTCCGGGATGCCACCGGACGTGCCATCACCGCACCCCGGGTCGGTGGCACCCCGGTCGTGGCGCAGAACGGGAACCGCTGGGTCGGCGTCGGGCACAACACGATGCTCACCGACGACGCCGGCCAGGACTGGATGATCTATCACGGCATCGACGTGAACGATCCCTACTATCAGGACGCGGTCGGCTACACCAAGCGTCCCGGCCTGATCGATCCCGTCGATTGGGTCGACGGCTGGCCGTCGGTCCGTTCCGGCAGCGGCCCGTCGGACACGGCACAACCGGCCCCGGCCGCCCGGCCCGGCCAACGCGAGGCCTACCAGCCACAGCCGCTGCACGAACCGCAACCCGGCCGCCCCATCCCGGGCCTGTCCGATGACTTCAGCGGCAGCCAATTGAGCAGCCGCTGGAGCTGGGTCAGGGAACCTGCCGCCGACAGCTACAGCGTCGGTGGCGGCAGCCTGCGGTGGCAGACCCAGCCCGCCGACATCCAGCCGCCGGCCTCGACGCTGGCGTCCGTGCTGACCGAGAAGGCACCGTCCGGGGACTACATGGTCGAGACCAAGGTCGCGGTGAACACGCCGGACGACACGACGGTGCACAACTACGTGCAGGGCGGAATGATGATCTACAACAGCGACGCGACGTACCTGAAGCTGGTGTCGGTCTCGATCGGTGCGACCCGGCAGACCGAGATCGGCAAGCACGTCGACCCGGAGCCGGGATACCCCAGCTACGGAAACGGCGTCGTCGGGCCCGTCGGTGACTGGACCTATCTGCGCCTCGTCGCGCGCAGCTGCGGCTCGACCACCTGCTACACCGCCTTCAGCAGCCTCGACGGTGATGACTGGGTGAAGGGCGCGACCTGGCGACAGGACACTACCGCCGACACCAAGATCGGATTGGTCTCGATGTCCGGGTCCGGCTACACGTCCGCCTTCGACTACGTCCGAGTGACCCGCCTCCGCTGACCGTCTGCTCGCCGGCCCTGTGTCACTACTCCGGCCAGCCGTGTCCGCGGCGGCCGTCGACCGCCTCCCGCAGGAGATCGACATGACCGAGGTGGATCAGGTTCTCCTCCAACAGGTCGACGAGGATCCGCCGCCGATTCTTGTTCCACGCCGGGTCCGGATCGTCAACGATCGTGTCCAGTCCGCCATTCTTGATCATCTCGGCCCAGGCGTTCCGTGATCGTTCGATTGCGCCGTACCACACCGCGTACAGCGCGTCCGGCTCCTCGGTCAACGCCGATTCCCACTCGTCGGGTGCGTCGGCCGGCTGCTGCTCCTGGAGATGTCCGGACGGGCGGCCTTGGGCCATGGCGGTGAACCCGTCCTCGACGAACGCCAGGTGTTTGATCAGCCCGGCCAAGGTCATGGTCGAGGTAGGAATCCGATGGCGAAGCTGTATCGCATCGAGACCGCCGGTCTTCCAGGCGAACTCCTTCCGCGCCCGATCCAGGGCGAAACACAGCATTTCACCGTCCCCGCCCAGCAGACACTCATCGACCGGCAACTCTGCATAGTCCATGACCTCAACGTAGACCGTGGGACGACCACCGTCGCGGGTTCTTCAGAGCGCCGCCGCTGCTCGTACGGCTTCGGCGTAGATGTCGAGTGTCGGATGTTGCAACAGGCCGGGCATTCGGCGGCTGGCACCCTCGGTGTGGGCAGCGGGCTGCTCACGGTCCAGCGACAGGTTCGCCTGGGACGCAAGGTGGTTCAGAAAGGCGCAGATCGAATCGCCGAGGTCGGCGACGGTCCTGATCTCGGCCGTGCCGCCGGCGTCCCGGTAGCCACGCATCGTCTGCCGGAGTCCTTCAAGATCAACGACGGACCGACCGATGTGCCAGTTGTTGATCACCTGCCCGAGGGTCCGGCTCGGCGTCGCCGGGCACGCGTCGTCCCAATCCAACAGCACGAACCGCCCGTCCGGCTCGACCAGCACGTTCTGGCGGGTGAAGTCGGTGTGCGCGATGATCAAGTCTTCGTCCGCCGGCATCTCCAACCGATCCGCAAGAGCGAGCAGTCCCGGCACCACGTCACGAAGCATCCCCGCCCACGGCTGGCCGGCGGCGTCGCACCGTTCGACCAGGTCTGACCAGTGGTCGGCCGACGGCGGGGTTGTGAACCACGCATCGAGGTCCTGATCGCCCACCGGGTGGGCGAGACCTTCGATGATCGCGGTGGTCTCCCCGACCCACGCCGACACCGCACGGTCGGACTCATCAAGTGGTCGAGCGTCAACCCACTCGTAGGCCCGGACCAGCCGACCGCCATGCTCGATCGGCAACGCGGTCACATACCGACCGTCAACGGTGCGCAGACTTCCCGGTGCTCGCACGCCGGCGGCTCGAGCCGCATCACAGAAGGCGACCTGACGAGTGACGGCAGCTTCCTCCTTGGCAACGTCCCGCGCCCAATGGAGTTCCTTCACGGCATACGATCCGGCACCGGTCTCCAGGTGCCAGATCCGGCCCATGTGCCCTTCACCCGCGAGCGTCATCGCCAACGGCGACGACCAGCCGAACAGCTCGGCCACGAACTCGCCGGCGGGCAACGGATCGGTGATCATCGAGGATCACCGTACGTCGCGGCGGCGAGCCCGGCCAGTGGAATTCACCGTGCGATACTCGGCGAATGATCCGGGTGACGTTCCTCTATCCGAAGACCGCCGAGTCGACCTTCGACATGGACTATTACACGTCGACACACATGCCGATGCTCGCCGCCACACTCGGCAATGACTGTCACGGCTGGGGCGCCGACAAGATCACCAGCGGCCCGTACGAGGCGATCGGTTGGACACTGGTGTCGAACGCCGAAGCCTGGGCGGCGGCCACCGCGACCGGCAAGATCAGAGCCGACGTCGCCAACTACACCAACGTCTTCCCCGCTGTCGCCATCGGCGACGTTGTCAGCTCCACATCCGGGCCTGCGGAGCGCGTCTGATCTTCAACCGCGTCAGTCCAGCTGGTCTCGCCAGCTGTGGGGCGGGGTCCAGCCGACCAACGTGCGCATCTTCGTACAGTCGAACGCGGACTGCGGATCGACGTAGTCCGCGGCGAAGTCGGCAAAGCTGTCGTAGTGCTCGGCCATTGATCCGCAGCCCTACCCAGGCAGTTTGTGGATGAGCCAGCACAAGCGTCTCGGCGATCACTTCACTGATGTACTTGCTCAAGGCATAGGCGTTCGGCGACGGCCGTCTCTCGGACTCGTCGAACGGGATCTGCGACGGAACTACCCCTTCGGTGAGCAGGCCGGTCGCCATCTCGCTCGAGGCGTACACCACTCGCCGCACACCAAGGTCCCCGGCAGCCTGGAGCACGTTGTGTGCACTGATCACGTTGTTGTCGAACATATCGATCCGAGCCTGTCCACCGTGGCGAGGTCGACTATCTCGTCGTGTGCCCACCATCGGAGGTGCCAGTCGCGTTGGGTGGCGCGATCTACAACGAGATCCCGGGCGCGGGAACGCTGTGGCAGCTGTCGGTCCACCCGGCCTTGCGGTCGTGCGGGATCGGGAGGATTCTCATCAACGCGCTCGAACAGCGAATGAGGGCGCGCGGGGTAGGTCGCGCGGAACTTGGTGTCGACGAACCGAACGTACGGGCCCGCGCTCTCTATGAGCGTCTCGGCTATGTCGCCCACGGCCGTGAAACCAGCACCTGGGATCCGGTAGCCGAATACGGCTCCGTCACGACCTCCACCATGATGTACACGCTGATGCGCAAGGACTTGGGCTCGCTGTAGGCCGGCTCGATCGCTCACCCGGCACCCCGCGAATACGCGATCTCATCGCGGCCCATTCGAACGTTCCAAGCGTGCGTGGACTCAAGGACGGCTGCTGAGATCGCGAATTCGCGGGATCCACCGGCTGAACGGTTGTGGACGACGTCCCCAGCAAGTCGATCACACACTCAAGGCGGCGAGGTTCACACGAAGCTTGCTGTCCTACCGGAGGTTCGGCTGGGTGAAGGTGCTGGCCGCCAGCGTCACCGGCAGCAGGTCGTAGCGGCCGTCGATCACCCGATAATCCCAACGGATCAAGCGACATTCGTCGATCGTGATCGTGCCGATGAACGTCTCCCGGTGGGACTCCACCCAGTCGAGCAGACCGTCCGGATCGGCGATCGGTCCGGCGAAGTGCAGGAGGTTCAGGTACCAGATGTCCCGCACACCGGTGGCGGCTTCCAACCAGGCGTCGGCGCCTCGCTGCTCGCTTCATCGCGGCGGCATAGCGCTGCACAGCACGGTCATCGGGAGTGACCTGGTTGCGACGCCACTCCAACGCACGGACGGTCAGGTGTGCGGTCCCGGGCCGACCGGTCCGCCAGTGTTCCGGGCCGGCGAATGCCACCGCCTCGGCCAGCATCCGGTCCAAGGTCACCGAGACGGTCGACGCCGGATCGGGCGCCAACAGCACGCTGACCGGCCAGCGACCGCCATCGCGGAGTGGTTCCTCGCGGCGGTGTCGCTGGGTCCTGATCATCTCCTGCGCGGCATCGAACCTGCCGTCGAACGCGGCCGACGAGTGCGCCGTCTGCGGCTGAGCGTCGAATGCTGGCATCCCGCTCAGGATAGGAGATCCCGGTCGTGCCGCCATCGGAAAGCTCGACCGGCGCGCCGCCGGCTACCCGTCGCGGTCCTGCTGGTCGGCACCGAGGACGCTCGACTGACGCGCCACGATCTCAGCTTCCGGACTGCCCGAACGGGTCGTGACCGCAATCGCCACCAGGGCACCGATCCCGGCACCGATCGTGTTGGTGATCAGGTCGCTGACGTCGGCAACCCGGGTCGCGGCCAACAGCGTGCCCTGGATGCCCTCGATCAGACAGCTGAAGACCGCGCCGGTGATCAGCCCGACCCACCAGCGTCGGCGACCGGCCAGCAACGCCAGCAGGAACCCGAACGGTACGAACATCGCGACGTTGGCCAGCTTCTCGACCCGATCGAAGGTCAGCCAGCCGGTCACCGGATGCCGGGCCAGCAGGTCCAGCAGCCGGCCGATCGGTCCGCGGTGGTTCGGGTCGATCGCGCCCGGCGTGAGGGTGACCAGGCCGATCACGACGGTGTACGCGATCGCCGCCACCCGCAGCAGGCGGCGGCGCGGTCGGCGACCATCGCCGCTGCCGTCACGTCCGCCGGTTTCCACCCGCCCATCCTGCCAAGTCCGCCCCGCCGCCGCGCACCGGGCGCGGTCGGTGAGCCGACGGAACGCGTCCCCGACGGCGTTGTCCGCAGGATGAGGAACAATGGAGGTGTGCCGACCTATCGCGATGCGGCCGTCGTGCTGCGCACCCACAAGTTGGGCGAAGCCGATCGGATCGTCACCATGCTCACCCGGGAGAACGGCAAGCTGCGGGCGGTGGCAAAGGGCGTACGCCGGACGTCGTCCAAGTTCGGCGCCCGGCTGGAGCCGTTCAGTCACATCGACATCCAGCTCGCCGCGGGCCGCACCCTCGACGTGGTCACCCAGGTGGTCAGCATCGACTCCTTCGGCCAGCGGCTGATCGGCGACTACCCGCGTTACACCGCCGGCGAGGCGATGCTGGAGATGGCCGACCGGCTCGTCGCCGAGGAGCGCGAACCGGCGCTGCAGCAGTATCGCCTGCTGGTCGGTGCGCTGCGGGTGTTGGAACAGGGCTCCACCAGTGACGGCCCCCGGCCGGCGTCGATGATCCTGGACTCCTACCTGCTGCGGTCGCTGGCGGTGGCCGGCTACGCCCCGAGTTTCGGACCCTGCGCCCGCTGCGGCACCGTCGGGCCACACCAGGCCTTCTCGGCTCCGGCCGGCGGCGTGGTCTGTGAGATCTGCCGACCGTCGGGTTCGGCACGTCCGGCCGCCGAGACGCTGGCTCTGCTCGGCGCCCTGTTGGAGGGCGACTGGCCTGCCACCCGTGAGGTCGAACCGTTCGCCGTGCGGCAGGCCAGCGGCTTGACCGCGGCGTACGCGACCTGGCACCTGGATCGCAATCTCAAGTCGTTGGCCCATGTCGAGCGCTGAGCCGCCGGCCGGACCGCCGGCGGACCGGCCTCCCCGATCCTTCGGCCGGCCGGCAGGCCCTGGTCCGAGCTGGGGACCTCCGGCCAGTCAGCCGGTCCGCCGGACCGGTCGCCGCATCCTCCCCTCCACCATCATGATCATCGCCACCGTGCTGATCATGATCGCCGGTCTGGTGGTGGCTCCGCTGATCCCCGATTCCTTGATCAGCAGGATCACCAGCCCGAACAGATCCGATCCGACGGCCCCCGTCGACCCCGGCGGTCGGTACGACGGCAGCTCCGGCGTCGGCGATCCTTACTACCCCGACTACGGCAATGGCGGCTACGACGCGCAGCGCTACACCGTATCCCTGGAATGGATCCCGAAGAGTCAGACCCTCACCGGCAGTGCGGTGATCACTGCCCGCTCGACGAAGATGCTGCGGTCCTTCTACGTCGATCTGATGTTGCCGGTCAACAGCGTCACGGTCGACGACGAGGAGGCCGATTTCGAACGGAGCAATGCCACCGACGTCAAGATCACCCCGAAGGACCCGATCGCGGACAACGCGGCCTTCGAGGTGATGATCACCTACGGTGGCCGGCCGGCCGAACACAAGATCGACAAGGACACCCCGTGGTGGGTCACCGGTGACGAAGTGACCGCCGCCGGCGAGCCGGAGGGTGCGGCCTGGTGGTATCCGGGCAACGACCACCCGGCCGACCCCGCCAGCTTCGACGTCTCGGTACGGGTGCCGGCCGGGATGGAAGTGATCAGCAACGGCAGGCTGGTCAGCTCCGACGCCGACAACGACCAGGATTTCGCCACCTGGCATTGGGTCTGCGACCAGACCATGAGCAGCTACCAGGCACTGCTGTCGATCGGCCAGTACGAGCTCCGACAGGGCACCACAGACGGTCGTCGGTACGTGTATGCGGTGTCGGACCAGCTGCCGGCCGACGACCGCAAACGGGCATTCGCCAATCTGGCGACCAGCGCGCAGATCATCCGCGATCTGGAAGCGATGTGGGGCCGCTATCCGTACCAGCAGTTCGGCGGCGTGGTGCCGGCCCATCAGCTCTGGTTCGCCGGTCTGGAGACCGCGACCCGCCCCGTCTACGACGCGCGCTCGATCATCCAGGGCGATGGGGCGGATCTGATCACCCACGAACTGGCGCACATGTGGTTCGGCGGCAAGGTGACCCTCGAGCAATGGAACGACATCTTCAACAGTGAGGCCTACGCCTCGTTCTCGGAATGGCTGCGCACCGAACGCACCGGCGGCCCGAGCGCCGACGATGCCCTGCACAGCACCTACGACCGGGTGAAGGACAATCAAGACTTCTGGGAGGTCACGATGACCGACCCCGGTAAGCAGCATCTCTTCGACGCCGTCTACTACCGCGGCCCGATGACCCTGCAGGCCTTGCGCAACGTGATGGGCGACGACGCCTTCTTCCGGTTCTCCCGGGATTGGGCACGGGGCGGCACCGAGAGCGTCGAGGACTGGATGGCCGCGGCACAGACCTATACCGGGGTCGACCTCGACCCGTTCTTCGCCGCCTGGATGTCGGGCCGGACCGCGCCGGCAGAGACCGCTGAGAACGGCCTGGCCTGAGCGGCCTTGCGGAAAGCGTTTAACAGACTCCTCGGCTACGATGCATTGAAACCTTACAAGCGGCGGTTGACCGCGGACGGGTTAAGCGCTTACCTTCTTCCGGAAAGCGGTTATTCAATGTGGAAGGCACCGGCATGACGGTCAACAGAAGGCAGTTCCTCGGCGGCGCGGCGGTAGCCGCGACGGCAACGACCCTCGGCCTCTCGGCATGCAGTGGTGGCGACTCGGGGAGCAGTGACGGATCGGCCAGCATCTCGTTGGGATGGTGGGGCAACGATGTCCGCAACAAGCAGACCAACGAGGCCATCGCGGCGTACCAGAAGACCAATCCGAAGGTCAGCATCAAGGCCCAGCCGGGCGAGTGGTCGAGCTACTGGGACAAGCTGTCCACCCAGACGGCAGGCAAGAACGCACCGGACATGATCCAGATGGACATGGCCTACATCTCCGAGTACGCCGACAACGGCGTGCTGCTCGACCTGAAGAAGTACGGCGTCGATACCTCGAAGTTCACCGAGGGCACGGCAGCGCCCGGCATCCTCGATGACAAGCTGGTGGGCGTCAACGCCGGCGTCAACTCGTTGACCCTGTTGGCCAACCCGGACGTGTTCAAGAAGGCCGGTGTCGACCTGCCCGACGACATGACCTGGACCTGGGACGACTACATCGAGATCGCGGCCGAGCTGCAGGCCAAGGGCCCGAAGGGCACCACCGGCACCGCCAGCTCCTTCGGCAGTGACAACCTGCTGCAGATCTGGCTCCGGCAGAACGGCGCCGACACCTTCTCCGCCAACGGACTGGGTTTCACCGCCGACCAGCTCGGCGAGTACCTCAACCTGATGGTCAAGTTCAAGACCAAGAAGGCGATCCCCAACGCGTCGGCGATCAACGAGGAGGTCGGCAAGTCGCTGGACCAGACCGCATTCGCCAAGGGCACCCAGGGCTTCTGCCTGTTCTGGTCCAACCAGCTCGCAGCGATCAACGAGGCCTCCGGCACCTCGATGAAGATGCTCCGGCCGCCGACGGTCGCCGGCGACGCCAAACAGCGCAACGCCTGGTACAAAGCGTCGATGCTCTGGTCGGGTTACGCCGGCAGCAAGGATCCCGAGGCCGTCGGCAAGTTGATCAACTGGTGGGTCAACGACAAGGCCTGCGCCGACATCTGCCTGGACGAACGGGGTGTGCCGGCCAACGGCGACATGGTCACCGAGGTCACCCCGAAGCTGACTGCATCCGGCAAGACGTCGGTGAAGTACCTCGACGACATCAAGCCCGAACTCGGCAAGAACCCGGTCGCTCCCCCGCCCGGCGGCAGCGAGATGGGTGACATCCTGATGCGGCACACCAACGACATCCTGTTCGGCAAGGATCAGGTGCCCAGCGCCGCCAAGAAGATCATCGATGAGCTCAACACCGCACTGAAGGGCTGATGGGCACCTTATGAGTGCGATCTCCGAGCTGTCTTCGCTGAGCCGCAAGAAGCGGCCGAAGACGCGTGAAGAACGTCGCCTGCAACGCAAGGAGGACGGCCGGGACAACAAGGCCGGCTATCTGTTCCTGTTGCCCTGGCTGATCGGCCTGTTGGTGATCACCGTCGGGCCGATGCTGGCGTCGTTGTACCTGTCCTTCACCGACTACAACCTGCTGCAACCACCGGAGTGGGTCGGGCTGGACAACTTCAAGACGATGCTGACCGACGAGCGGCTGCACCAGTCGCTCAAGGTGACCTTCATCTACGTGATCGTCGGCGTTCCGCTGCAACTGGCGCTGGCGCTGGCCGTGGCGATGCTGCTGGACAAGGGCATGAAGGGGTTGTCGTTCTACCGGTCGATCTTCTACCTGCCGTCGATGCTCGGCGGTTCGGTCGCGATCGCGGTGCTCTGGCGACAGATCTTCGGCACCGAAGGCCTGGTCAACCAGCTGCTCGGCGCGATCGGGATCCACACCAACACAGGGTGGATCTCCGACCCGAAGTACGCTCTGGCGACGATCATCCTGTTGCACGTCTGGACCTTCGGTTCGCCGATGGTGATCTTCCTGGCCGGGCTGCGGCAGATCCCGGCCATGTACTACGAGGCCGCCGCCGTCGACGGCGCGACCCGGTGGACACGGTTCGCCCGGATCACGATGCCGTTGCTGTCGCCGATCGTGTTCTTCAACCTGGTGCTGCAGATCATCGGTGCCTTCCAGTCCTTCACCCAGGCCTTCGTCGTCTCCGGCGGCACCGGCGGGCCGTCGGACTCGACGCTGTTCTACACGCTGTACCTGTACAAGCGCGGCTTCCAGAATCTCGACATGGGCTACGCCTCGGCAATGGCCTGGTTGCTGGTGCTGATCGTCGGCGCCTTCACCGCCGTCAACTTCTTCTTCTCCAAGTACTGGGTGTTCTACGATGACTAGTCTCGCGACGACGACCTCGACCGGCACCTCGTCCGGTCCGTCCGGGTCCCCCGATGCCACCGCGGCACACCGCAGGTACCTGCTCACCTCGCGGATCCGGTCGGTGATCAAACACGTGATCCTGATCGCCGCCAGCCTGGTGATGATCTATCCGCTGCTGTGGATGCTGGTCAGTTCGTTCCGACCGACCAACGTGATCTTCCGGACGCCCGGACTGTGGCTGAAGGACCCGACGCTGGCCAACTACACCCACGGCTGGGTGGCATTGAGCTCTCCGTTCGGGCACTACTTGATCAACTCTGCGATCGTGGTGATCGGCGCGATCATCGGCAACGTGATCTCCTGCACGCTGGCCGCCTACGCCTTCGCCCGGCTGCGATTCCGGGGCCGGACACTGTGGTTCGCGATCATGCTGATGAGCATCATGCTGCCGATCCACGTCGTGGTCGTGCCGCAGTACATCATCTTCAACAACCTGGAATGGGTGAACACCTTCATTCCGCTGATCCTGCCGAAGTTCCTGGCCACCGACGCCTTCTTCGTCTTCCTGATGGTGCAGTTCATCCGCGGCATCCCCAAGGACCTCGACGAAGCAGCCCGGATCGACGGCTGCGGACACTGGGGCATCTTCTCCCGGATCATCCTGCCGCTGATGGTGCCGGCGATCGCCACCACCGTGATCTTCACGTTCATCTGGACCTGGGGTGACTTCTTCACCGCGTTGATCTACCTCACCGACCCGTCGAAGTACACCACCCCGGTCGCCCTGCGATCCTTCCTGGACGCCACCTCGGGCAGCGACTGGGGCGCCATGTTCGCCATGTCCATCGTGTCCCTGTTGCCGGTCTTCCTGGCCTTCCTGTTCGGCCAGCGGTTCTTGATCAAGGGCATCTCCACCACAGGTATCAAATAACCCCCTCCTCCCAACCCAACGAAGGGAAAACAGAACAGTGAGCAAGCGACGCTACGTCGTGGTCGGCGCGGGCGGACGGGTCCGGATGTATCTGGGCGCCATCGCCGGTGATCATGCTGCCGACGCCGAGCTGGTCGGGCTGTTGGACTCGAATCCCGGCCGGATCGCCTACCACCTCGAACAACTGCAGTCCGACGGCTTCGACACCTCCGCCGTGGTCACCGGCTCCGGGGACGATCTGGAGAAGGTGATCGCCGACCGAAGCGCCGACCGAGTGATCATCACCTCCCCCGACTTCACCCACGCCGACTACATCGTCCGCGGTCTGAACGCCGGCGTCGACGTCGTGGTGGAGAAGCCGTTGACGATCAACCCAGCATCTGCGCGGGCGATCGTCGAGGCGGTGGACCGGACCGGCAATCAGGTCGTCGTCACCCACAACTACCGCTACTCCCCGCGCAACAGTGCGCTGAAGGAGTTGATCAAGTCCGGCACGATCGGCCGGGTGCTATCGGTCACGTTCGAATGGGTGCTGGACACCGCACACGGTGCGGACTACTTCCGCCGCTGGCATCGGGACAAGGCCAATTCCGGCGGCCTGCTGATCCACAAGGCATCACACCATTTCGACCTGGTCAACTGGTGGATCGCCGACGTCCCACAGCAGGTCTACGCCCGCGGCGGCGTCCGGTTCTACGGCGACGCCGGGGACACTGCCAAGACGCTCCCCGATCGGCAGCCACGGGGTACCCACGACGGGCCGCACACGCCGTGGGAACTCGACCTGCGCACCGATGACCGGCTCAAGGCCACCTACCTGGACAACGAGTCCTACGACGGTTACCTGCGTGATCAGGACGTCTTCGGCCCGGGTGTCACGACCGAGGACAACCTCGCAGTGATCGTCGACTACGCCGCCGGGCCCACGCTGTCCTACGCCCTCAACGCGCACTCCCCCTGGGAGGGCTACCGGGTCGCCGTCAACGGCACCGAGGGTCGCGCCGAGCTCGAGGTCGTCGAACGTGCCGCCGTGCTGACCGACGGCGAGGGCAACATCGTCGTCGACCCGAGCGCACTGCCCGAGGGCGCCGGCCGCCAGGGTGGCCAGAAACTCACCCTGCAAAGGCACTGGCAACCCGCCGAGGAGATCACGATCACCGAGGGGTCCGGCGGCCATGGCGGCGGCGACGTGCTGCTGCTCCGTGACGTCTTCCAGGGCCCCGGGGACGATCCGCTGGAACGCCCATCGGACTACAAGGACGGGCTGCGGTCCATCAGCGTCGGAATGATGGGCAACGAATCACTGGCCACCGGCCGCCCGATCACGCTGGCCGATCTCGATCTCGGAGTCGATCTGGCCCGCTGAACAGTGCGCCCGGTAGGGTGCTCCGATGACGACAGGGCGCGGCAGATGATCAATGACATCGGCCGCGCCCTGCAGCATTGGCAGCTCGAACCGACGGTCTCGATCGAGCGCGCGACCAGCGGTGTGATGAACGAGACCTATCTGATCACCACCGACCGGCGACGGGTCGTGTTCCGCAGGCACCGCCGCCCCCGTCGTGATCAGGTCGAATTCGAGCATGCCGTGATCGCCCACGCCCGAGCGAACCGGATCCCGGCTCCGGCAGCGATCCCGACGCCCGAGGGCGAGGTGATCGTCGAGCAGGACGGCGTCTTCCACTCCTTGTTCGACTTCGCCCGCGGCCACCAGTTGCCCCGAGCACAGTTAACTGTGCGGCACGCCCGCTCGATGGGCACGATGCTGGCCACGCTGGATCTCGCGCTGGCCGACTTCGCGGTCCCGGTGCGACCGCCGAGCGATCGCTCGCCGGACCTGGCACCGGTCGCGAGCACCGTCACGACGCTGCTGGACCGGATCGACCGTCGTACGGGACGGTCCGAGCAGGATCAGTGGGCCGCAGAACACCTGCGCAGCAAGGCGGCCTGGCTGCGCACCGCTACCCCACCGCAATGGCAGCAACCACCGGCCGATGCCCTGCAGCTGATCCACGGCGACTATCAGGAGTCCAACCTGTTCTTCGACGAAGACGGCACGGTCGTCGACGTGATCGACTGGGACAAGGCGGAGTCCGGATGGCCGGTCGCCGAAGTCGTCCGAACCCTCGACCTCGCCCTGCAGCTGCAGCCCGAGCTGTCCGCCGCCCTGCTCAGCGGCTACCGCAGCCTGCGGCCGATCACGACCGCCGAACTCGATCTGGCGGCCGGGAACTGGCATTTCAGCCAGGTCCATGATCACTGGCTGTTCGAAGGGATCTACATCCGGGGCGATGATCGGCTGCGGATCTTCCTGCGCCCGGGACCGTTCGTTCCGTTCGCCGAGCGCTGGCGGCGACTCCGGGCAACAGTGAGCTGACCTGGATCAGCCAGCACCCTGACCCACCCGCCCCGCACAATGGGTGCTTTGGCAACTACGCGTTTCCCGAGCGGCTGCAGCCGCTCGATCTGAAGGACACCAAGCCGTTGAAGCTGACACTGCCGGAAGGCTGGAAGTTCGCGGCGTGAGTCGGGCCGGCGGCAGTGGCTCACCAACGCCGGTCCGACGGCCGACGGCGCCCCGTTTCGGTCGTGTCCGAAACGCGATTGATCTGGCCCGTCGCTCCGCACACTGATTGCCGTGCACCCCCACGCTCCGCAACCCCGGCGATCCCGACGCGCGCCGATCGTGATCGGCACCGCGATCGCTGCCGTGCTGGCCCTGACGATCGGAGCCGCGGTCTACCTCACGGTCAACCGATCCGAACTGCCGTACCCGTTCAATGCGCGTCCGACGGCCTCGCCGTCGGCGCCGATCCGGCACGGCCCACCGCTCCGCCCAGGACAACCGATCGACGATCGGACCCTGGCCAAGGTCTCACCGGACGATTTCTACTTCGATCTCCTCCGCCGCCAGATGACACAACCGGTCGGCGTCGTGACGAGCTCGCTGTTCCTGACCCCGGAAAGCTTCGCGCACCGTGAGCCTCTGGAGATCTACCAGGTCGGCATCGACCATCGCACCGGCGCCGACGTGCACAGCAAGAAGTCGACCGTTTCCATAACGGGGTACCGCGAGGGGCGGCCGACGTCGGTGACCCGTTGCGACCGTGGGACGCCCTACACCTACAACCTGCCGGCGTCCGGATATCGCCCTGGTTGGCAGGTGGACACCGTCGGGTCCTGTGATCTCACCAAGGTCCGGCTGGGCATGCCCAGCAGCGACGGCATCACCCCGAACGGACTGTCCGACCGGCAGGCCACCGCCTACATCAGCGCACTGCGCACCAAGGATTTCTCCGGCTTCGTCGTGCCGCAGCGACCGACCGTCATCACGACGGGCGGCCATCGTTACATCCGCCAGGTGGTGGACTTCAAGCCTCGCAAGCTCGCGGACGAGTACTACTGGGGCGACCAGATCTTCATCTGGGCCTTCCGAGATGCCGTCGGCGACGTCGCGGAGTGGCCGTTCATGCCGGACCAGTTCGCCGGCGGACAGGGCCTGCACGCGATCTACTACATCGATCCCGGCACGCTGCTGCCCACAGCAAGCAAGATCAGAGCCACCGCGTTGCTGGACGAGAACGGTCAACCGAAGGAAGACCCTCAGCAGACCAATGTCGTCGACTATGCCTTTCCGAAGCAGCTCACACCCGTGACCCGCAAGGACCACCGGCCGCTGCACCTGACGGTGCCGGAGGGGTGGAAGATCTGATCACCGGGGTTGCCGACGAGCACGCTGCTAGGCCTCGCCCAGCGACACCGTCCGGAATGCCCGCGAGGTCGCCCACGGGGCGGCGGAGCCGGCGAACCCGCGGCCGGTCTCGGCCGCCTGCCGGGCCCACTGTTCGATGTCCTTGATCACCGGATGAGCCTGCGGTCCGCTGCCCTCGATGGTGACGCCCTCGCTGAGCGGCACCGGATCATGGGACTGGATCGCTTCCAGCACAGTCATGTAGGGCTGGTGGCCGGTGAACGGCGAGATCAACGCCGTACCGTCGGCCAGATGATCGAGCAGATTCTCGGTCAGGTCGATCCGGCCGAGCTGCTCGGTCTCGACCTCCCCGGCACCGCGGTCGACGGTCAGCAGATCGGTCGTGTATTGCAGGTCGATCCGGCCGGAATCGCCGACCACGCTCACGGTCGGCGGTTGATCATCACCCGGTCCGCAGAGCGTCAGCGCCGCGCTCAACGGCAGCGCACCGTCGGCCCGCACGCCGATCCAGGTGGTGTCGTCGGACTCGTTGTCCCGGTTGGCCTTGTAGAGCTCGGTGCTGACCGTGACGATCCGGTCGGCGTCGACGATCCCGGCCAGCCGCAGCGCCTGGGCGACCGAGTGGGCCAGCGCATTGGTGGCCACCCCGTCGGACACGACGGCATCCCCCAGCCGACGCTTTCCGCTCCATGCCGACCGGGCGAAGTAGGCGGCCGTCCGCGACCAGACCCCGTAGCCGGTGATCAACCGTGGCTCGCCGATCGCCCCGTCGCCGATCAGTTCGGCGATCCGGGCGAAGGCGTGCGATCCCAACGCCTGGAACCCGACCTGGCAGCTGAGTCCGGTCTCGGTGAGCAGTGCCTCGACACGTTCGAACTCGGCCATCGACGCGACCGGCGGCTTCTCCAGGTAAACGTGCTTGCCGGCCCGCAGCGCCTGCTCGGTCAGTGGCGCGTGGGTGTGGATCGGAGTCGCGACGATCACCACCGAACAGTCCTCGGCGGCCAACAGGTCGTCCAGCGACGGATGCCAGGCGATGCTGCGCTCAAGATCATCGGGACGGCCGGCCGGATCGGCCACCGCAACCAACTCGGCACGTCCGGCGGCGCCGAGTCGGGCGAGATTGCGGCGGTGCACCAACCCGAATCCGGTGCCGCCGGCGAGGGCGACCCGGACCGGGTCCCGATGATCTTGATCTGTCACGCTCGGTTCACAGCTCCTGCGACGGCCTTGAGCGATGCGGACACGATGTTGGCGTCGCGGCCGACACCCCAGACCACCTGGGCGTCGTCACCGTCGCCGACCTCACACTCGACATACGCCGCAGCCAGTGCATCGCCGCCCTGGCTGAGAGCGTGTTCGTGGTAGTCGAGCACCCGGACACGATAGCCGAGGGTTCCGATCGCATCGACGAAGGCTGAAACCGGCCCGTTGCCGTCCCCGGCGATCGTCGACTCCTGTCCATGATCACGAACGACGGCCTCGAGCTGGGTCCGACCGTCGACGTCAGAACGGTTGGTGACGGTGATCAACTCCAGCGGCTGCTGCCGATCGAGGTAGGTCTTGGTGAACGCCTCGCCGATCTGGGCCGGATTGAGCTCGCCGCCCTCCTCGTCGGTCTGGGACTGAACGACCCGGGAGAATTCGATCTGCAGCCGACGCGGCAGGTCGAGCTGATGCTCGCTCTTCATGATGTAGGCGACGCCACCCTTGCCGGACTGGGAGTTCACCCGGATCACGGCCTCGTAGTTGCGGCCGACGTCGAACGGGTCGATCGGCAGATACGGCGCCTCCCACGGCACCTCGTGCAGGTCGCTCCCGGCCTCCGCAGCCCGCTTCTCCAGGTCTTCCAGACCCTTCTTGATCGCGTCCTGGTGGGATCCGGAGAAGGCGGTGTAGACCAGCTCGCCGGCGTACGGGTGACGCGGCCCGACCGGCAGGTTGGTGCAGTATTCGACCGTCCGGCGGATCTCGTCGATGTCGGAGAAGTCGATCTTGGGGTCGATGCCCTGACTGAACAGGTTCATCCCGAGCGTGACCAGGTCCACGTTGCCGGTCCGTTCGCCGTGGCCGAACAGACAGCCCTCGACCCGGTCGGCGCCGGCCATCACGGCCAGTTCGGTGGCGGCGACCGCTGTGCCCCGGTCGTTGTGCGGGTGCAGGCTGACCGTGGTCGCCTCGCGTCGGGTCAGCTGCCGGGTGAACCACTCGATCTGGTCGGCGTACACGTTGGGGGTGGCCGACTCCACGGTAGCCGGCAGGTTGAGGATGATCTCCCGGCCGTCGTCGGGCTGCCAGACGTCACTGACCGCCTCGCACACCTCGAGGGAGAACGGCAGCTCGGTGTTGGTGAAGATCTCCGGGCTGTACTCGTAGCCGATATCGGTCTTGGACAAGTTGGCCTCGGAGTACTTCATCACCATCTCGGTGCCGCGGACGGCGATGTCCTTGATCTCGTCCGTGCTGGCCCGGAACACGACCCGGCGGAACAGCGGCGCCAGCGCGTTGTAGAGGTGGATGTTGGCGTGGTGGACACCGATCAGCGATTCCGTGGTGCGCTCGATCAGATCCTCACGGGCCTGGGTCAGCACCGAGATGGTGACGTCCTCGGGCACCTTGTCCTGCTCGATCAGCTGTCGGACGAAGGAGAAGTCGGTCTCGCTGGCCGACGGGAACCCGACCTCGATCTCCTTGTAGCCCATCCGGACCAGCAGCTCGAACATCTTCATCTTGCGGGCCGGCGTCATCGGGTCGATCAGCGCCTGATTGCCGTCCCGGAGATCGGTGGACAGCCAACGCGGCGCCTCGGTGATGGTGTTGTTCGGCCAGGTCCGATCCGGCAGATCAACGGGGGTGAACGGCCGATACCGCTGAAAAGGCATCGGGCTGGTCTGCTGGGTGTGGATCTTACGTCCGGTCCGACGCGGGCTGCTCTCGGTCATGATTCCTCGCTACTGGGTGAGATTTGTGCGGGTCGAACGCACACCGAACTCCGCAGCGAGGGTGCCGACCCTTAGTGGGCCTCGCTACGGCAGCGAAGGAGGAGCAGGCGGTAAGCCACGAGGCACACTCTAGCCCGCAGCATTCTCATCGCCAACACCCCCACCCACCTCCGGGGTTGTTCCCAACCGCGTTCTGCCAACTTTGCCGGTGGCGCCGGGTTACGGCCTACGCTCGCTCCATGACGACTCGACCGGTGGATCGCACAGCAGCCCTTGACCCGAACTGGTGGCGACAGGCGGTGGTCTACCAGATCTATCCGCGCAGTTTCGCCGACGCCAACGGCGACGGGATCGGCGACCTGAGTGGGATCATCTCCCGGATCGACTATCTCGCTGCTCTCGGCGTGGATGCGGTCTGGCTCAGCCCCTTCTACCCGTCGGCGTTGGCCGACGGCGGCTACGACGTGGACGACTACCGTGACGTCGATCCCAAGATCGGCACCCTCGATCAGTTCGACATCCTGGTCGCCGGGCTGCATGCGGTGGGGATCAAGATGATCATCGACATCGTGCCGAACCACAGCTCCGATCGGCATGCCTGGTTCGTCGAGGCGCTGGCGGCCGAACCCGGCTCCGCCGAACGGGACCGCTACATCTTCCGCGACGGCCGCGGGCCGAACGGGGACCAGCCGCCGTCGGACTGGGAGTCGGTCTTCGGCGGCTCGGCGTGGCAACGCGTCCCCGCCGGCCAGTGGTATCTGCACCTGTTCGCCCCGGAACAGCCGGACCTGAACTGGTCCAACAACGAGGTGCGCGAGGATTTCCTGACCACGTTGAGGTTCTGGGGGGATCGCGGTGTCGACGGCTTCCGGATCGACGTCGCCCATGCCCTCACCAAGGACCTCCCCGACGAGCTGCCTTCCCAAGATCAACTCCACGCCGACGGCGCCTTTGCCGAGGGTGCGCACCCGATCTGGGACCGCGATGAGGTGCACGAGGTGTACGCCGGTTGGCGGAAGGTCTTCAACTCCTACGATCCGCCGCTGGCCGCCGTTGCCGAGGCCTGGGTGCCGGCCCATCGGCGAGTCCGCTATGCCAGTCCCGACGGTCTGGGCCAGGCGTTCAACTTCGACCTGTTGCAGGCGTTGTGGGATCGCGATCAGTTCAAGAAGATCATCGCCGACAACCTGGAGCTCGCCGGACGGTCCGGCGCCTCCAGCACCTGGGTGTTCTCCAATCACGACGTAATCCGGCATGCGACCCGCTTCGGCCTGGCCTCCGACGAGCTGGATGCGGACTCACTGCTGCCGGTCGCCGGACGGGACTGGTTGAAGGACGGCGGCCCGGCCGATCGGGAGGATCGCGCGCTCGGGCTGGCTCGCGCGCGTGCGGCGACGCTGCTCGCCCTGGCACTGCCCGGCAGCGCCTATCTCTATCAGGGCGAGGAGCTGGGGCTGCCCGAGGTCGCCGACATCCCCGCCGACCGGCGACAGGATCCGACGTTCTTCCGGACCGCGGGCGATCAGATCGGCCGGGACGGTTGTCGGGTGCCGCTGCCCTGGACCTCCGACGGTCCGACCTTCGGCTTCGGCGGCTCCGAGGCCCATCTGCCGCAGCCGGCCTGGTTCGCCGATTTCGCCGCCGACCGGCAGGACGGCGTCCTCGGATCGACCCTGGAGCTGTATCGACGCGCACTCGAGCTGCGTCACCGGCTGCAGGGCTCGGAGGAACTGGAGTGGGTCGCGACGGAACCCGATCTGTTGGTGTTCCGTCGTCCGGGCGGTTGGCTGTCGGTCACCAACTTCGGCTCCGAGCCGGTGCAGCTGCCCGCGGGTGAGGTGTTGTTGCTCAGCGAGCCGGGGCCGATCGGCCTGCTTCCGGGAAACGCCACGGCCTGGTTGCAGGAGTCCTGATCACCCAGCTCAGTCGCGTCGGCTGAGGAAGTCCGAGGCCAGTGGGCTCGCCTGGGTTCGTGCCTCGTCGAAGTAGGCGTGCCGAGCGCCGGCGATCAGCTGCACCCGGGATCGAGGGATCCGAGATCCCAACAGAGCAGCGTTGGCGGTCGGATTGAACCGGTCGTCGGTGCCGTGAATGATCATGGTCGGTGCGGTGATCGTCGGCAGCACGTCCCAGGCGTCGTGCCGGGCACTGGCGATCCGGTGTCGGCGCCGGGCGTGCGCCGGCATGTCCGGATCGCCGAGGGTGAAGTACGGACCAGGATTCCGCGCCAACCAGGTCGGGCTGTACATCAGCTCCAGCAGTGTCTGCCGGGCCGCCGCAGGATCGCTGACCGCGAGGGCACGCCGCACCTCGTCGGATCGTTCGATGCCGTGTTCACCGCCCGGTGAGGTGCAGCCGAGGATCAGTCGGTCGATCCGATCGGGGTGGTCGGCCGCGATCCACTGGGCCACCCGACCGCCCATCGAAGCGCCGTACAGCAGGGTGGTCTCGGCACCGAGCTCGTCCAGGACCGCGACCGCGTCCCGGGCGAGGTCGCGGGTGGCGTAGCTGTCGGTGTCGGGCTTGTCACTGTCACCGGTGCCGCGCCAGTCCAGGGTCACCGTCCGGAAGCTGCCGTCGAAGTCGCGCCGGACCCGGTCCCACCAGTGGTGGTTGTTGGCCTGGCCGGCCAGCAGCAGCAGCGTCTCCGGGCCGTTACCGGTCACCTGAAAGCTGATCCGTACGCCGTCGGCGGCTGTCACGTACACCCGCCCCACCCTAGTTCCAGGGGCTCCGCGACCCGGCAGCCCGAGCACGGCTCACCGGTGGCCGAAACCAGTGGACGACCCCGACCGCCTCCAGGCACCCTGGTTGCATGACATCCGGTCTCTTCCAGCGCGTCAGTCCCGGCGATGCCGACGCGATCGCCCAGCTCGCCGAGCTGATCAACGCCGCGGGTGCCGTCGACGATCCCGACTCACCACCGATTCCGGCCGATCTGCTCGGCCGCCAGCTCGAGTTCGGTTGGGATCTCGAGCCGAGCGAACGCTTCCTCTATCGGCCGTCGGCCGACGCCGCAGTGGTCGGGACCCTGAGCGTCCATGCGCCGCAGCGGGACAACCTGCAGTTGATGGACATCGGGGTGACGACCCATCCCGACCATCGTCGGGCGGGCCACGGCACGGCGATGATGTCCGAGGCGATCCGTCGTGCGCAGGAGATCGGCCGCACCATCCTCTGGGCCGGTTGCGCTCATGACGACGAGGGCGCGGCAGCATTCCTGACCGCCAACGGCTTCGGTTACGCCAGCCACGAGGCCCGCCGCTACCAATGGCCGGACCGGGTGGATCACGATCAGCTCGACGAGTTGTATCGCACCGCCGAGCAGGCGGCGTCGGACTACGAACTGATCCGCACCACGGCACCGAGCGATGACGAGTTGTTGACCGAACTGATCGAGGTCACGGCCGCGATCAACGATGCCCCGATGGGCGAGCTCGACTTCGAGGACGAGAAGTTCGATCTGCAACGCCTGAAGGATTTCGAGGCCGCAGCCCTGGGCAAGGGTGAGAAGCTCTACCGCACCTTCGCCCGGCATCGGGACACCGGCAAGGTCGGCGGACACACGATCATGATGGTGCAGCCGTCGCTGCCGACCTACGGCAACCAGTACGACACCGCAGTGCATCGTGATCATCGCGGCCACCGGCTCGGTATGCTGCTCAAGATCGACATGATGCGCTGGTTGGCCAAGGCGGAGCCGCAGATCGAGCGGATCGAGACCTGGAACCACGCCGACAACGACTACATGATCAGCGTCAACGAGAAGATCGGCTACCGGCTGAACCGGATCTACGACACCTACCAACGCAAACTCTGACCGACGTTGTCGGAACGTCGTTGCGCATTAGGCCAACGACGTTCCGACAATTTCGGGTGGTGGTTGACAGGTCAGGCCGCGGACATCTCCTTGACCATGTCGCGGGCCTCCTCGCGGGAGGCGGCTGCCGGCGTCGACCCCCACAGCGCCTTGCCGTTGGATTCGGGCACCTTGTGGATCGAGATCAGTCCGATCACGCCTGCCGCGATCAGGTAGAACGCCGGCCACATCAGATTGTCGGTCGCACCGACCAGCGCCTTCATCACCGTCGAGGTGGTGCCGCCGAACAACGAGACCGAGATGTTGAACGCGATCGACAGGGCGCCGGCGCGGATCACCGTCGGGAACAGCGACGGCAGTGTGGACGGCATCGTCGCGCTGAAGCAGATCAGGCTGAGGCCCATGATCAACAGTCCGGCCAGGATGGCGGCGACGCTGTCGGCACGAATCAGCAACAACGACGGAACGGCCAACACGATCAGTGCGCCGGCACCGACCCTGACGATGATCTTGCGCCCGAAGCGATCCGACAGCTTGCCGATCACCGGGATCAGCACCAGACAGACCGCCATCACGATGATCTGCAGAACCTCCGAGGTCAGATCGGTGACGCCGCCGGTCCCCTGCACCCGCTTGACGTCGGCGAAGAAGGTCGGCATGTAGGCGGTCAGCATGTAGTTGGTGACGTTCCAGGCGAGCACCAGCCCGATGCAGGCGAGCAGGTTCGGCCAGAGCTGGAAGATCTTCTTGAACTCCCCACCGGTCTTCTGCTTGTTCTCCTTCTCCCGATCCTCCGACTCCTTCTCCAGCTGCAGGTAGGCCGGGGTGTCGGCCAGCTTGGCTCGCAGGTAGACACCCACCAGCCCCAGTGGCAGGGCGATGAAGAACGGCAGCCGCCAACCCCAGGAGAGCATCTGCTCGTCGGTCAGCAACGCACCCATCAGAGTGGACACACCGGCGCCGAGCAGGTAGCCGGTGAAGGTGCCGACCTCCAGCAGGCTGCCGAGGAAACCGCGGCGGCGGTCGGGGGCGTACTCGGCGATGAAGGTCATCGCGTTGCCGTACTCACCGCCGGTGGAGAAGCCCTGCACCAGCCGGCAGGCCAGCAGCAGGAACGGTGCGGCCAGTCCGATGGTGGCGTAGGACGGAACGAGTCCGATACAGAACGTGCCCAGCGCCATCATGATCATGGTGACGGCCAGCACCTTGTTCCGGCCGACCCGATCCGACAACGGGCCGAAGAACATGCCACCGAACGGCCGGATCAGGAACGCCACGGCGAACAGGCCCGCGGTCAGCACACCGCCGACCGGCCCGGACAGGTTCGGGAAGAAGACCTTCTCCATCGTCACGGCCAAGTAGCCGTAGACACCGAAGTCGTACCACTCGGTCACGTTGCCGATCGCGGCTGCCCCGATGGCCCGCTTGATCACGTCAGGTTTGGTGACGGTGATCTCGTCGACCTTCCACCGCCGGCGTACATTCTCCGGCCCGAACATCAATCACGCCTTTCTCAGCAACTTCACGGCAAACCGAGCGAACACCTTTCCTCAAGATCGCGGTGATCGCAAATCATCGAACAGCTATCCACCATAGTCCGCGGCAGGATCGCCATCCGGAGGAAACCGCCAGACCCGGCCATGACAAGGAGAAACGTCGGCGCGTCGTGTCCTGTGGCGACACTCAGTCCGGAGTCGCCGGCGCCAGGATTCAGAAACCGAGCCGGTTCAGGTGCTTGGCGTCACGTTGCCACTCCTTGAGCACCTTCACCTTGAGGTTCAGATAGACCGGAGTCCCCAGGATCGCCTGGATCTGCTGCCGGGCCGTCGCGCCGATGTCCTTCAAGCGGCTGCCCCGGTGACCGATCACGATCCCCTTCTGGGACTCCCGTTCGACGATCATCGAGGCGTAGACGTCGAGCAGCGGTTTGTCCGCGGGCCGGTCGGCTCGCAGCCGCATCTCGTCGATCTCGACCGCGATCGAGTGCGGCAGCTCGTCCCGGACGCCCTCCAGGGCGGCCTCCCGGATCAGCTCGGCGACCAGCTGCTCCTCCGGCTCGTCGGAGATCTCGCCGTCGGGATAGAGCTGCGGACCGGTCGGCAGTTGCTGAACCAACAGGTCGGCCAGCACATCCAGCTGTTGATCACCGACCGCCGACACCGGGACGATCTCGGCCCATTCGATGCCGAGCTCGGTCTCCAGTGCGTGGATCCGGACCAGGTGCTCGGCCATCCGATCGGGTTTGACCAGATCGGATTTGGTGGCGATCGCGATCAGCTTCGGACGCTGCGGGAGCTCGGCGATCTCGGAGACCAGATAACTGTCCCCCGGTCCGATCTTCTGATCGGCCGGTAGGCAGACACCGATCACGTCGACCTCGGACCAGGTCTCCCGGACCAGATCGTTGAGCCGCTCACCGAGCAGCGTGCGGGGCTTGTGCAGCCCGGGCGTGTCGATCAACACCAACTGGGCATCGGGACGGTTGACGATCCCGCGCACCGCGTGCCGGGTGGTCTGCGGTTTGGAGGAGGCGATCGCGATCTTGGTCCCGACCAGTGCGTTGGTCAGCGTCGACTTGCCGGCGTTGGGTCGTCCGACGAAGCAGGCGAAACCGGATCGGAACGCGCCTTCCTCGGGTCCGGTCATCCGAGGTCGATCCGCTGCTCGACCGTGCCGGCGGCGTCGGTGACCCAGACGACGACGTCCTTGCCGGACAGGTCACCGATCACGGCCAGCGAATGATCACTCGGCCGGGCACCGGAGACGGCAACAGCTTCGACCCCGGCGGCACCGGAGGAGACGGCCATCGCGACGACGACCTCGACCGCCGACAGATTGAGATGATCAAGATCGATCGCGGCGCCGGCGTAGGTGCGGCCGTCGGTGTCCCGCAGACAGGCCCCCTGGGACGCCTGGGTGCGGGCCAGCGCCGAACGGGCCAGGGTGATGATCTTGGTGTCTTCGGGGTCGCTGGGTCCTTCGACAGGCTCAGAAACCTTGGCTGCAGTCATGATGCCCTTGCTGAGTCGGCGGCGATCCGGGTTGCTGTCATCGTACGGTCCTCCTCGGCCTCGTCGGAATCGTCCTCGGCGCGACCGACGACAACCGTGCCGATCTTGTTCCGCCGGCCGGTGGACCGCTCGGCGACCAGTTCCAGCCCGCTGTACTTGACCACTGCTCCGGCGATCGGCACCTTGTTCAACACCTTGGCCATCAGACCGCCGACGGTCTCTACGTCCTCGTCGTCCAGCTGCTGGCCGAACAGCTCGCCGAGCTCGTCGATCGGGAGTCGGGACGAGACCCGGAAGCGCCCCTCGCCGAGCTCGGTGATGTCGGTGTTCTCCGCGTCGTACTCGTCGGTGATCTCGCCGACGATCTCCTCCAGGATGTCCTCGATGGTCGCCATCCCGGCGGTGCCGCCGAACTCGTCGACGACGATCACCAGGTGACTGCGTTTCAGCTGCATCTCGCGGAGCAGCTCGTCGACCGGCTTGGAGTCCGGGCACCACTCGGGCTTGCGCATCAGCCGGCTGACCTTCTCGGTGTTCTCCGACTTGGGATAGTCGTAGACCCGCCGGATGACGTCCTTGAGGTAGATCACGCCGACCACGTCGTCCAGGCCGTCGCCGATCACCGGGACCCGGCTGAAACCGGACCGCAGGCACAGCGACATCGCCTGCCGCAGGGTCTTGTGGTCCTCGATGTAGACCATGTCGGTGCGCGGAACCATCACCTCTTTGACGATGGTGTCACCGAGCTCGAAGACCGAGTGGATCATTTCCCGCTCGCCCTTCTCGATCAGCTCACTGGCCTCGGCGAGATCGACCAGCTCACGCAGCTCGGCCTCGGTGGAGAACGGGCCCTCGCGGAAGCCCTTGCCCGGGGTCAGCGCGTTGCCGATCAAGATCAACAGCTTCGGGATCGGACCCAGTACGGCGGTGATCATCACCAGCGGGCCGGCGACGGCACCGGCAATACCGTCGGCGTGCTGACGGCCGATGGTGCGGGGCGCCACGCCCCACCAGACATAGCTGATCACGATCATGATGCCGGCGGTCAGCAGGATCCGCGGCCAGTCGTTGCTGAATTCGCCGAAGATCACCGCCGCCACCAGCACGATCGCGCAGATCTCGAACACCGTACGAACCAGCAGCGCGGTGTTCAGGTAACGCGGCGGGTCCTCCATGATCTGGTGCACCCGCTTGGCACCGGGCCGATTCTCCTCGACCAGCCGCTCGGCGCGGGATCGGGAGAAAGAGTGCAATGCCGATTCGGCGGCCGCGAAGACGCCGGCGATGATCACCAGGACCAACGCGACGATCAGTTGGAGCCAGTCAGAACTCGTCATGATCAGCCGGCCCGATCAGTTCGCGGGAGTCGTACCGGAGGGGCCGTGCACGCTGGTTCCCCGTTCGCCGTCCCAGAGCGCGAGGATCTTGTCCTTCAGCCCGAACATCTCGGCCTTCTCCTCGGCCTCGGCATGATCGAATCCGAGCAGATGCAACAGACCGTGGACCAGCAGATACTCGGCCTCGGCGTCCGGGGTCCGACCGTTGGCTGCGGCCTGTTTGCCGGTCACCTCGGGGCAGAGCACGATGTCGCCGAGCAGTCCCAACGGCGGATCGTCGTCGTCCTCGGGGATCCGCAGCTCGTCCATCGGGAAGCTGAGCACGTCGGTCGGCCCCGGTTCACCCATGTACTTCTCGTGGTAGGCCGACATCGTGTCGGTGTCGACCAGCAGGATCGACAGCTCGGCCTGCGGATGGATGCGCAGCTGGGACAGCGCGAACTCGGCCAATCGGACCAAGCCCGTACTGTCGGCCTCCGAACCGGACTCGTTGTTGATCTCGACGGTCATCGTCGGCTCCCGTTGGTCGCGCTCGGCCCGGCGCCGGCCGAGGACCGTGCCTCGAATTTGTCGTAGGCGTCGACGATCCGGCCGACCAGCTTGTTGCGGACCACATCATGGTTGGTCAGGTTGCAGAAGGCGATGTCGTCGACGGTGTCCAGGATCCCCTGCACCACCCGCAGACCGCTGCGGGTGCCGCCCGGCAGATCGACCTGGGTGATGTCGCCGGTGACCACCATCTTGGAGTTGAACCCGAGCCGGGTGAGGAACATCTTCATCTGTTCCATCGAGGTGTTCTGCGCCTCGTCCAGGATGATGAACGCGTCGTTCAAGGTCCGACCACGCATGTAGGCCAGCGGCGCGACCTCGATCGTGCCCGAGGTCAGCAGCCGCGGGATCGAATCGGGATCGAGCATGTCGTGCAGGGCGTCGTACAGCGGGCGCAGGTACGGGTCGATCTTGTCGTTCAGGGTGCCGGGCAGGAAGCCCAGATGTTCGCCGGCCTCGACCGCCGGCCGGGTCAGGATGATCCGGTTGACCTCTTTGTTCTGCAGGGCCTGGACCGCCTTGGCCACCGCCAGATAGGTCTTGCCGGTGCCGGCCGGGCCGATCCCGAAGATCACCGTGTGCTTGTCGATCGCGTCGACGTAGCGCTTCTGGTTCAGCGTCTTGGGCCGGATCGTCTTGCCGCGGCTGGACAGGATGTTGTGGGTCAGCACGTCGGACGGCCGGGCGTCCTCGCGATCGGCGATCATGCCGACCAGCCTCTCCACGCCGTCGCTGGTCATCCCCTGACCGGTCCGGACGATGGTCACGATCTCGCCGATCACGTCGGCCCCCATCGCGGTCGCCGTCGCAGCGCCGGTCAGGGTGATCTCGTTGCCCCGGACGTGGATGTCGGCGTCCAGATCGCGCTCCAGGATGCGCAGGAACGCATCGCCCGGGCCGAGGACGCTGACCATGTTGATCGATGTCGGAATGGTGACCTTGCGGGAGTCCTGACCCGTCGGGCCTGTGTCACCGGCCGCAGGGGTGGTGTCGACAGCTGCTGTCGACTCAGGTGCCGTCGCGGCGGCCGATCCGTGTGTGCTACTCAGGACTTCCTCGCTGGTCGAAGGTTGATGGATGACTGAATTCTAGTGGCCGGAACAGTTCTGGCCCAAGGATTAGTCCCTCGATCCTCGCTGCTGGCTCGCGAAGCGGTCGGTGGCGGCCACCAATTGCTCGGCGATGGCCGGCTCGGAGAAGGCGTGTCCGGCGGTGACCAGTCGCAATTCCGACTGCGGCCAGGCGCGATGCAGGTCCCAGGCGGTCGTCGGCGGACAGGCCAGGTCGTAGCGTCCCTGGACGATGACACCCTCGATGTCGGCCAGCCGGGAGGCGTCGGCGATCAGTTGACCGTCGGTCAGCCAGCCGGCATGGCTGAAGAAGTGGTTCTCGATCCGGGCGAAGGCCAGCGAATAATCCGGCTCGGCGAAGGCCCGGATCAGGTCCGGATCCTCCTCCAGCGTGACCGTGGCCGCCTCCCACGTGGTCCAGGCGACGCCCGCCGGGCCGTGCACGGCCGGATCCGGATCGAACAGCAGATCGTGGTACGCCGCGATCACGTCGCCGTCGAAGTCTCGTCCGCCGAGCGGTTCCAGCAGCCGCTCGCGCCACTGCGGCACCAGCCGGCCGGTGCCGCCGTTGTAGTACCAGTCGAGCTCGCTGCGCCGCAGCGTGAAGATACCGCGGAGCACCAGTTCGGTGACCCGGTCGGGATGGGTCTCGGCGTAGGCCAGGGCCAGCGCGCTCCCCCAGGATCCGCCGAACACCTGCCAGCGGTCGATGCCGCGGTCGATCCGGAGACGTTCGATGTCGTCCACCAGGTGCCAGGTGGTGTTGGTGCTCAGATCGGCGTCCGGCTTGCTGGCGTGCGGGAGGCTCCGTCCGCAGCCACGCTGGTCGAACAGCACGATCCGATAGCGCGCCGGATCGAAGGCTCGGCGTGCCTCTGGGCCCGACCCGCCACCGGGTCCGCCGTGCAGGAAGACCGCCGGCTTGCCCGCCGGGTTTCCGCACTCCTCCCAGTAGAGCCGGTGACCGGACCCGACGTCCAGCATCCCGGTCGCATACGGCTCGATCGGCGGATACAGCGGCATGGCAGCCCTCCTACGCGACGCGACGATGATGGAGCACGCTCGTCAATCGGTTGCACTGCGGTCCCACGCTACAAAACCGTCGTCGGTACGCTCGTGGGCCATCAACGCTGATGTCTTTCGAAAGGACCCCGATGGCAGAGCACCGCGCGGTGTCGACCTGGTCACTGCACCGCACTCTCGGCTCCTACTCAGCGGAGCCATCCCTGGAGGGCGCTGCCCTGCAACGCCGGGCCTGTGAGCCGACCGCCGGGGCGGTGCCGTTGCTCGAACTGCCGGCCCAGCTTCGCGATCATGGCTACGACACGGTGCAGATCTGTCAGTTCCATCTGCCGCACCGCGATGCCGGCTACCTCGGCGAGCTGCGGTCGGCGTTGGCCGATGCCGATATCGTGCTGGACGCTGTGCTGGTCGATGACGGGGACCTGACCCACCCCACCCTCGCCGACCAGCACGAGCACTGGATCGCCGGTTGGTTGGAGACCGCGGCCGAGCTCGGGGCCCGGCGAGCCCGGGTGATCGCCGGACAGCAGTCGCCGACGCCGGAGCGGCTGGCGCAGAGCGGGGACCGGCTGCGGCGGCTGGCGGCCGGGCAGACCGCGGTCCGGGTGGTGACGGAGAACTGGCTCGGGCTGCTGCCGTCGGCCGAACCCGTACGAGCCGTGTTGGACCGGGCCGGCGAGGACGTCGGCCTGCTGATCGACCTGGGCAACTGGACCGGCCCGGACAAGTACGACCAGCTCGCCGCGATCGCGCCGTCGGCCGAGACCTGCCACGCCAAATGCCACTCGACGCCGAACGCAGCCGCTGACGGCTCCGGGCTGTCGGTGGAGCTGGATGCCGAGGACTACCGACGCAGCCTGCAGGTGCTGCTGGACGCCGGTTTCGACGGTCCGCTGGCGCTGATCTACGACGGCGCGGACCCCGACGAGTGGACCGCGCTGGACGCCGAACACGCGATCGTCAGCGAGCTGGTTGCTCGCTGATCTCCCTTACTGGGTAGGGTTTTCGGGCCGCATTCCAGCCCTTCGACAAGCTCAGGGACCTTCGGGCTCAGGACCCGGTCAGCGGTCGTCGTCGATGACGTGCACGGCTGCCTCTTCTGCGCTGGCGGCAGCACCGTCGATGCCGACGTCGGTGCCGTACAGCTCTGACTCGTCGTCGCTGCCGGTGCCCTCGTTGGGGTCGACCAGACGGCCGGAGCGTCGGCCGCCGACCTCGCCGTCGTCGAGGAAGTCGTCGTACTCGCGCTCCTCGTCGTCGGCACCGACGTCGGGCTCCTCCTCGGCGAGACGCTGATCGAGGTTCTCGTGTTCGTCCCGCTCGCCGGCGGACCAGTTCTCCGGCGTGGTCAGCCCCTCGTCCAGGACATCGTCCACGCCACGGTCGACCAGGGAGTCCTCGGCCTGGATCTGATCCAGCTGTTCCGACTCCTCCGGCACCTGATATCCACCCTGCGTCTCGCTCATGGCGTCAGCCTGCCATGTCGGGGCGATCTGGTCATCTCGGGCCAGCCGCCGCACCGCTCAGGACTGCAGCCGGATCTCCAGCACCTTCCGGCCGGCGGCGATCACCCGGTCCAGCTCGGCGTCGCTGACCCGGCCGTCGACGATCCGGACGTCTCCCGGGTAGGCCAGGGTCGGCACCGCGTCCAGGATCTGCCGCAGCCTGCGCGCCGCCTCTGCCGGGTCGGTGACCTGATCGGCGGCGCCGACATGGGCACGCAGCCGGAGCAGCAGCCGGACCCGGGCACCGTGCTGCAGGTTGAGCCACCAGCGGGACCCCGTGGTGATCCAGACCCGGTCCCCCTCGCGGTAATAGGCGATCGGCGTGCGGTAGATCTTGCCCGAGCGACGGCCGGTGAATTCCAGCGAAGCCCACCGACTGCTCAGGATCGGGTGCAGCGGCGTGTGCAACACCACCATGAAGAACGCCTTCACCGCGAACGGCACCACCCTGTCCATCAGCACACTCCTCCTCGCCGGCAACAGCCGGTAGCCGGCAGCCTTGCTCCCCAGATCGCGGTCGTCCATCACTGCGAGGCTACTGTCCGCCACACGATCTAATCCCGGAGAAATAGTAGGCAACCTTTACCATCGGGGCGTATGGCCGGCAGCACCCTGACGATCAGCGACAACCTTCTCGACCAGCTGTACCACCACTCGGTGCTGCTCAAACTCAACTCCGGCCCACCGGCTGAAGGTCACTACGGCTGGCTCACCGCCGGTCAACAGCTGCGCCTGCACCACACCGTCCGGCTGGAGCAGAACTCCGCGCTGTACGCACCCGACTACCGCCCGATGCTCGGCGGCCGCGGCTCGTCCGGGCTGTGCACGATCGGCGCCTTCAGCTATTCCTACTCCGCCCTACCCGACGGGCTGCAGGTCGGCCGCTACTGCTCGATCTCCCGCGGGCTGAGCTTCATCGACTCGTTCCACCCGACCGACCGGCTCACGACGTCGGCGCTGTTGTTCCGGCCCAAGAACCAGCTGTACGCGCCGGCGCTGACTCCAGCGGTGAAGGAATACAGCCAGACCTTCTCGGTGATCGGCGACGCCCCGTATCCGACGATCGGCAACGACGTCTGGATCGGTGCCGATGTCACCCTGGCCAAGGGCATCCGGATCGGTCACGGCGCGATCATCGCGGCGAACGCGACGGTCACCCGCGACGTCCCGGCCTATGCGATTGTCGCCGGCAACCCGGCCCGGATGGTCCGGATGCGGTTCGGTGACGAACTGGTCGGCCGGCTGCTGGCCGCGCAGTGGTGGAACTACGATCCGGCCGGCGTGTTCGAGACCACCGATCCGGAGCTGTCACTGTCCTGGATCGAGAAGGGCGCGGTCGATCCGTACCCGTTCAGTTCGATCACGTTGGAACCGGGCCCCTGACGCGACACAAGCGTTCCTTGTGCGCGACCTCTACCCTGGTCGCATGGCTATCGAGCTCAGCTGCCCGAAGTGTCACGCGGCGATGCGACAGTACGAACGCAACGGCGTCACCATCGACCAATGCACCGAATGCCGCGGCGTGTTCCTCGACCGCGGCGAGCTGGACCATCTGATCACCGCCGAACAGAGCTGGAATTCCGGCGGGTACGACACCGGCCGACAGCCCGGCGTACCGCCCCAGCCCGTCCAGCCGTTCGGGTCCCGTCGGATGGCCGGGTCGCCGCCCTCGCCGGACGACTACGGCTACCACCAGCAGGGCTACGATCCGCGCTACCGCAAGCGTCGCAAGAAGTCCTTCCTGGAGGATCTCTTCGACTGACGCGCGAGACTAGCCACGTCGGCCGGCGTAGTAGCGGCCGAGGAAGTCGGCCTTCAGCTCGGCGAAGTCACCGGCGGTGATGCTGGCCCGGATGTCGTCGACCAGCCGGACGATGAAGCGCTCGTTGTGAATGGTGGCCAGCGTGTTGGCCAGCATCTCGTGTGCCTTGAACAAATGGTGCAGATAGGCGCGGGTGTAGTGGGTGCAGGTGTAGCAGTCGCAGTCCTCGTCGACCGGGGTGAAGTTGCGCCGCTGGGCGGCGGTGTTCACGTTGAACCGGCCGTCGCGGGTGTAGAGGGCCGCGTTGCGCGCGACCCGGGCCGGTGACACACAGTCGAAGGTGTCGGCGCCGTTCTCGATGGCAGCGAAGAAGTCGTCGGGTTCGGAGATCCCGAGCAGGTGTCGGGGGGCCTCGACGGGCAGTTCGGAACACACCCAGCCGACGATGGTCCCGAGGTTCTCCTTCTCCAGCGCACCGCCGATCCCGTAGCCGTCGAACGGCCGATCCGCCGGCGAACGCAGGGCCAACAGATCCCGGACCGCCTTGCGCCGCAGGTCCTCGTACTGCGCACCCTGGATCACCCCGAACAGCGCCTGGTACGGCCGATGGCTGCGTTCGGCGGTCAGCCGTTCGTGCTCGTCCAGGCAGCGCTGCGCCCAGGCGGTGGTCCGGTCCAGTGACAGCTCCTGGTAGCTACGTGGGTCGGACAGCGTGGTCAACTCGTCGAAGGCGAACATCACGTCGGCGCCGAGTTGATGCTGGATGCCCATCGACACCTCCGGGGTGAATCGGTGCCGGCTGCCGTCGATGTGTGAGGTGAAGGTGACGCCGTCGTCGTCGACCTGGACCAGCTTGCCGCTCTTGCCCGACGAGGTGTACACCTCCTTCGGCAGTTGCTGCCCCGCTCCGCTGGCACCGGATCCCTTGTCCACAAGGGACATCGAGATCACTTTCTTGTGCCCGCTGCCCAAGCTCATCACCTGGAAACCGCCGCTGTCGGTGAAGGTCGGGCCGGGCCAGTTCATGAACGCGCCGAGACCACCGGCTTCGTCGACGATGTCGGAACCCGGCTGCAGGAAGAGGTGGTAGGCGTTGGCCAGCAGCGCCTGGGCCCCCAGTTCGGCCATCGACTCCGGCAGCACCGACTTGATGGTGGCCTTGGTGCCGACCGGGGTGAACGCCGGCGTCACGATGTCGCCGTGCGGTGTGTGGAGCACGCCGGTCCGGCCGAGGCCACCGGGAATCTCGTCAGCGACGTCGAAGGAGAAGCCGGCCGGGCCGTTGACGGGCCCGCGATCGTTTGAGTCCACCGCACGAGGATGCCAGATCCCAGGCAGAACGCGATCTCAAGACGCCTCGGCGACGGCCGTCAGGCGTGGAGGCGGACGGCGGCGGGCGATGAGATCGCGTTTTGCTTGGTGGGTTACCGCAGACCGTGCTGCGCCAGTGCTGTCGCGATCGCCGATCCGTCGCCGATCGCCGCTGAGGCGGCGACGAACCCGTCCGGCCGGACCAGATAGGTTCGATCGGGTTGCAGCCGGCCGGTGGGATCGGCCGGCAACTGGTGCGGTTCGCCGAGCCAGCCGGGGATCCCGTCTGCGCTGTCCCGCCCCGCCTGCCGGGTGCCGCCGTAGCGATGCAACTGCCAGCCGAAGTCGGCAAGCAGTGCGTGGTTGTCGCCGGCGGGCGGAAGCCGTCGGCCGACGACCGGGTCATCGCTGCTCGGCATCGGATAGCGGATCCGGGTCTGGCCGAGGTAGCCACCGAACCGGGAACGGGCCGGCAGCCGCGGCACCACGGTGGCCACCAGCGGGGCGAGCCCGGTGGCGAACTGCCGGCGGATCACTCCGCGCACGCCACCGCGTCCGGACATCAGAGTGAAGGCCCGATCGGTCAGGTCCACCAGATGGCGGGCCACCGGTCGGCGCTCGGTCTGGTAGCGGTCGAGCCGGAGCTCGTCGCCGGACGGGTCGGTGCGCCCGGCCACCACGTCGGCGATCGCCAGGGCGAGATTGTGAGCGTCCTGCAGCCCGGTGTTCATGCCCTGTCCGCCGACCGGCGAGTGTACGTGCGCGGCGTCGCCGGCCAGGAACACCGGCCCCTGCCGGAACCGGGCGGCGACCCGGTGATGGACGCGGTAATGAGCGAACCAGTCGATCTCGCCGTAGCTGATTCCGTACGTCGTCGTCACACCGGGGAGCACCGACTCGGCGGTCGGCTCGGCGTCACCGACCACACCGAGCAGCCGATGATGCCCGCCGGGCCCGAGCGGGAAGGACAACAGCAGGTCGTCGGTGCCGAACCGCAGATTGATCACGTCGTCGGGCAGGCCCCGGACCTGCCGGACATCGGCGACCCAGAAGCGGCCCGGGTCGGTCACCCCGTCGAAGGGGACGTCGAGCTGACGGCGGACCATCGATGTCGCGCCGTCCGCGCCGATGCACCAACGGGCGTTCACCCGCGACAGCTCCCCGTCATGATCGGTCAGCACCCGGACACCGTCGGACTCGACCGTGAGGTCGACCAGCCGATCACCCCATCGCACCTCACGATCGCGGGCCCGCAGTGCTTCGTACAGCAGGGTCTCGTTGCGACTCTGCTCGAACACGTGCAGTCCGGGATAGTCGCTGACCCGTTGCTGCAGGAACGTGAGCTCCACTCGCCGCCCCGGCCGGTCCTGCCATCCCAACTGCAGTGCGGCGGCGGTGGTGGATCCTGCGACCACCTGGTCGACCAGGCCGAGCTGGGCGTACAACTCCATCGACCGGGCCTGTACGCCCAGCGCCCGTGACTCGCGGGTCGGGCCGGGTTTCGGGTCGATGATCTCGGCCCGGACGCCGGCATGAGCAAGCACCAGGGCCGCCATCAGACCGGTCGGTCCGGCGCCCACGATCAGCACATCGGTGGTCTTCTCCGGCACTGCGGTGATCATGGACAGCACGTTACGCCGGCGCGGTCTCGACCACAGCTACCAGCCACAGCAGCGCATCGCCGGTCGAGAGGACCCTTGTGGACGGTGCGTTGACGGCACTCATCGCACCGGGCTCCTGATCCGGGTGCGCGGTCAGCCTGTTCCGGTGCCTCGCAACAGCACCCCGGCGATCGCCACGGCTGCTGCCGTCGACGTCCGCAACACACCGTCGCTGATCACCACCGATCGACCACCGGCAGCGGTGAACGCGTCCAACTCGCTCGGCGCGATGCCACCCTCCGGCCCCACGATGATCATGATCGCCCCGGTCTGCGGCAGTCGCAGGTCGGCGAGCCGTTCGGTCGCTTCCTCGTGCAGCACCAGAGTCAGTTCATGATCAGCAATCATGGATGTCAGCTGTTTGGTGGATGCGACCGGGGTCACCTCGGGGACCCGCAGTCGGCGGGATTGCTTCGTCGCCTCCCGGACCGTGCTCAGCCAGCGGGCATGAGACTTCGTCGCTCGCTCCCCTTGCCAGCGGACGATCGACCGGGACGCCTGCCACGGGATGATCGTGCCCGCGCCGAGTTCGGTGATCATCTCCAGGGCGATATCCGATCGATCACCCTTGGCCAGCGCCTGTGCGACGGTGATCGTCAGCGGCGGCTGATCGCTGGTCAGCAGGCCGGTCACCTCGAGGTCGATGCTGGTCTTCGTAGTGGCGACCACCGTGCCCCGGACGCCGCGTCCGGCGCCGTCGGCGATGATCACCGATTCCCCCGGTCCGATCCGGCGCACCGTCGCCGCATGGCGTCCTTCGCTGCCGTCGAGCACCACCGTCGTACCGATCTCGGGCAGCGGGTCGGCCAGCTCGGACAAGAACACAGGATCGGTCACAGCACTACGCTGCCCTGCTCGGGCAGGTCGCGGCAAGTCCGGCTTCGCATCAGCGGACGGCGAAGTCCCGGGCAGCCGCGTCAGCCGCGGGACTTGAGCTCGTCGACGGCCCGCTCGATCTGGTCGATCATGATCAGCGGAGGGTCAGCAGGGTCGGAGTCGTGCAGATGGGTCAGCCCTCGGAGAGCGACCCGTACGGCGAAGGTCTCCGGCGGCACCCGGTGCCGATACAGATAGCGTTCGACCAGGCCGACCTGACTGGCCAGCCGCCACCCGCTGTCCTGCGCCCAGAACCCGAACTTGGGAAAGCCGATCAGCGGATCCTCCAGGCCCGCATGCTCGAAGTCCACCCAGCCGGTCAGGCCGGTGTCGTCGGCGAGCGCGTTGACCGGGTTGTAGTCGCCGTTGGAGAACACCAGCGGCACCTCGTGCCGCGGTAGCACGTCGGCCAGCACATCCACTGCGTCGGTGAAGGTGTCGGTCGAGGACCAGCCGGTGTCGCGTCCGATCACGTCGGTCAACTCCTGGCCGAGCGTGCGGCGCGGGATCGCGGACCCGGCCGACAGCGCCTCCACCCGTGGCGTCAGGGCATGCAAGCGGTCGACCGCTTCGATGATCAGTCGACAGGTCCGGTCGGCGGTGGCCACATCATCGACCCCGAACCAGGGCAGGGCATCGCCGGGCAGCCGGGTCATCACCAGCACCTCGATCCGACCGGCGTCGGTGTCCACGACCGTCGGTCCGGCGAGCAGTCGCGGCGCAGCGAAATCGAGCTCCGCCAGCACGACCAGCGCGTCGGCCTCGGTGGTCAACTCTCGTTGTCCGGTCGCTGTCTTCACCACACAGTCGATCGGACCGTCCACGGTGTCCAACCGCAACGCAGCCGGAAACGGATACGGCTGCCGACGGAAGCGGTGTACCCGTTCGATCCGCGCTCCCGGGGCAATCAGTTCCACCGCCGCAGCATGAATCTGGCTCTCCACCGTCACAAGCAGCGACGGTAGCGGTCCTGAACGGTTGCGTCATCGGAATTCCGCCGCGACGGTCACGCTGGTCGGGTCAACCGAGTTTGTCCCGTTCGTCGGCGAAGACGACGCCGAGCACGCATCTCGAGCAGCATCGTCACCCTCTCCAGCACGGCAGACTCCGACACTGCGCCAGCTGGGGTGGCACCAGACCGCGTCGAGGATCGACTCCCGCAAGATCATCGCCGAGTGCGCCAGCGGGCCCACCCTGCAAGGGGTTGCCTTAAGCGGCTGATCATGGAGCCGCGCTGAATGAACATGACCAACCACGATGTTGATCTTGCCCCTCAACGGGCCGCCTGCTTGCGCCCCACGCATGCGGACCCTGCCCAGGTTTCGCCCGGTCGCCGACGTCTCCGACACACCCGGATACCAGTCTCCGACCGGATCGGTCAATGAGATCAACTCGTGATCATTCCGGGTGCGCCGTGGCATCGAGTTCAGGGGGTTTTGTCAGAGGGGCCGAATAGGTTGAGTTCATGATGGATCGGCCCGTCGTGGAGCTCGATCGCCGGGAGTCGGCGGGCGAGATCCGGGCGTGCCGTCAGCTGCAGCGGCTGGCGCAATGCCGAGTGCTGATCACCGCGGCGCACTGGGCCGATCAATATCAGCCGGATGGCCTTCCACTGCAGGGATCCCTGCCGGTCGCGTTGGTCGGTGAACGCGCGATGCAGCTGGGTGGTGCCGGGACGCCGCCGGTCGCCGAGTTCGCCGCCGCGGAGCTGGCCCTCGAGATCGCCGACACCGTCGGTGCGGCACGGACGTTGATCGCCGACGCCTTGGACCTGCGACATCGTTTCCCGCGGATCTGGCAACTCGTCCTCGACGGCCAGGTCAACGAGTGGCCGGTGCGGACGATCGCCCGCCGCACTCGAGAGCTGTCGGCGGAGCAGGTCGGTCGGATCGATGAGATCCTGGCCGCCGGACTGCCCGGCACGAAGCTGCACACCATGGAGACCCGGTTGCAGGCCGCGATCATGCGCGTCGATCCCGACGGCGTGAAGGAACGGTTGGAGCAGGCGCTACGGTCCCGCGGCGTCCACCTGTCACAAGCGACCGAGGACGCGATCAAGACCGTCTATGCGCGGATGGATGCCGCCGATGCGATCTGGCTGGACGCGATGGTCGACCGGATCGCCCGCATCATTCGTGCCACACCGACCCCGATCCGCGGCGTCAACCCGCGCGGTGCCACCACGCTGGAGGAATGGCGCGCGGTCGCCCTCGGCGTGTTGGCCAACCCCGTCCTCGCGGTCCGGGTCCTGGTCGCCGGAGCGCAGCCCGAGTTGTTCGACCTGCTGACGGCCGAGATCGACAACACTCTCCCCACCGAATCAGCACCGGAGGACGAACCTGAGTCGAGCGAGGACGACACGGACCGCGCCAGCGACGAACGGCAAGGTTCCGACGACAGCTTCGACGAGCAGCCCGCCAGTAGCTCGGCCGAACGTCTCGGCGACGGGTCGGTCGACCAGGCCGACGACCGGACGCGGGGTCCCGCCGACAGGCTGTCGACACAATCGGACGACGCGATGGACGGCAGCGAGCGCCAATTCCTTGGGGCGTCGACCGGTGGCAGCGACTCGATCGACAGCCATGAGCCGACCAGAAGCACAGCTCCACACCACCCCGAGCCCGGCGCGTTCGAGCCGGCAGAGATCGCCAGGCCATCGCAGCCGGTGAATCACGATCACGATCATCGGCCCGCGCCATCCGCCGATCCGGGACTGTTCGGACGATCGCCTCGTGAGAGTGAGACGGCCGCCGTCCGGTTGTTGATCAAGCACCTCGACCCCGGCCGGCTGCTGCCCTCGATCACCCTGCATGTGCAGTGCACTGCCGGCGATATCGCCACCCTCCTCAGCCATGACGCCCATCATCCCGACTCTCCGGCGACGCTCGGGCCGTCCGGTGACACCGACGCCGCCGTTGCACGGATCGAGGAGATCGGGCCGGTGCTGCTGGCGCAACTGACCGACTGGTTCGGCGAACGGACCATGATCAACCTCCAGCCCGTTCTCGTCCCGGACCGCATCCCCGCCGTGGACGCCTACGAGGCTCCGCCCCGGATGCGGGACGCGCTGTACTTCCGTCATCCACGGAGCGTGTTCCCGTTCAGCAATCGGGTCGGCCGGGACGGCGACATCGACCACACGATCCCGTACCGGATCGGCGTGCCCGGCCAGACCGGACTGCACAACCTCGGCCCGCTGAGTCGGCCGGAGCATCGATACAAGACCCACGGTGGGGTGTCGGTCCGACAACCCGAGCCAGGCATCCTCGTCTGGCGCACCCGCTTCGGCCGCGTGATCATCACCGATCACACCGGCGACCACGATCTCGGCATCGGCACCTTCCCCCAACAGGTATGGCAGGCTGCCCTCGATCAAGATCAGTATCAACCCGGCTGACCTCGGCCACCGGGTGTGGTGCGATGCCGCCGACCGGTGATCTCGTACAGTCGAAGCGTAAACGGGACCGGCTGGCAGGACCGACTCCCCCAGCTGATCGACAGCTACGTCCGCCGATGGGGTCTGCGACTCGGCCGATGCATTGCACTGGTGGGACGGGCGGGGCGCCATCCGGTTACTGGACCATGATCACGACGACTACGCGTTGCTGATCGCGCGGTGCCGTCCGGGCATCCCGATCAGCGAGCACGAGGAACTCACCGCCGAGTGGGCGGGTCTGGCCGAGCGACGGATGCAGACCGTCAAGCCGCCGTACGACGCCGGGCTGGTCAGCTACGGGATCGACCTGCTCCGGACGCTGCCCGGCAGCGCCGAACGCGAGGTGATCGTGCACGGCGACTACAACCCGGGCAATGTGCTGGCGGCCCGGACCACGATCGTCGCCGAACTCGTCGATGTCCCCGGCGAACGGATCCTGGCATGGTCGCTGACTCGCTGTGTCGAGGCCGCACTCTGGTTCGCCGACCGCTCCGAGATCGACAACGGTGCGGCGAGGATGGCCGAGGCAGCCGTCGTCGCCCACCTGTTGTGACGCTCAGCCGACCGGTTCAGCCACCGACTCCGGCGGCTCGGCCACCGTCGAGGACGGCAGCACCCGGCCGCTGATCAGCACACCGGCCGCGACAATGATCAAAGCGAACGCGAACGGCGCCAGGTAGGCGATCACGCCGGAGTTGATCAAGAGCGCGAAGAGGGCTGCGGTGCCGGCGAGCGAGAGTGCCATGCCGGTGAACTCGGCGATCTGACCTGCCGAGGAATTGAAGCCCTGTTGGGATGGCGTGGAGAAGCGCAGCAGCAGCACCGACAGCCGCGGATACATCAGCCCCATCCCGCTGCCGGCCAGCCCCCAGCTGACGATCGCGACCAGCGGCGGCAGTCCGAGCGCGCCGGTCAGCAACGCCATCCCGGCGCCGACACCGATCAGCGCAGTACCCAGCCGGACCACCAGGACATCCGACCGCCGGCTGCCGATCCGTCCTTGCACCCACGACGCGAGCGACCAGGCGACCGCACCCGCGGTCAGCACCAAACCTGCGGCACTCGGACTGAGGCCGAACCGTTGTTTCAACATCAGCGGCAAGTACACTTCGGAGGCGATCCAGGCGGCACCGATCAGCCCCCGATAGCCGACCACCGCCGGCAGCCCGCGGCCGAAGCGTAGGGTCCGCTCCGGCGCCAACTGGCGGATCGCGATCACCACGGCCAGCACCGCTGCCAGTGCGGCAGCGACCATGATCATCGGCGGCCAGTCGACGGCGTCGCCGGTCACGGTGTGCAAGATCAACACCGCTGCACCGACGACAACGCCGGCGACGATCCGCTGCGGCACCCAGGCGACCTCGGGCGAGCCGACCGCCAGTCGTGCGTCCCGCAGACCGGGAATCAGCAGCGCCACCGCCGGCAGCACGAGCGCGGCCACCCCGAGGAAGACCCACCGCCACCCGAGATGTTCGGTGACCAGACCGGCGGCCAGTGGACCTACCAGTGACGGCACTACCCAGGCCGCGGCAAACGCGGCGAAGATCTTCGGGTGCAGTCCCTCGGGGTAGACCCGGGCGACCACCACGTACATCGGCACCACCATTGCGGTTCCGACACCCTGGACGACCCGGCCGAGCACGAACACCGTCATCGAGCCGGCCAGGCCGGAGATCAGCACACCCACGGTGAACAACACCACCGTGACCAGCAGCGGCAGCCGCGGACCACGGCGATCGGACCAGTTGCCGATGACCACCATCGCCAACACGCCGGTCGCCAGCGGCGCGGCAAACGCGAGCGCGTACAGCCGGAGACCGTGCAGGTCCGAACTGATCGTCGGCATCGCTGTTGTCACCGCCAGTGCTTCGAAGGCACTGAGGGTGATCAACACCAGCATCGCGACGGTCAGCCGGCGCAGCTGCGGGCCGAAGATCGTCGAGGGCGCGGAGCCGGACTCGGTTTCCATGACACGGAAAGTAATACTTCAACCGCAATTGAGTTCAACCGGGTGTGACGAGAGTCACCCCGGCCGGACGCTACTGGTTGGCGAAGGCGTCGCGGAGCCGGGAGAAGACACCGCGGCCGTGCTTCTGGACCGAGCCCTCCGGACGGGTCTCGTCCCGCTGCTCGGCCAGCTGCCGGAGCAACTCGCGCTGGTCGTCGTCCAGCTTGGTCGGGGTCTGCACCAACAGGGTGACGCCGAGGTCGCCCCGTCCGCCACCCCGCAACCGCGGAACACCGGCGTCGTCGATCGCGATCCGGGTGCCGGACTGGGTGCCGGCCGGCACCTCCAGCTGCACGGTCGCGGTCTCCGGATCGGCGTCGGGCAGGTCGGCCTCCAGGGTCGGGATGTCGATCTCGGTGCCCAGCGCTGCGGCGGTCATCGGCAGCTTGATCACCATCTCCAGGTTGTCGCCGTCCCGCTTGAAGAGCTCGTGCGGATTGACGTGCACCTCGACGAACAGGTCCCCCGCCGGGCCGCCGCCGGGACCGACCTCGCCGTGGCTGGCCAGGTGGATCCGGTTGCCGGTGGAGACACCGGCCGGCACCTTGACGGTGATGGTCCGGCTGGACCGGACCCGGCCGTCGCCGGAGCATTCGACACACGGATCGGGGATCACCGAGCCGTAGCCGTTGCAGGTCGGGCAGGCCTGAGTGGTCCGGATGTCACCGATGAAGGAGCGCTGGATGTGGGTCACCTCGCCCTGCCCGTGACAGGTCGAGCAGCTGACCGGCTTCTTGCCGTTCTCCGAACCCGAGCCGTTGCAGCGCGGGCACAACACGGCTGTGTCCACCGGCAGCGGTTTGGTGACACCGAAGGCCGCCTCGGCCAGGTCCAGGCTCATCCGGACCAGCGCGTCCTGACCGCGGCGCACCCGCGGACGAGGTCCACGGGCAGACTGCTGGCCGAACATCGCGTCCACCAGGTTGGTGAAGTCGAATCCGCCGGAGGCGCCGCCGAAGCCACCGGCGCCGTTGAACCCGTTGAAGCCACCCATCCCGCCGTTGCCGAACGGGTCGCCGCCGCGGTCGTACATCTCCCGCTTCTGCGGATCGGACAGCACCTCGTAGGCCTGGCTGACCTCCTTGAACTTGGTCGCCGCCTCCGGATCGTCGGAAACGTCCGGGTGCATCTCCCGAGCCTTGCGCCGGTAGGCCTTCTTGATCTCGTCGGCGCCGGCTTCGCGGGAGAGGCCGAGGATCTCGTAGTAGTCAGAGCTCATGGGTGAGTGTTGATCCCTAGATGTGAAGAGGTGGCAGATGTGCGAGGTTGCAGAAGTGGGGTTCGGATCGAGTATGCGCCTGTGCCGGTCACCGGGTCAGCCCTGGGTGAGGAAGCGGCCGACGTAGCGGGCAACGGCACGGACCGACGCCATCGTCGACGGATAGTCCATCCGCGTCGGCCCGACGATACCCAGCGTTGCCCAGTTGTCGAGTTGTCCCCCGTAGCCGGTGGAGACCACCGAGGTCGACTGGAGTCTCTCGTACGGATTCTCCTGGCCGATCCGGACCGTGACGATGTCGGGTTGGTTGACCTCACCGAGCAGCTTGAGCAGCACCACCTGCTCCTCCAGCGCTTCGAGCACCGGTTTGACGGTGGTCTCGAACTCGTCCGACAGCCGGGTCAGATTCTGGACGCCGCCGACCACAACCCGGCTGCTGCGGTCGGTGCCGAGCATCTCCAGCAGCGTGGCCGCGGACAGCTTCGCGAGCGGACTGGTCTGCAACATGGTCACCGCCGGCGTCACCGGCGCGCCGGGCTGGTCGACGTCGCCGAGCAGCATCGACAGGCTGCGGACGGCCTCGCCGGTGGTCTGGCCGACGACCGCCTCGTTGAGCAGGGTGCGCAGCCCGGTCAGCTCGTCCTCGTCGATCTCGGCCACCTCGACCAGCCGCTGTTCGACCCGGCCGGTCGAGGTGATCATCACCAGCATCAGCCGTTGGGTGGACAGCGAGACCACCTCGACGTGCCGGACCACCGAGTGCGACAGGGTCGGATACTGCACGATGGCGACCTGCTGGGTGACCTGAGCCAGCAGCCGTACGGTGCGGTTCAGGATGTCGTCCAGGTCCAGCGCGCCGGACAGGAAGGTCTGGATCGCCCGCCGCTCGGCCGCCGACAACGGCTTGACCGACCCCAGCCGGTCGACGAACAGCCGGTAGCCCTTGTCGGTCGGGATCCGGCCGGCGCTGGTGTGCGGCTGGGTGATGTACCCCTCCTCCTCCAGCGCGGCCATGTCGTTACGGACGGTGGCCGGAGAGACGCCCAGGTCGTGGTGGTCGACCAGCGCCTTGGAGCCGACCGGTTCCTGACTGGAGACGTAGTCGGTGACGATCGCCCGAAGGACCTCCAGCTTGCGGTCGTCCAGCATGGGTCCTCCTTCCGGCAGCCGTCCGGCGACTGATTGGCACTCCTTGGTCGTGAGTGCCAGTCTAATCGTATGGTTGAAAGTGCCCACATCGCCGGAACCGACGACGTGCCCCACCCCGAGCAACTGGACTTCCGGCTCGGAGCGTGGGAACTGATCGCCGACGGCGTCTACCGGATGGTCGCCGAACCGGCGTCGGTGAATCTCGGGCTGGTGGTCGGCAGCGAAGGGGCGTTGCTGATCGACACCGGGTCCAGCCCGGCCCAGGGCGCCGACATCGCGGCCTCGATCGCCGAGCTGACCGATCGACCGCTGCTCGCCGTCGTGGTCACCCACGACCATTTCGACCACGCCTTCGGGTTGGCGGCGTTCACCGACGTCGCCGGCATCGGGCACGAGACGTTGGCCGATACGCTGCGAGACGTCCCGAATCTCGACCGGGCCCGCCGGATGGGTGTCGACCCTGCCGACCTGGTGCTTCCGCAGACCCTGATCTCGGTCGCCGACGTGGTCGAGCTGGGCGGTCAGCGGGTCGCCGAGATCGTCCATCTCGGCGTCGGCCACAGCCGCGGCGATCTGGTGATCAACATCACCGATCCGGGCAGCGACGACTTCGATGGGGTGATCTTCGCCGGCGACCTGATCGAGTCCGCCCCGTCGATCGATGCGGGGGCGGTCTGGTACGGCCCGGATTCGGCGATCGACGAGTGGTCCTGGACGGTCAACCGGCTGCACGAGTTGACCGGGCCGCGGACGATCGTCGTGCCCGGCCATGGTGAACCGGTCGATCGGGACTTCGTCGAACAGCAGCGCAACGCCATCGACGCCGTACGGGTCGAGATCCTGCGACTGTCCTCCGAAGGTGTCAGAGAGGACGATGCCGCCGAGCAGGGCGACTGGCCGTTCCCGGCCGACCACGTCGCAGCCGGCATCGGAGCCGGCTATGCCGAGATCCGTGCCGCGGCCGCAACCGATCCCGCCGCCGGTGGCCGGAGCACGCTGCCGCTGGCCTGAGCGCTGTCGAGATCGTCCCGACCGCCAAGAACGCAACAGCACTGCGCCCAACCCTGCCCGTTTTGCGCAGGGCCGCGGCCGCTGGTGCTGCGAAATCAGCGATATCTTCTGCGCATGGCATCGGACGACGCTCAGCCGGACCAACCCTGGGTCGCACTGGCCGGGGATTACGAGCAGGCACGTGCCCGGGAAGATTCCCTGGACCGGCTCGTCGAGTGGCCGGCGCAACGCGAACTGCTGGGTGACGTCGCCGGTCGCAGTCTGCTGGACGCCGGTTGCGGCAACGGCGGCAAACTCGTCGAGCTCATCGAACAGGGTGCCAGCACCGCCGTCGGCATCGACATCAGCGACAACTTCCTCACCGATCCACCGGCCGGCCTGGAGCTGGTTCGCGGCGACCTCTCCGAGCTGGATGCGCTTCCGGCGCTGGCCGGTCGGACGTTCGACCGGGTGCTGTTCCTCCAGTCGTTCGGCTACGCCGAGGACCCGGTACGTACACTCCGCGCGGCCCGATCGATGCTGACCGACGACGGATTCATCCTGCTGGCCAGGACCCAACCGATCCGCTACGCGGTCGAACGGGCCGAGCAGAACGGGACCTCGTTGGGGGCGGAGTACTTCTCGACCGAGCCGTTCCGCTACCGGCACACCGGCTGGAACGATCAGGTCCAACTGACCAAGAAGCCCTACACGATGGCGGATCTACTGAACACCTTCGGTGCGGCAGGACTGTGGATCGAGACCGTGGTCGAGCCCCAACTGCCCGAGGATGCCCGCCGCCGCTACCCGCACAAACAGGCCTGGATGGACAAGTATCTCGGCATCCTGATCTTCAAGCTGCGGCCGATACCGTCGGCCTGAGCGAGCCGGCCCGATGCCGCGGATCGGACGCTCTCAGGGGCGAGATCGGGTCGAGGCATCGGTGCCGCCCGGGTGGCCGGCCGGTGACTCCAGCGGACAGTGGTTCAACCGGTGCACCGGCACCAGCTCGTCCGCCGGCTCGACGGCGGGCCGGCGACCGAGCCCGAACCAGGAGACGGCGGCGCCGACGACCAACAGGGCTGCCCCGATGATCATCGCCGGCCGGTATCCCGCCGCGAAGCCGGCGCTGTCCCCCGGCGCGACTCCGGACAACCCGGCAGCGACCGGTACGACGGCGACGGCCAGCAGACCCGCACTGCGGGCGATGGCGTTGTTGATCCCGGACGCGGCGCCGGCATGCTCGGCCGGCGCCGCGCCGAGCGCCGCAGCGGTCAGCGGCGCCACCGCGGTCGACAGCCCGAGCCCGAGCAGGATCGCCGCCGGGAGCACGTCGGTGAGATAACTCGCGTCGGGTCCGATCCGCAACCCCAGCAGGAATCCACCGGCAGCCAACAGTGTCCCGATGGTCATCAGCAGCCGCGGACCGACCCGTTCGCTGAGCGCACCGAACCGCGCCGACAGCAACAACATCAGGATGGTCACCGGCAGCCCGGCCACACCGGCTGCCAGCGGGGACCAGCCGGTGACCAGCTGGAGCTGCAGCACCACCAGCAGGAAGTACAGCGACAACGCGCCGTACATGAACAGGGTGACGGTGTTGGTCACCGCGAACACCCGATCGGCGAACAGTCCGAGCCGGACCAACGGATCTCGGACCCGCCGCTCGACCAGCACGAACGCGACTCCGGCGGCACAACCGACCAGTAGCGCACCGATCACCGGCGGGGACCAGCCGTGGCCGGCCTCGGTCAGCCCCCAGGTCAACGCCGCGAGCATGATCACCACCAGGGCGGCACCCCGAAGATCAAGACGGCGACCGGCCGCGGACTCGTCGTGACTCTCCGGCATGTGCCGCACGCCGATCCAGATGACCACCGCGGCCAACGGCAGATTGATCACGAACACCAGCCGCCAGCTGATGTCGGCCAGCCAGCCACCCAGGAACGGCGCCACGGCGGTCGCGACGCCGGCCAGACCGGACCAGGCACCGATGGCCCGTCCTCGGTCCTCGGGGTCGAACGAAGCGGAGATGATGGCCAGGCTGCCCGGGGTGAGCAGCGCCGCGCCGATGCCCTGCAACGCGCGGGCCGCGATCAGCATCGACTCGTCGACGCTGGCCGCGCAGATCAGCGATGCCAGCGCGAACCAAGCCGTACCGATCAGGAAGATCCGCCGCCGGCCCCACCGGTCACCGAGCACGCCGCCGATCAGGATCAGCGCCGCCAAGGACAGGGTGTAGGCGTTGGTGATCCACTGCAGCCCGGTGAAGCCGACGTCCAGCTCGGCGCTGATCGGGGCGAGCACGACATTGACCACGCTGCCGTCCAGCATCGCCAGGCTGGAACCGGCGATCGCGCCGACCAGCACCCAGCGGCCACGAGCACTGCGCAACCGGAGGCCCACACCCGTCATCGCCCCACCCCTCGTTGCCGACCAGCCTGCACCCGTGCACCGTCGGCCGGCAACAGATCCGTGTCGTGCAGCCGGTCGGGCACACCCCGTTCGTAGGGTTGCTCGTTGTGAATCGATACTCCGGCGACGTGTTGTCCAACGGCTGGCAGAAGTCCCACATGACCAAGAGCGCGGATTGCGTGGTCGAGGTCGGGATGGTGTTGGAGGACGCCGCCTCCGGCTACTGCGGCGCGGTGGTCCGGTGGGAGAACGGGCTGGTCGTGTTGGAGGACCGGAAGAACAAGCGGCGCAGCTTCCCGATCGGGCCCGGATTCCTGTTGGAGGGCAAGCCGGTGGCGCTGAAACTACCGCCGCGGGTGCCGGCCCATCTGGCCGGTCCGTCGACGCCGGGGTTGAAACCGAAGGTCGCCGACGGCATGGGCTCGATCGGGCGGACCGCCTCCGGTTCGGTCGCCGGTCCCGCCGAACGGGCCAAGGTGGCGCTGCCGAGCCGGATCTACGTCGAAGGTCGGCACGACGCGGAGCTGGTGGAGAAGGTCTGGGGTGACGACCTGCGGCACGAGGGTGTGGTGGTGGAATACCTCGGCGGCGTCGACGACCTGCCGGCGATCGTCGCCGAGTTCGCTCCGGAGAAGGGACGCCGGCTCGGTGTCCTGGTGGATCATCTGGTCCCCGGCAGCAAGGAGTCCCGGATCGTCGACCAGGTGACGGCCGGCAAGGGCGGCGCCTTCGTCTTCGTCACCGGACATCCCTACATCGACATCTGGCAGGCCGTGAAGCCCGGCCGGATCGGCCTCAAGGCCTGGCCGCAGATCCCGCGTTCGATCGAATGGAAGAAGGGCATCTGCGACCACCTCGGCTGGCCGCACGAGACCCAGACCGACATCGCCAAGGCCTGGCAGCGGATCCTCGGCCGGGTCAACGGCTGGGCCGACCTGGAACGGGATCTGCTCACCCAGGTGGAGATGTTGATCGACTTCGTCACCCAGGACCACCAGCAACGGGACTGACCCCGGGCCCTGAGCTTGTCGCACGGCCCTGAGCTTGTCGCAGGGCCCGAACTCGTCGAAGTACCGGTCAGTCCAGCAGGTCGCGGACGATGCCGTCGGCCAGCAGTCTGCCGGCCGGTGTCAGCAGTAGTTGATCATCATCGGTGGTGACCAGGCCGCGGTGGACCAGCTCCGGCACCCGGGCCCGCTCCCGATCGGTCAACACCGCAGCATCGAGTCCGGTATCCAGTCGAAGCTCCAACAGCACCCGTTCGGTCCGCCGAGCCTCCACGTCCAGTACCTCGCGAGCGTGGGCCGGCGACACCCCCTGATCGATCCGGGCGGCGTAGGCCGCGGGATGTTTGACGTTCCACCACCGGACGCCGCCGACATGGCTGTGCGCGCCGGGACCGATACCCCACCAGTTGTGTCCGTACCAGTAGGCCAGGTTGTGCCGACACTTGGTCGCCGGATTCGTTGCCCAGTTGCTGATCTCATAGTTGTGGTAGCCGGCCCCGGACAGCATCTGCTCGGCGAGTTCGTACTTGTCGGCAAGATCATCATCGTCGGTCATCGGCAGCTCGCCTCTGCGGATCCTTGTTGCCAGTCGCGTGCCAGGCTCGACGATCAAGGAGTAGGCGCTGACGTGATCGGGACCGGCGGCGATCGCGGCGGCCAGGCTGGCCTGCCAGTCGGCGAGGGTCTCCCCCGGCGTTCCGTAGATCAGGTCCAGACTGGTCTGCGCGATCCCTGCCTGCTTGGCCTCGGCGACGGCCTGCTCGGGTCGGCCGGGCGTGTGCACCCGGTCCAGCACGGCCAGCACATGGGGCCGGACCGATTGCATCCCGAACGAGATCCGGGTGAAGCCATGATCGGCCAGCCGGCGCATACCGTCTGCGTCGATCGACTCGGGATTGGACTCGGTGGTGATCTCGGCGTCCGCCGTCAGCCCGAACCGGTCCCGGATCGCCGCCAACATCCGACCAAGATCATCGGGCGGCAGCAGGGTCGGGGTGCCGCCGCCGACGAACACCGTGCTGACCGGCGGCGCGGCGTCGCCCAGCACTCGGCGAGCAAGATCGACTTCGGCGATCGCCGCGTCGGCGTAGCCGCGGCGACTGGCGCCGGGCGCATCGCCGAGCTCAGCGGCGGTGTAGGTGTTGAAGTCGCAGTATCCGCAGCGGGTGGTGCAGAACGGGACGTGCAGATAGAAGCTCAGCGGCGTGTCCGCGATCGTGGACCGGGCGGCGTCGGGCAGCTCACCGGTCGGCGGCGCCGGCTCACCGTCGGGAAGCGTCGAGGGCATGCCCGCAGGCTAGCTCACGCCCGCGATCCGACGTCTGTCGCGGGCAGCCAGCAGCGTCGCTGTGACCAGCACGACGGCAGCCAGACCGTAGCCGACGGACTGCAGCCACGGATTGTGGTCGTGCAGATAGCTCAGGTACGCCGCCGGCCAGAGTGCCAGCCACCGCAGCCGGCCGGCCATGATCGCCAGCACCATCAGCGGCAGCAGGTACCACGGGTACGCCGGTGTCGCGATCAGGAAGGCGGCACCGTAGAGCCAGCAACAGGTCTGCAGCAGCGGCTCCCGACGCGTACGCAGCACGGCCAGCGTCGCCACCGCAGCGGCCAACAGCAGCGCGACCGGCAGCCGGGCGGCCTCAGGGAGCAAGATCAACAACGCGAACCGGCGGCGGCCGTCGAAGCCCTCCTCGGCGAGATAGCCGGGCAGGAAGCCGACCACCAGTCCACCGACAGCGATCAGATGCGGCAGGTAGCCGAGGGCGAAACTCCCGACCGCGGTCAGCAGCGAACCGCGCCGGCCTCGGCGCAGGAAGATCGGCAGCAGCAACAACGGCACCAGTTTGACCGCGCCGGCCAGTCCGAGGAACAGCCCGGTCAACCATTTCCGTCGGTGGAGCACCGCCAGTCCCATCGCGGCCAGGAACAACGCCGCCAGGGTGTCGACGTGGGCACCGTTGGCCGCCTCCAGGGTCGTCGCCGGACAGGCGCCGTAGATCAACGCCAGTACCGGCCGACGTCGGCTCTGCCCGGCGGTCAGCACCCTGGTCAGCAGCAGCACGGTGATCACCACCAGGACCGCGGCTCCGAGTTGGACACCGAACGTCCCGAGCCGCCACGGGGTGATCGCTGCCACCGCGGTGAACCACAGCTCGGCGACGGGTGGGTAGATCGTGTGCACCCAGGACCGGTTGATCACCGGTAGCTCTGCTCCGGGTGGGAACAGGATCGGGTCCCGCAGGAACGCCAGTGCACCGGACAACGGTGGATACCGATAGGGATCGATCCCGGCGAGTTGCACCCGGCCGTCCCAGACATAGCGGTAGGCGTCGTCGCTGAGCACCGGCACCGAGACCAGGCCGGGCAGCTGGCAGGCCGCGGCGATGATGATCACTGCGCGCCGGGACAGGCTCGCCGCCCGGCCCCGCAGCAGGACCACGATGATCCCGAAGATCAACACGCCGACGAACAGACCCAGCCGGGCGAACTCCAGCCGACGCAGCCCGATCACACCGAGGTCGATAGCCATGATCATCAACGTGGCCGTCACGATCACCGCTTTCGACCGCAGCCGGCCACCGGTGTCGGTGGTCGAGGCCGGCGGCCGGGTTCCGCGCAGGAGTGTCATCGTCAGAGGCTTCCGTCACAGCGTCCGGAAGGCGACGAAGACACGGCCGTCGGCGGTCCACCGTTCGGTCACGATCAGGCCGAGCGCCTGTCCGCGGCGGATCAGGGCTGTGGCGCCGATCCGGGCCCAGCGCACGGTGCCGGCGACCGGTCCGGATCGCAGCAGCACCTCGTGCAGCTCGTCCGCATCGGGATCGGGGTCGGTCTCACAGATGATCAGTCCGCCCGACACGGCGAGCCGGGCGCATCGTCGCAGCAGCGCGTCGACGTCGCCGCCGATGCCGATGTTGCTGTCCATCAGCAGCACGGTCTCCCAGCGGCCCTCACCGGGTAACGGCCCGGACAGGTCCCGACGCAGCGCCGGCCCACCGTTGCGCTGGCTCGACGCAACGGCCGCGCCGGACAGATCGACGCCGAGCGCGGCGCGGCCGTGCTGGACCAGCGCGGTGACCATCCGACCGGGCCCGCAGCCGAGGTCGATCACCGGCGGCTGACTGCGGGCCACCACCAAACGATCCGCGTCGTCGGCCGGGTGTTGCCAGAGTTGATCATCGATCCGCAACGGGTCGGTGCCGGTGGCGCTGACCGCCGTCAACGACCTACCGGTGTAGGCGTGATCGAAGATCATCCGGGTCTCGGCGAGTGACTGCATCTCCGGTCGGAGTGAGGTCAGCCGCCGATGGGCGGCGGAGAACCGCAGCCACGGGAACTGTTCGGCGACCTCGGCCGCGTCCGTCGGCGTGTCGACGTCGCGGAGAGGTGGCAGCAGCTTGACCCGGTAGCCCAGGTCCAGCAACCGGGACAGCTGGGCCGCGCCGGTCCGCTCGGTCGACATCGGGATCTGTGCGAACACCGGGCGGGACGGCCCGTGTCGCAGCCCGATCCCCCAGTAGCCGCCGTCGTCGGTGAGCCCGAGGACGGCATCGGCACCGTCCCAGGAGACGTTGAGCAGCTCCGGTGTCAGCTGCGGGGTGTCCATCGCGATCAGCAGCACGGGTCGGCCCGGATCGGCGACCATGGCGGTGTCGAGGGCCAGCGCAAGCCGATCATCGAGCCCGCCGCCGCCCTGGTCGATGACGTCGAATCCGTCCTGCCAGCCGCCGGGATTCCCCGCCCAGGCAAGGATCCGGCGTCGTACGCCGCTGGCACGGACCGCCTGCAGCGTGTCGTTCAGTGCTGCAGCGGCGAGCTCGGCGGCCTCGTCGGGCGTGAACCTCGTCTGCAACCGGGTCTTGGCTCGGCCGGGCAGCGGCTCCTTGGCCAGCACGATGATCGTCTCGGCCCGATCGGTGTCGGTCGACGCCGGCACCGCTGCTGTCGGCTCGGCGACTCCCATGATCATCGACGGATCGCCCCACTCATGTCGATCACCGCACGGAGCGCACCGAGCGGCGTACCACTCACCTTCGACCGCCCGATCCGGGGTGCGTACCCGACCGGTACCTGCTCGATCCGCCAGCCCGCTGCGGCGGCATTGATCACGGTCTCGGCCGGATAGCCCGAGCGGCGGTCCCGCAGCCCGAGGGTCAGCAGTGCGTCCCGTCGGGCGACCCGCATCGGTCCGAGGTCGACCAGCGGCACCCCGGTCCGCCGCCGGAGCTGTCCGGCGAGCCGGCGGTTGGCCCAGCGCAGCCGCCATGGCCAGGCCGACGCGTCGGTCGGCTCCCGGGCGCCGATCACCAGGTCGGCGTCGTCGGCCAGCACCGGTGCAGTCAATCGGGGCAGCTCGGCGGCATCGAGCGTGCCGTCGGCGTCCATCACCGCGACCAGCGGTGCGGTGGCCGCCTCGAGCCCGGCATGGCAGGCGGCGCCGTAGCCCCGCTGTCCGCAGCTCACCACGGCGGCACCATGATCACGGGCAACGGTCGCGGAACCGTCGGTCGAGCCGTTGTCCACCACCAGTGCGTGATAGCCCGCGGGCAGCCGGGCCAGCACCGCCGGCAGCGCGGCAGCCTCGTTGAGACAGGGCAGGATCACCTGCACCGGATCCGATGCGGTCGTCATGGTCATCGACGCTAGACAGCCGCGGCCCTGATCCACCATGCACGACCGCTTTCGGTTCGCTTACGGCGGTGCTGGCGAGGCGTCGTCGGCACCGGGCCGGTGTCGACCGGCCGTAGGCTGACGGAGTGGCTGCACGGGTGTTGATCATCGAAGACGACCAGATGCTCGGCGATGTGCTGGCGAACTACGTCGGCAGCGCCGGGCATCAGGTCAGCGTCGTCCACGACGGCGCGGAGGCGTACGCGAGCTGGCAGCGCGAACCGCCGGACGTCGTGCTGCTGGACGTGATGCTGCCGACCCTGTCCGGGTTGGAGGTGTTGCGCCGCCGCCGGGCGGCCGGCGATCGCGCCGCCGTGATCATCATCTCCGCTCGCGGTGACGAGCAGGACCGCTTGATCGGCCTGGAGGTCGGCGCCGACGACTACGTGGTCAAACCACTCAGCCCGCGGGAGATCGTGCTCCGGATCGAGGCCCTGCTCCGCCGTGCCGAACAGCTCGGCGGAGCCAAACTGCTGGACCGGACGCTGCGGGTGGCCGACCTGGAGATCGACCAGGCCGCCCGGATCGTGACCCGGGACGGGAACCAGGTCAACCTGACCAGTCGGGAATTCGATCTGCTGGCGTTCCTCGCCGGGCACCCGGGCGAGACCTTCAGCAAGTCGGCGCTGATGCATCGCGTCTGGGGATGGGACTTCGGCGACAACTCGACCGTCACCGTGCATGTCCGCCGACTGCGGCAGAAGGTGGAGGACGACCCGTCGGAGCCGAAACTGGTGCTGACCGTCGGACGTGAGGGCTATCGGGTGGCACGGGAGGACGAGCTGCGATGAGCGATCTGTTGATCATCGCCGCGATGACGATCATCGGGTGCTTGGTCGTCTGCGGTGCCGCGCTGGTCGCGTTGCGGCTCACCCGGCGGGCGTCGATCCGCTATCAGTTGATCATCGCCGCCCTGACCCCGGTGGTCGCCGTGGCGGTGACTGTGATCATCAACGTCTGGCGGATGTTCCTGTCCCGGCACGACAGCGGCGTCATCCTGTTCGCCCTTGCGGTCTCCTTCGTGCTGGCCACCGGTCTGGCGCTGCTGGTCACCCGGCGGATCGTCGCCGGCGCCTCCCACCTCGGCGCCGGAATCTCCCGGCTCGCGGTCAGCCAGGACAGCACGCCGGCCGACCCCGGGTTGCCGGCCGAGCTGGCAAGCGTGCTCACCGAGCTGGACAGCACCAGGGCACGGTTGGCCGAGGCACGAGAACGGGAGCAGGCCGCGCAGCGGGCGCGGCAACAATTGGTCCGCCATCTCTCCCACGACCTCCGGACGCCGTTGGCCGGCCTGCGGGCGATGGCCGAAGCGCTGGAGGACGACATGATCGCCGACGTGCCGCTGGCGATGCGTCAGATCCAGGCGACGGTCGGCCGGATGGACACCCTGGTCGGCGATCTGTTCGAGCTGTCCCGGGTGCAGGGTGGTCCGGCGACCCGCGAACACCGGATGCTGGCGCTGACCGAGTTGATCACCGACCTGGTCGACGAAGCCGAGCCGGTGGCCCACCAGGCCGACGTCACGCTGCGGCTGGAGGTGCCGGAGCAGGATCGGCTGGCGATCAGCGGCGACGCCGACGCCCTGGTCCGGGCGATCGGCAACCTGATCGCCAACGCGATCCGGCACACCGCACCCGGTGGCGTGGTGATGATCACGGCCGGCCGCAGCGACGACGGTGCCCTCGAGGTCGCGGTCACCGATGGCTGTGGCGGTATCCCGGAACAGGATCTGCCGAAGGTGTTCGACGCCGGCTGGCGCGGTGACCGGGCGCGCAGCGCGGACGGTGCCGGCCTCGGTCTGGCGATCGCCCGCGGCGTGGTGGAGTCCCATCGCGGCCGGATCGCGGTCTCCAACGCCGATCTCGGCTGCCGCTTCGACGTCCAACTGCCCGCCCCGGAGGCGGCCCGGTGAGGGTGTTGGTCACCGGCGGTGCGGGCTTCATCGGATCGGCGGTGCTGCGGGCCCTGGCGGCCGGCGGGCACCGGTCGACCAGCTACGACCTGGCGACCGATCCGCGGGACGACATCGTCGACGTCGATCGACTCCGGGCTGCCACCGCAGGGCAGGACGCCATCATCCACCTGGCGGCGAAGGTCGGGCTCGGTGTCGACCTGTCCGACCTGGACGGTTACGCCCGCCACAACGATCTCGGCACCGCTGCGGTGCTCCGCGTCGCAGCCGAGCGGTCGATCGGCCGGGTCGTCCTCGCCTCCTCGATGGTCGTCTACGGCGAAGGCACCGCCCAGTGCCCGCAGCACGGCACGGTGCCGGTGCCGCCGCGCACCGAAGATGATCTTGCTCGCGGGATGTTCGAGCCGCGCTGTCCGCGCTGTGCCGAGCCGCTCCGGCCGGGTCTGGTGGCCGAGGACACCGGCTTCGATCCGCGCAACGTGTATGCCGCGACCAAGGTGCAGACCGAGCAGCTGGCCGCGATCTGGGCGCGGGAGTCCGGCGGTACGGCGGTCGGGCTGCGCTACCACAACGTCTACGGGCCCGGCCTGCCACGGGACACCCCGTACGCGGGAGTGGCAGCGATCTTCCGGTCGGCACTGCTGGCCGGTCGTGCCCCGTCGGTGTTCGAGGACGGCGGACAGCGTCGTGACTTCGTCCATGTCGACGATGTCGCCGCGGCAACGGTGGCCGCACTGCAGGCTCCCGGTCTGACCGGCTACACCGCGTTGAACATCGGCTCCGGCACGATCACCACCATCGGTGAGGTCGCGGCGCGGATGGCGATGATCATGAACGGGCCCGCTCCGGTGATCACCGGGCACTATCGGCTGGGTGACGTCCGGCACATCACCGCCGACAGTTCGGCAGCCCGTCGGCTGCTCGATTGGCGGCCACAGGTGACTCTCGAGCAGGGACTGGCCACCCTTGATCAGGGCCTCGATCAGGGACCGGCAGGTCTCGCGTAGCCTCCACCCGAAGGTACCGGGTAGGCCGCATCCCCCGACAACGACCTACCCGGAGCTTCGCTGCAGGATATCCTACAAGTCGCCGCGCTCGGGAGAACCGCCCGAGAGAACGAGGTCAGTCATGGGCACTCCCCCCACCCGTCGCTCCGAACCTGCGGTTCCGCAGCTGCCGCCGACCTCGCTCCGGACGGCACCGCTGCACAAGAGTGTTCAGGACGAGATCCGCCATTTCATCGTCCGCGAAGGGCTCCGGGCGGGTGACCCGTTGAAGCCGGAGGCGGAGCTGGCCCGGCTGTTCGGTGTCGGACGGAACTCGGTCCGGGAGGCGGTCAAGGCGCTCGAGTCGACCGGCGTGCTGGAGACCCGGCGTGGCAGCGGCGTCTTCGTCCGCGATTTTTCCTTCGAACCGTTGCTGGACCACCTGCCGTACGGTTTGATGCGCGGGCCACGGGCGCTGGCCGATCTGGTCGGGCTCCGCAAGACCCTGGAGACCGCTCTGATCGGCGACGCGATCGGCACCCTGTCCAAGGGCCACCGCGAGGAGTTGCGGCAGCTGGTCCGGGCGATGCGGGAGGCGGTGTCCCGCGGCGAGGGCCTGATCGATCTGGACCGGGCGTTCCATCAGCTGCTGTATGTCGACCTCGGCAACGCCATGCTGTTGCAGCTGTTCGACCTGTTCTGGCAGGCCTATCACCGGGCGGCGCCGGCCAGCCCGCATCGGGAACCGACGCTGATCGTGGATGATCATGCCGCCATCGCCGACGCTGTCCTCGCCGGCGATGTCGAGGTCGCGCGGGCGATGATCGTCCGGCACTATGCCGGCATCGAGGCCCGGATCCGACGGGATCTGGAGAACGGCGACCTCACGGAAGAGTGATCGGGAGTTCGATCCCGTCCAGGGCGCGCCGGCAGGCGCAGGTCGCCTCCTCGTCGGTCTCCGGCTCCGGCAGGGTCGAGATCACGTCGCGCAACAGACTCTTGAGCCGATCGATGTTGGCGCCGAACTGCCGGACCACCTCGACGTGGGACACCGACTCCCCGCCCTCGACGCCGGCATCGTGATCGGTCACCAGGCAGACCGTCGAGTAGCACATCGCCAACTCACGGGCGATGCTGGACTCCGGTACGCCGGTCATCCCGACCACCGACCAGCCGGCGGCGGCATGCCACTGCGATTCGGCGCGGGAGGAGAAGCGTGGACCGTTGATCACCACCAGTGTTCCGCCGTCGACCAGCACCCCGGTCTCGGGTGAGGCGTTGTTCAACAGGGTCGCCCGCCCCCGCGGGCAATAGGGATCGGCGAAGCCGACGTGCACGACCGGACCTTCGGTGTCGTAGACGGTGTGTTCGCGCCCCCAGGTCCGATCGACCACCTGATCAGGGACGACGAACGTCCCGGGACCGTGCTCGGGTTTGAGTGAGCCGACCGCACACGGGCCGAGCACTTGCCGGACGCCGACCGAGCGCAACGCCCAGAGGTTGGCCCGGTAGTTGACCCGATGCGGCGCGAACTGATGCCGTTCCCCGTGCCGGGGCAGGAACGCGACCGACCGGCCGCCGACCTCACCGATCGAGATCGGTGCACTCGGCCGACCGAACGGGGTGTCGACCTCGACGACCTGCGGATCGTCGAGGAAGCTGTAGAAGCCGGTCCCGCCGATGATGCCGATGTCGGCCCGGTCGGGCGCTGCGGAGGTGGTCACTGCGGTGACTCTACGGGCCGCCCCGGCAGCTTTCAATCAGCCGCCCTCCACCGAGACCGCCGGCGGTGTCGGCTTGGACCGTTTGCGCTTCTTCGGCTTGGGTTTGTCGTCACTGTCGGAGTTGATCAGGGCGCCGAACCAGCGGGCATTCGGGGAATGGTCGATCAGCACCACCTTGACGAACAGGGTCGCCGGCACCGCCAGCAGCGCGCCCAGCGGGCCGAGGATCGAGGCCCAGAAGATCAGCGAGATGAACGCGATGGTGGCGTTGATCCCGGCCGCGTCGCCGGTGAACCGGGGCTGGATCAGGGTCTGGATGAAGAAGTTGATCACCGCATAGGTGATCGCCACCGCGAGCGCCATTCCGGGCCCGCTCTCCAGCAGCGCGATCACGACCGGCGGGATCAGCCCGATGATGAACCCGACGTTGGGGATGTAGTTGGAGACGAACGCCAGCACACCCCAGGTCAGAGCGAGTGGCACGCCCATGATCAACAGCGCGATCACGTCGAAGCCGGCCACGATCAGGCCGAAGACGGTGGTGACGATCCAGTAGCTGCGGACCCGGTGGGCGAAGTCGGCGAAGGCGTCGGCGACACCCGGCTTCAGCCGGCGGACGATCAGCATCCGGGCTCGGGCGCCGGCGCCGTCGAATGCCAGGAAGATCACCGTCAGCGCCATCAAACCGACCAGCGAGAAGGCCGATGTCACCCCGGCCAGTACACCCTGCGCGGCGCCGGTGAAGCTGCCGATGTCGATCTTGGACAGCATTCCGCGCCAGTCGCTGGTGTCCACCCCGAACTGTCGCAGCGTCCCGAGCGCCCAGTCGTACAGGCTCTCGAACGCCTTCTGATAGTTGGGCAGCTGCAGCGCCAGCTGAGTGACCGACAACGCGACCGCGCCGAGGATGACGGCCATCATGAGATAGATCACGATCAGCACCAGCAGACTGGCCAGCCAGTTGGGGAAGTGCCAGCGGAGCAGCACCTTGCGCAGCGGATGGACCGTGATCACCAGGGTGACCATCAGGAAGATCGGCGCGATGATGTCGGCGACCTCTCGCAGGCCGGCGCACAGGATCACCAGCCCTGCCGCCACCAGCACGCCCCACAGTGGGAGGGGTACCCCGGACCGATCGGCGGTGCCTGCCCCGTCGTCGGTCGTCCTCGCCTGCTCAGTTGCCATGGGCAGACCCTACTGGGCGGACCGTTCGCAGGGTGGGACCGGCGCAACGGGTCCGCTGCGTCGACTACCGTTGAAACGTGCCCGGCATGCACCACGGAGTGTTGTATTCCACCAAGGAGTGTTGATGACCGTCACCACCGATCGCCCCCAGGTCGACTTCTATTTCGACCCGATCTGTCCGTTTGCCTGGATCTCGTCGCGCTGGATCCTGGAAGTGGAGAAACAACGCGACATCGACCTGCAGTTCCGCGTGATGAGTCTCGCCGTGCTGAACGAGGGCCGCGACCTCGACGCCGGCTACAAGAAGGGCCTGAACGACGGCTGGCGCCCGGTCCGGGTCGCGATCGCGGCCGCGCAGCAGCAGGGCGATGACGTGCTCCGGGACCTGTACACCGCAATGGGGACCCGAATCCACAACCAGGGCTACAAGAAGGAGCACGGCGACGACCACTACGACCGGGTGATCAAGGAGTCCCTGGCCGAGGTCGGACTGCCCGCCGAGTTGGCCGCGGCTGCCGACAGCACCGACTACGACGAGGAACTGCGCAAGTCCCACCATCGGGGGATGGACCCGGTCGGTGACGACGTCGGCACCCCGACGATCCACGTCAACGGCGTCGCCTTCTTCGGTCCGGTGCTGAACGCGATTCCGCGCGGGCAGGCAGCGCTCGACATGTTCGACGGCGCGGTGCTGCTGGCCGGCAACCCGCACTTCTTCGAACTGAAACGGACCCGGACCGGCGGTCTGGACTTCAGCTGACGCTCGCCGGGCCGAGGATCGACGACGTCATCCGGCAGCGGCGCCCAGGACGCTGCGCATCTCGCCGGCGACCAATCCGTAACACCGCTCCCAGGCGTCCTTGACCTGCGGGGTGAAGTCCTCGCCGAGGCCCTTCTCCAGGGTGCCGATCAGGGCCGCCCCGACGGTGTCGAAATGTTCGGGGAGGACGCCGTATCCGGCGTGCCGTTCGCCCAGGGCGCGGACGACCGGAACGGTTGCCTCCCAGTCGTCCAGTCCGTCGACGGCCGCACCGAGCATCTGCATCAGTTTCTGCCGCTGCTCGGTGAGGTCGTCGGCGAACAGCAACCGCAGCGACGGATCACGGTTGAACAGGTCGTCGTAGAACAACCCCGCCGCGATGTCGGCGATCGGTGCGATCTGGGCGAAGGTGGACTGCACGAGGTCGATCTGCACTCGGTCCATGGGCACTCCTGCTCGGTCGGTCTGGGTAGCTCGAGGCCGTGCCGTACGACGCTAGGCCGCAGGCGTTCCGTAGCCGTTGCGGACGGATCACGATGAACGAACGCCGATCTCACAGCCTCGTGGGACGACGGTGAGGTCGATCAGGTCCTCGACAGCTCCGGTAGCACCGAGGACGTCAGTTCCTTGGCGACGTCCTTCATCACCGCCGACCCGACGCCCGCCTCCGCGAGCGCCTCGGCTCCCCGCTGGGCAACGAGCAGCATCCGTCCCAAGGCCCGCGCGGAACGGTCCGGGTCGATGTCCCCGGCCCGTTGCGCAGCCCGGATGCAGTCGGCGAGCAGGTCACCGAGCCGCTCCAGGGCCCGGGTGGCGATCGCCGCGACCTCGGGATCCTCCGCGGCCATCTCTGCCGCCGCCTTGGCGATGAAGCACCCTCGTGGCACGTCCTGCTGCCCTCGCCTCCGCCCCAGCCCGCCGATCTGGGTGTCGATGTAGCGGCGCAACCTGGCGGCAGCCTTGTGATCCGGACCGTCGAGGCCCGCGGCGATCTCGGCCAGCTGATCGTGGCAGTACCTGTCGAACGCCCGCAGGTAGAGCGCCCGTTTGCTGCCGAAGGAGTTGTACAGACTCCCCTTGCCGAGCCCGGTCGCCGACAGCAACATGTCCAGGCTTGTCCCCCGGTAGCCGGTGGCCCAGAACTGATCCTGGGCCGCCGCCACCACGGTGTCCTCGTCGTAGCCCCGTGTCCGTGCCATGACCTCAGGATAGTCGCCGATCCAGTTATTTGACCGATCGGTACAGAATGCCCATACTGGACCAGTCAGTCAAAATTGGGATCCGTACTGGGCAAGGAGAATCATCATGGGAGCACTCGACGGAAAGGTCGCACTCGTCACCGGAGGCAACTCAGGGATCGGTCTGGCCATCGCTCGGCGTTTCATCCACGAGGGTGCACTGACCTACATCACCGGGCGGCGGCAGGACGCCTTGGACACGGCGGTCGCCGAGCTCGGCGGGATGGCGATCGGCATCCGGGGCGACGTATCCCGGTTGGATGATCTTGATCAGCTGTTCAGCAAGATCAACAACGACGGCCACCGGCTGGACGTCCTGGTCGCCAACGCCGGCCTCGGCACCGTCGGGCGGATCGAGGACATCACCCCCGAGGACTTCGATCTGACCTTCGACGTCAACGTCCGGGGAACCGTGTTCACCGTCCAGAAGGCGCTGCCGCTGCTCAGCGAGGATGCCCGGATCATCGTCGTCAGCTCGACGTCGACCAGCCGGGGCGTGACGTTCGGCTTCGGCGCCTACTCCGCCTCCAAGGCGGCGCTGCGTCAGTTCGCGCGGACCTGGGCGTCCGAGCTGGCACCGAAGATCCGGGTCAACGTCCTGACGCCGGGGCCGACCGGCACGCCCGGGCTGGACGGAGTGGCGGGTGCCATCGGCGGGACCGCGTCCACGGCCGAGATGTTCACCAGCGCCGTTCCACTCCAACGCGTCGGCGATCCGGCAGAGATCGCCAACGGTGCGCTTTTCCTGGCCAGCAACGAATCGAGCTTCATGACCGGCAGCGAGCTGTACGTCGACGGCGGCGAGGCCCAGATGCTGCTGTGAGGAGCTACTTCTTGGATTCCTTGGCAGGCTCGGTGGTGGACAACGCGGCGACGAAGGCCTCCTGCGGGACCTCGACCCGGCCGACCATCTTCATCCGCTTCTTGCCCTCCTTCTGCTTCTCCAGCAGCTTGCGCTTGCGGGAGATGTCGCCGCCGTAGCACTTGGAGAGCACATCCTTGCGGATCGCGCGGATGGTCTCCCGGGCGATCACCCGGGAGCCGATCGCGGCCTGGATCGGCACCTCGAACTGTTGCCGTGGGATCAGATCCTTCAGCTTGCTCGACATCTCCACGCCGTAGCTGTAAGCCTTGTCCCGGTGCACGATCGCGGAGAACGCGTCCACCGGCTCGCCGTGCAGCAGGATGTCCACCTTGACCAGATCGGCGCTCTGTTCGCCGTCCGGCTCGTAGTCCAGGCTGGCGTAACCCTTGGTCCGCGACTTCAACGCGTCGAAGAAGTCGAAGACGATCTCGGCCAGCGGCAACTGGTAGCGGATCTCGACCCGGTCGGCGGACAGGTAGTCCATCCCGAGCTGGACGCCGCGGCGCGCCTGGCAGAGCTCCATGATCGTGCCGATGAACTCGCTCGGGCTGAGCAGCGTGGCCCGGACGATCGGCTCGCGGACCTCGGCCACCTTGCCGTCGGTCGGAAACTCCGACGGGTTGGTGACGGTGTGCTCCTCACCGTTCTCCATCTTCACCTGGTAGACAACGCTCGGCGCGGTCGAGATCAGGTCGAGGTTGAACTCCCGTTCCAGGCGTTCTCGGATGATCTCCATGTGCAGCAGTCCGAGGAAGCCGGCGCGGAAGCCGAAGCCCAGCGCGGTGGAGGTCTCGGGCTCGTAGGTCAGCGACGCGTCGTTGAGCTGCAGTTTTTCCAGCGACTCCCGCAGCTCCGGGTAGTCGGCGCCGTCGATCGGGTAGAGGCCGGCGAACACCATCGGCTTGGGATGGGCGTAGCCGCCCAATGGCTCGGCGGCCGGTTTGGCCTGCAGGGTCACGGTGTCACCGACCCGGGACTGCCGGACGTCCTTGACCCCGGTGATCAGGTAGCCGGTCTCGCCGACCGCCAGCGACGGGGTCTTGATCGGCTCCGGTGAGATCACACCGACCTCGAGCACCTCGTGGGCGGTCTTGGTCGACATCATCAGGATCCGGTCCCGGTGGCTGATCCGACCGTCGACGACGCGGACATAGGTCACCACGCCGCGGTAGGTGTCGTAGACCGAGTCGAAGATCAGCGCTCGGGCCTCGCCGTCGGCCTTGCCGACCGGCACCGGGGTCTGCGCGACGATCTGATCGAGCAGTTCGGGTACGCCTTCGCCGGTCTTGGCCGACACCTTCAAGACGTCGTCGACGGCACAGCCGATGATCCCGGCCAGTTCCTCGGCGTACTTCTCCGGCTGGGCGCCGGGTAGATCGATCTTGTTCAGCACCGGGATGATGTGCAGATCGGCGTCGATGGCGAGGTACAGGTTGGCCAGCGTCTGAGCCTCGATCCCCTGCGCCGCGTCGACCAGCAGCACCGCCGTCTCGCAGGCTTCCAGCGAACGGGACACCTCGTAGGTGAAGTCGACGTGGCCGGGGGTGTCGATCATGTTCAGCACATAGGTGGTCTCCCCCACCCCCCACGGCATCCGGACGGCCTGGGACTTGATGGTGATGCCACGCTCACGCTCGATGTCCATCCGATCCAGGTACTGCGCGCGCATCGATCGTTCCTCGACCACGCCGGTGAGCTGCAGCATCCGGTCGGCCAGCGTCGACTTGCCGTGGTCGATGTGCGCAATGATGCAGAAGTTGCGGATGATCGAGGGGTCGGTGCTTCCCGGCTGCGGTGCAGCAGGTCCGGAACGGCGAGTGGTCTGTGCGGACACGTCTTCCAGTCTGGTCGGTGGTACGGCTGAAGTCCTATCCTCCCATGCCGGTAAAACCCGTTGCCAACTCAGCCGTCCGGTCGGAGGATGCCGACATGAGGACGACCTTCGATGTCCGCACACGCAACGCGGACCACACAGATCGGTTCGGCACACACTGACGTACGCCGAGCGCTCGCGGTCAAGCGCGGCCAACAGCCCGGCCGGCTGCTGATCGACGGCGTCTGGGCCCATCGGGCGGCGGTCGACGCCGGGGCGCAGTTCGACACCGCCTTCTCGGTGCCGGAGTTGCTGCACTCGGGCGAGGCCGATGCGCTGTTGGACCTGTGCCGTTCCCGGGCCGGCAGGAGCTACCGGATCTCCGGCAAGATCATCGAACGGCTGTCAGACCGGCATCAGCCCGACGGCCTGATCTCGATCATCGAGCAGCCACGATGGAACACCGAGCAGCTCGGCCTGCCCGACGATGCGCTGATCGTCGTCGCCGACGGCCTGCAGAGCCCCGGCAACCTCGGCACCGTGATCCGCACCATCGACGCCTGCCGCGCCGATCTGCTGATCGTGACCAACACCCGCGCCCGCCCGGACGGCGACAAGGTCTTCCAGGGCAGTCGCGGTCTCAGTCTGACCGTACCGCAACTGCTGTTCGAACGGCCCTCCGCTGCGGTCGACTGGTTGCAGCGGCGAGCGGTGTCGATCATGGTCGCCGATGCCAACCGCGGGCTGCCCTACCCGCTGTCCGATCTGCGCGGACCGGTGGCGTTGGTGATCGGCAACGAGCGGCACGGGGTGTCGCCGGACTGGTCTGGCTTCGACCGGATCCGGATCCCGATGCTGGGTCGTGCGGACTCGTTGAATGTCGCGGTGTCGGCCGGTGTGCTGCTCTACCACGCCCGTGCCCAGCGCGACGCCTGGTGATCCGGACAACCCACGCCGGCTCACACGACGAGCGGGTGGTGAATCTCCCTGCTGTTACGGTGCGAGGAATCGGCCTGACACGTACCGAACGGCGATTCGAGGGCAGGATGACGACCGGCAACGGCTTTCTGATGCGACACCATCTCCAACGGATCGCGACGCTCGGACTGCCGAGCAGGCCGACCGTTGTCAGTGCGGCGATCAGCTATCCGGTCGGCGTCGGTGTGATAGCGCTGATCCCCGCCTTCGACGGTTTCGCCCCGCTGCCGATCTGGCAGCTGGCTGTTCGGTTGGTCGGGGTCTGGGTGGTGGCGTTCACGATCGATCACGTGGTCCGGCGGGTTGTCGGCTCGCTGGTCGCACGAACGGCGCGAGACCCGGAGCGCAGCAGGTACACCGTCGTCGATGCGATCTCCGGTGCTGTGTTGTTCGGGGTCCTGGCGCTCGGGCTGTCACTCGTCCTGGAACCGGGTTCCGCCGTCGTGGCTGCCCTGATCGTTGCCGTTCTGAGCGGGATCGTCGAGGGTGTACTGACCCGCGTCTGACGGCCCGCCATAGTCAGCTGTCCGGCCTCACGGTAACCGGTTCGCCGGGCCGCTCCGGCCTCAGCAAGCGGCGCCGACGAGTTCACTCTGCTCTGCCGGCGTCGCCGATGCGACCGTGTCGAGGTCGTCGGATTCGACCGTGTCCAACGGATGTCGGATCTCGTCGGCCGGCATCCGGGCCGCGATGATCGCCAGCAGACCGATCAGGGCAGGGGCCAGGGCGACGATCAGGAAGGTGACGGGCAGCCCGACGGCCTGCCCGACCGGGCCGGCGACCGCCATCGAAACCGGCATGAACGCCGAGGAGACGAACATGTCCAGGCTGGAGACCCGCCCCATCATCTCCCGCGGCACCCGGCGTTGCAGCAGGGTGCCCCAGATCACCACTCCGCCGTTGAAGCCGGCACCGACGACGAAGGCGGCGATGATCATCGGCAGCACCTGGTCGGTGAGCCCGAAGACCGCCAACGGCAGACAGCCCAGCGCCCACAGCATGATCATCACGGTCAGATAGCGGCGTGGCAGTCGCAGGGACGCGATCACCAGGGAGCCGACCGCACCGCCGATCCCGAACGCCGCCAGCACCCAGGCGTGCTGCTGGGCGCCGCCGCCGACCTGGTCCTTGATCGCAAACGGCACCAACACCTCGAACGGTCCCATCACGACCATGATCATCAACGAGGCGAAGACCGATGTTCCCAGCAGCCACGGTGTCTTTCCCATATAGCCGAAGCCATCGCGGACATCCCGCAGCAGGGCGACCACGGCCGGGCCACTCGACGCGGTCCCGGCGGTTGCCGAAACCTGGGCGAGATGCGGCAGCCGGAGGATGCAGAGCACGGCAGCAACTCCGGTCAACGCGCTGGCCGCGATCGCGGCCCCCGGCGAGCTGCTCGCGATCAGGGCACCGGCCGCAGCGGGACCGGCAGCCTGGGCCAACACCGGCCGGGTCATCCCCTCGAAGCCGTTGGCGGCCAGCAACTGATCGGCGGGCAGGATCTGTGGCAGCAAGGCGGTGTAGGCCGGATAGTAGAGACCACCGACCGCGCCCATCACCAGGGCGACGGCAGCGATCTGCCAGACCTGCACCGTCCCGGTCAACGACAGCAGCGCGATCACGCCGACGGTGACGGCTCTGGTCGACTCGACGACGATCAGGATCCGGCGTTGCGGCACCCGATCGGCCAACGCTCCGCCGAGCAGGATGGTCAGCAGCATTCCGACGGCGGAACCGCCGGCTGCCAGCGACAGCTCGCCGGCGCCGCCGCCGATCGCGACGATCTGCCAGACCATCGCCACCACCCACAGACCGGAACCGATCAGGGAAGCGACCAGGGCCGACGCCAGCCAGCGGTAGGTAGATACGGACAAGGGCCGAAGTGCCCGTGGATACTGCATCTCAAGCTCCTGTGCTGTCGACGGTGACCTGCTCTTTCCCCTACGTCGAACCAGCAGCCGCCATCTCGACAGCACGACCGATGTCAGCTCCACCCGGGACGGCCAGGGGAATATCGGTTGCCGTCCACCGGTGGACATGTCGATCATGGAACGATCATGAGCATCGACCAGACGTCGTCCGCGCAAAGCACACTGCCGGCCAGCTACGCCGCCGGCGTCCGGATCCCGTACGCGCAGCTGCCGGCCGAGGTCCGTGACTGGGTCGCCGATCAGCTTCCCGGACCGGTGTCGGAGATCATCGATCGTCGGGGCGGCTTCTCACCCGGCGTGGCAGCTACCGTGCAGACCGCCTCCGGTGACGGCCTGTTCGTCAAGGCCGTCACTGCGGCGATCAACGCCGACTCCCTGCGGATCTACCGCAACGAGCGTGACCGCGGGCTGCGGTTGCCGCGGCTGCCCGGGATCCTCAAGCCGACCGGCGCGAAGGAGTTCGGAGTCCATGATCGAACCGGCACCGAACAGGCCTGGATCGCGATCACCTTCCCGCTGCTCGACGGCACACCACCGGCCCATCCGTGGAGCCGCGCCGACGCCGTACGGTGCCTGGATCTGTGTCTTCGGCTGAGCCAGCAACTGACCCCGGCGCCGTGGACCGACGAGCCGGGTGCCACCGAGACGATGGTCGACATGTTCGGCGGCTGGCAGCGGCTGGCCGACGCGGACGACGATCCGTGGCTGGACGATCCCTGGATCACCGAGCGGCTCGACGAGTTGATCATGGTCGAGCAGGAGCTGCAGGCCGCATTGCCCGGCGACACCCTGTGCCATTTCGACCTGCGCGCCGACAACATCATGATCACCAGCAGCGGAGAGCCCTGGTTCGTGGACTGGGCGCATGCCCGGCGCGCTGTCGGCTGGTTGGACCCGGTCTTCCTGGTGACCGACATGATCGCGTCCGGCGCCGACCGTGGCGACGGCGGCGAGCTCGACATCGTCGAGCTGCTGGCCACCCACCCGGCCTGCGCTGCGGCGCCCGAGCGGCTCCGCTTCGGCCTGATCGGATCCTGGGCCGTCTTCCTGCACAGCGCCTCTCGCCGGCCCGCATCACCGGGGCTGCCGACCATCCGCACTTGGCAACAGCTGTCCGCCGATGCGATGCTCCGGTTCGTCCGCCGGGTCGGCACGGGATAATGCAGTCCCACGCCATCGATTCAGGACGGATGCATGTCGACGCCATCCCCTCGGCCCGGACTGGCCACCCTCACCGATCGTCTCGGATTCCTGTACGGCGGTGACTACAACCCTGAACAGTGGAGCCCAGAGGTCTGGATCGAGGACGCCCGACTGATGCAGCAGGCCGGGGTCAACCTGGCCACCGTCGGAGTGTTCAGCTGGGCCAGTCTGGAGCCGGAACCGGGGCGGTTCACCTTTGGCTGGCTGCAGCAGGTGATCGAGCTGCTGGCCGAGCACGACGTGGCGATCGACCTGGCCACCCCGACCGCCTCGCCGCCGCCGTGGATGGGGCACCGCTGGCCGGAGTCACTGCCGGTCAACCGAGACGGCATCCGGCTCGGCTACGGGGCACGCAACCACTACTGCGCCAGCTCGTCGGTCTACCGCGAGCACTCCCGCCGGATCGTGACCGAACTGCTGGACCGGTTCGCCGATCATCCGGCGGTGGCGATGTGGCATGTCGGCAACGAGTACGGCACCCCGTGCTACTGCGACCTGTGCGCCGAACGTTTCCGGTCCTGGTTGCAGGACCGCTATGGCGACCTGGACGCGCTGAACGCCGCCTGGGGGACGACCTTCTGGAGCCAGCGTTACAGCGACTGGGCGGAGATCATCCCGCCGCGACGGGCGCCGTACGTGATCAATCCGTCGCAGCGGCTGGACTTCCGGCGCTTCATCTCCGATCAGTTGCTGGATCTCTACCGTGATCAGCGGACGATGATCATCGAGCGGCGCCCCGATCTGCCGGTGACCACCAACCTGATGCGCTTCTATCCCGGTGCCGACTACCGGCAGTGGGCGCCGGAGCTGGACATCATTGCCGACGACAACTACCCCGACCCGAACGACCCGGACTCGATCGTCGAGGCGTCGCTGAGCAACGATCTGATGCGTACCCTGGGCGGCGACCGCGGCTGGATGTATCTGGAGCAGGCATCGGGAGCGGTGAACTGGCGCGGCCACAACGTCGCGAAGTCAGTGCGACGGACCCGGCTGGAATCGCTGCGGGCGATCGGCCGGGGTGCCGACGGATCCTGCTACTTCCAATGGCGGGCCTCCACCGCCGGGACCGAACGCTTCCACGCGGCCCTGGTGCCGCACGCCGGCGAGGATTCCGAGCGGTGGCGCGCCGTCGTCGCGCACGGTCAGGAACTTCGTACCCTCCGGCCGGTGCTGGACCAGCGGGTGCACGCCGACGTGGCGATCGTCTTCGACTGGTCGAGCTGGTGGGCCGCCGAGGAGGAGACCGTCCCGTCCGACCGGCTCCAGGTCCACGCCCAGCTCAAGGCCTGGTATCGACAGCTGTGGGAAAGAGGAGTCAGCGCCGACATCGTCGGCAGCGGCGACGATCTGTCCCGCTATCGGGTGGTGTTGGCGCCGTCGGCGTACCTGCTCGACGATGCGGCCCAGGCCAATCTGCGCGGTTACGTCGCCGACGGCGGCGCCCTGGTGCTCGGCCCGTTCGCCGGCGTCGCCGATCGCAACGGCCACGTCCGACGCGGCAGGTTCCCGGTCGGACTGACCGACCTGATCGGCGCCAGCGGCGAACAGTGGCTGCCGCTGCCCGACGCCGACGAACTGCGGATCGAGTCCGACCTGCTCGGCAACGGGCCGGTGACGATCTGGGCCGAACAACTGCGAGCCGAGGGCGCCGAGGTGATCGCGTCGTTCAGCGGTGGGCCCGTCGATGGGCTGCCCGCGGTGCTGCGGCATCGTTCCGGGTCGGGTACGGCGTGGTACGTCGGCACCGTCCCGGCCCCGGAGCAGTTGGCGCGGCTGCTCGGCGCTGTGCTCGCCGAACGCGATGTCCGGCCGGTGTTGCCCGACCTCCCCTCCGGGATCGAAGCGGTCCGGCGCGGCCGGCTGCTGTTCGTGATCAATCACGCCAGCACGACCACCTCGGTGCCGGCACCCGGCAGCTGGCGGGACCTGCTGACCGGGCGGACCGTCACCGACCGCCTCGACCTGGACGGCGAGGATGTGGTGATCCTGGATCCGCGGTCGGCTGCCGGGTGACCTCGACGGTTCTGCGATTTGTCCCGCCCGGAGGGCGCTGATATCGTTGACTGTCGCGTCCGGTGGGTTCCCATCGATCGCGTTCCACCACCAACTTCGAGATGTCAGAGGCTTGCCACGTGGCGAACATCAAGTCCCAGATGAAGCGGATCAAGACGAACGAGGCAGCGCGTCAGCGCAACAAGGCCGCCAAGTCGTCGCTGCGTACCTCCGTGCGCGCGTTCCGCGAGGCCGCCGCGGCCGGCGACGCCGACAAGGCACGTGAGGCTGCCCGGGCCGCGACCCGTCAGCTCGACAAGGCTGCCAGCAACGGCGTCATCCACAAGAACCAGGCCGCGAACCGCAAGTCGGCGATCGCGTCCCAGGCCGCCAAGCTCGGCTGATCCCAACTCGGCATTGTCCCGGTCCCCTCGTACGGGGGCCGGGATTTTTGCGTGCCTGTGACCGCTCAGCGGCCGTGGCCGCGGGCGACCGAGAGCACGACCCGTTCCAACGCGAACTCGGCGTCATCGGCGGCGCCCTTGATCTCGGCGTCAGCCACCGCCACCGATCGCAGCGCGTGCGCGACACCGCGTTCGTCCCAACCACGGGACTGCGCCCGCAGGGTCTTCAACTTCCATGGCGGCACCCCGATCTCCCGAGCAAGATCGGCATCCCGCATCCCGCCTCCGGCGGCGACGTACTTGCCGAGACTGCGCAGTCCGGACGCGAGCGCGCTGGTGACGAGCACCGGTGCGACGCCGGTGGACAGCGCCCACCGCAGCTGTTCCATCGCCTGCCCGGCACGACCGGCCAGCGCGGCATCGGCGACGGCAAAGCTGGTCACCTCGGCCCGGCCACCGAAATAGCGCTGGACCAGGGCCCGGGGGATCTCCCGCTGGTCACTGTCGGAAGCCAACTGGGACACCGCGGAGGCCAGTGACCGCAGGTCGTGGCCGACCGCGTCGACCACCGCTTGGGTGGTCTCCGGTTCCATCGTCGCACCGGCTCGCCGGGCTTCGGCCGCTACGAACTTCGGCAGATCCCAGGTCTTCATGGTCGGACAGTCGACGACCTCGATCTTGGCCTTCTTCAGCTTGTCCAGCAGCCCCTTGCCCTTGTTGCCTCCTGGGTGCACCAGCAGCAGTCCGAGGTCCTCCAGTGGCTGGGTCGCCAACGTGACGATCTCGGCATGCAGGTCTGCCGACACCGAACCCAGATCCCTGATCACGGCAACCCGACGGCTGGAGAACAACGAGGCGCTGGTGATCTCGGCCAGCGTGCCGGCGTCCAGCGTCCCGCCCTCGACCTGGGAGATCTCCACCTCGGGGTCGTCCTTGCGGGCAACGGCAAGCCGCTCTGCCACGGCGCGATCGGCCAGCAAACCCTCGGGTCCGCTGATCAGCACCGCCCGCCCGTACACCTGCACCGCCCGCGCCATGGCACCATCCTGTCATCCCCCGCCGACAACACCGTCACCCGCAGATCAGAAGAGTTGGCGGCGGTTCTGGGTGGCCAGGTCGAGGAGTTCATCGCCGCGGCCGGACATCACCGTACGGATCGCATAGAGGGTGAAACCCTTCAGCTGTTCGGCGGTGATGGCCGGCGGGATGGTCAGCTCCTGTCGGACGGTCTGGACGTCGACCAGCGCCGGTCCGTCATGACTGAAGGCCTCCTGCAGCGCCTTCTTCAGCTGCTTCGGTTTGTCCACCCGCAGGCCCTTGATGCCGACGGCCTCGGCGACCTGGGCGAAGTCCGGATTGTCCAGTCCGGTGCCGTAGGTGACGAAGCCGGCTGCCTTCATCTCCAGCTCGACGAAGTTCAGCGAGGAGTTGTTGAAGACGACCACCTTGACCGGGAGATCGAGCTGCTTGAGGGTGATCAACTCGCCGAGCAGCATCGCCAGTCCGCCGTCGCCGGCCAGCGCGACCACCTGACGATCCCGGTCGATCGACTGCGCACCGATCGCATGCGACAGCGCGTTGGCCATCGTCCCGTGGTTGAACGACCCGATCAGTCGGCGGCGGCCGTTCATCGTCAGATAGCGGGCCGCCCAGACCACCGGCGAACCGACATCGGGGATGAACACCGCGTCCTCGGCGGCGGTCTCGTCGACCATCCGGGCGACGTACTGCGGGTGCAGCGGGCTGCGGCCATGATCATCGGTGGCCAGATCATCGAGTTTGCGGCGGGTCTTGCGGTAGTGCTCGACGGCGGAGTCCAGATGCTTGCGATCGGCATGTTCGGTCAACCGCGGCAGCAGGCCCTCGACGGTGTCCTTGACGTCACCGACCAGACCAAGATCAAGTCGGGTCCGTCGACCGAGTTGATCACCGCGCAGGTCGACCTGGATGATCTTGGCCTTCGCCGGGAAGAACTGACGATACGGGAAGTCGGTGCCGAGCATCAGCAACGTGTCACAGCTCTCCATCGCCCGGTAACCGGAGGCGAAACCGATCAGCCCGGTCATCCCGACGTCGTACGGGTTGTCGTACTCGACGTGCTCCTTGCCGCGCAGCGGGTGCACGATCGGGGCCGCCAGCCGGTCGGCGAGATTGATCAACTCCTGGTGCGCACCGGCCGTCCCGGCGCCGGCCAGGATGGTGATCTTCTTGCCGCCGTTGAGGATCGCGGCAGCCTGATCGAGCTCGGCCGAGGACGGGATGACGCGCGAGCGGGTCGGCGTGATGGCCTGCACCTGGTTGGAGACCGCTTCGGCCAGGGCGACGTCGCCCGGGATCACCACCACCGCGACGTCCCGGTTCTCGATCGCCGACCGCATCGCCATCTGCAGCACCCGGGGCATCTGATCGGGGGTCGACACCAGCTCGCAATAGGAGCTGCAGTCGGCGAACAACTGCTCCGGTCGGGTCTCCTGGAAGTAGTTGCCGCCGAGCTCGACGCTGGGGATCTGAGCGGCGATCGCCAGCACCGGGACCCGACTGCGGTGGGCGTCGTACAGCCCGTTGATCAGATGCAGGTTGCCGGGTCCACAACTGCCGGCGCAGACCGCGAGCTCGCCGGTCAGCTCGGCCTCGGCAGCAGCGGCGAACGCCGCTGCCTCCTCGTGCCGGACGTGCATCCAGTCCAGGCTGCCGTCCTTGCGCAGTGCGTCGGTCAACCCGTTCAGCGAATCCCCCGGGATGCCGAAGATCCGCTGGACCCCGGCGGCCTTCAGGTGGGCAACGATGTTCTCCGCGACCGTCGTCATCAGACACCTCCGCTTGTCGGACATGATCGAGCTGTCGATCATGGAACGCAACGCCGCGGCCCGCAGTCACCGGGCGACACCTTCCCCGTTAGTGTACGCTCTGTTCAGTATTTACGGAGCCGCGATTGCCATGAGCACACCAGATCACACCCGAGGCGCAGAGTCCATGCCAGCAGAGTCGGTCCCCGCGGCACGGGGACCAGGCCGTCCGCGCAGCAGCCGCACCCGGACGGCGATCCTGGCTGCCGCCGTCGACCTGGTCACCGAAGGTGGGCTGGCGGCGCTCTCCATGTCGTCGATCGCCGCCCGGGCCGGCGTCAGCCGAGTAACCCTCTACAAGTGGTGGTCCTCCCCGGGAGCGATCGTGCTGGACGGGTTGCTGGACCGTTCACACAGCAGCATCGAACACGATCCGTCCGCCTCGGCACGGGACGCCATTGCGGCGCAGATGCAGGCGTTGATCACGCTCTTCACCGACGACGGTCCGACGGCCGCCGCGATCCGGGCCGTCACCGCCCGCGCCGAGTCCGACGCGCAGCTCGCCCGGGATCTGCGCGAGCACTGGCATCGGCCGCGGCGCGAGGTCGCGGCCGACATCCTGCGCCGCGGCATCCGGTCCGGCGAGGTACGGCCGGAGATCGACGTCGAGGCGACGATCGACCTGCTGTTCGCGCCGATCTACCACCGGCTGCTGGTCGACCACGCGCCGTTGGGCCCGGAGTTGGTCGATCAGCTGCTGGCGCTGTTCAACGGCTTCGCCGAGCCCGCGCCCCGCCTCACCTCGACCTGATGACGACGGCGAGGATGGCGACGGCCGCCACCAGCGCACCGGCGGCGACACCGACGGCGAGACGAAGGCCGGTCCGTGGGCGGTTCACCGACAAGACCGCACGGCCGCGACTGCCGGCCGGCACCCGGTAATACACGGTCAGCGTCTGCCCGTCGGCCAGATCGACCTCCAGCCGACTGGTTCCCAGTTGGCCGAACGCTCCGTCGGCCCAGGTGACGACCTGATGTCGCCCCGGCGGGCAGGCGATCACATTGCCGCCCCACCGGGTCGGTGAGACCTGGTAGCCGTCCAGCACGATCGACAGTGGGGACAACCGCCGACTGATCGGGTCGCCAAGCCAGCTGTCGACGATCAGGATCCCGTGCGGCCCGTTCAGGAACCGCTGCCCCGAAGTCGGCATCGGGGGCTCCGGGGACGAGCTGTCCATGACCTCATCGTGGCCGATTCCTGACCAGTCGACAAGCTCAGCTGGTGGTCCACTCCCCGTCGACGCGACGACGCAGACCGGCCGGAGCAGAGTCGCGCAGCACCTCCGGCAGCCGTGCCTGCGGGAAGTCCTGATAGGCGACCGGACGCAGGAAACGGCGGGTGGCGGTGGTGCCGACCGAGGTGGTCGCCGGCGCGGTGGTGGCCGGGTACGGACCGCCGTGCAGCTGGGCGTAGCTGACGGTGACCCCGGTGGGCCAGCCGTTCCAGAGGATCCGCCCCGCCTTGCGTGCGAGCACCCGGACCAGTCCGTCGACGTCGTCGGCGTCGTCGGCCTGCAGGGTGGCGGTGAGCTGGCCCTCCAGCGCCTCGGCGAGCTCGATGGCTGCATCGTCGCGGCTGTATTCGATGATCAGGGTCGCCGGTCCGAACATCTCGGCGGCGAGGATCTCCGGTGCGTCCAGCACCTGTTCGGCGGTCGTCTGCAACACGCTCAGCTGATCGACGCCGTTGCCGCCGGCGATCACGCTGACCCCCTGCCGATCACGCATCTCGTGCAGCGCACCGAGGAAGCCGTCCTCCAGCCGCGGCGTCAGCATCGCCCCCAGCCGGCGATCGACATCGGCACCCTCGAGCAGCGCCGGCAGGTCACTGCCGGCCGGCACGATCAGCAGCCCGGGCTTGGTGCAGAACTGCCCGACCCCCATGCTCACCGAGCCGAGGAAACCTGACACGATGTCGGCCGACCGGGCCTTCCAGGCCTGCGGAGCGACGAACACCGGGTTGGTGCTGCCCAATTCGCCGTAGAACGGGATCGGCTCCGGCCGGGCGGCGATCCGGTCGAACAGCGCGCGCCCGCCTCGGGTGGAGCCGGTGAAGCCGACGGCCTGGACCAGCGGATGCTCGACCAGCGCGGTGCCGGCGTCGAATCCGGTGACCAGGCCGAACAGACCGTCCGGCGCGCCGGCACCGGCCAACGCGTCGACGACGATCTTCGCGGTCGCCGCAGCCAGCTTCGGGTGCGCCTCATGCCCCTTGTGCACGACACTGCACCCGGCGGCCAACGCCGATGCGGAGTCGCCGCCGATCACCGAGAAGGCGAACGGAAAGTTCGAGGCGCCGAACACACCGACCACGCCGACCGGTTCGCTCATCCGGCGCAGGTCGGGTCGCGGCCCCATCCCCCACTCGCCGTCGGCATGATCGATGATCAGGTCGAGCGGCTCACCGGAGGCGGCGTCGTCGGCGAGCAGCCGCAGCTGGAAGCTGGTCCGTTTCAGCTCGCCGGTCAGCCGGGTCTCGCCCAGGTGGGACTCCTCATCGGCGATCGGGATCAGGGTGCCGGCGGCAGCATCCAATGCATCGGCGATCGCGTACAACCAGTTCTTGCGTTCGGTCGGCGGGACGTCCCGCGCGACCAGGAAGGCGCGATGTGCGGCCTCCACCTGCTCGTTGAGCTCCGGGACGGTCGTCGCGTGCTGTTCTGCGGTGTTGGTCTGGCTCATCGCCGTTCGCTGCTCCCTGCTCGTAGTGGTGCTGTCCTGCGCTGTGTTGGTCATTGTCCCCGACGGGTCGCGGTCATCGCCGTGCGGGCGCCGTCAGCAGGCCCCGTTCGGCGAGGTTGCCGATCAGTCGGCGGATCCCGAAGGTCCAGTCCGGTGCGGCCTCGGCAGTGTTGACCCGGTTGACCAATGCTCCCAGGGCCGGGTTGGAGATGGTGACCACGTCGCCGCGGTGGTGGGTGAATCCCATCCCCGGTTGATCACGGTCCTGGGTCGGCGCGAACAGGGTGCCGGTGAAGAGCACGAACCCGTCCGGATACTGGTGGTGATCACCATGGGCGTGCTGCACCAACTCGGTCAAGCCGCGGCTCATCTGATCCATCGAGCTCTGCTCGATCAGCCGGTAGTCGTCGTCCAGACCGGCCACCTCAAGATCCACCACCAGACCGGCCACCTGATCAAGATCGAAATGATCATCGAACAGCCGGAGGAACGGGCCGATCGCGCAGGAGGCGTTGTTGTCCTTGGCCTCGGCGAGCAACAGCGCGCTGCGTCCCTCGAAGTCCCGCAGGTTGACGTCGTTGCCCAACGTCGCGCCCACCGGACGGCCGTCGGAGGTCACGGCCAACACCACTTCGGGCTCGGGATTGTTCCAGGTCGAGCGTTCCAGGACGCCGATCGCGGCGCCGGCCCCGACCGAGCTGAGCACCGGAGCCTTGGTGAAGATCTCCGGGTCCGGACCGATGCCGACCTCGAGGTACTGCGACCAGAGGTCCTCCTCGATCAAGATCGACTTGACGCGGTCGGCCTCGGCCGAGCCCGGCTGCAGCCCGCTGATGGCGCCGCCGATCGCCTCGTCGATCTGGCCACGGATCTTCTGGGCCTTGGTCGCGTCACCCTTGGCGCGCTCCTCGATCACCCGCTCGATCATGCTCTTGGCGAAGGTGACGCCGGCAGCCTTGATCACCTGCAGGTCGATCGGGCTGAGGAATCGGACGACTTCCTGCGCCGGCTCGGCAACTGTCGCAGCGAGTACGTCAGCCAGCGGCCAGGTCTTGCGCGGCGCAGCGTTGGCGACGACGTCGAGCAGATCGGGGCGATCCAGCAACTCGCTGATCGTGGCCGCGGTGTCGGTGATGTCGCAGACCTCGGCATCGCGGATCACTACCACGCTCGGCCCGCCTTCCTGCGGGTCGAAGACGCGCCCCAGCAGCACGGCTTGTCGGTGATCGGCGGGCAGCAGGCTGCCCGGATCGCAGAGTTGACTCATCCTCGCGTAACCCTCGTCCCTCGTCTATGGCTGACCGTTCGTTCACGCCCGATCGTAGAGGTCGGCCCGACAGTGCCGACCACTCCCCGAATCCTATAGGATCCATCCCGTGACGCCGTACCGCCTTGCCATCTCGACCGACAGCCTGGACGCCGACGGGAAGGTGATCTACGGCGACATCGGGCTCGATGCGCTGACCGCCGCCGGCGTGGATTGGCAGTGGGTGACCGCCGACGGCCATGCGTACGCCGCGGGCCAACTCGACGACTTCGATGCGGTCTGGATCCTCGGGCATTCCGGTATCGCCGCCGAGAGCCTGTCCGCCGCCTCGTCGCTGCGGCATGTGGCCCGGTTCGGTGCGGGATACGACCAGATCGATCTTGCGGCGTGTTCCGAGGGTGGCGTGCTGGTCACCAATGCCCCGCACGGCGTCCGGACGCCGATGGTGCACACCGCGGTGACGCTGTTGTTCGCGTTGGGCCACAATCTGTTGGCCAAGGATCGCTTGGCCCGCACCGGCGACTGGCGGGCCAACGGTGCACTGCGTGGCCGCGGGCTGCAGAACGCCACCGTCGGGGTGATCGGGCTCGGCGGCATCGGCGCCGCGACGGCCGAGACGTTGACCGCGATGGGCCTGGACGTCGTTGCCTACAACCGGACCCCGCGCCCTGAATTGGGGATCACTCAACTCGGACTCGACGAACTGCTGGCCACCAGCGACTACGTGATCATCACCATCTCCGCCGGCCCGCAGACCCGACATTTCATCGGGGCCGACCAACTCGCGGCGATGAAGCCGGGCAGCTTCTTGATCAACATCGCTCGCGGCAGCGTGGTGGACGAGGACGCATTGGTCGCCGCTCTGACCTCAGGACCGCTGGCCGGGGCGGGACTGGACGTGTTCGCGACTGAGCCGTTGCCGGCGTCGAGTCCGCTGACAGCGCTGGACAACGTGATCCTCGGCCCGCATTCGCTGTGCTGGACCGACAGCTACGCCACGGACACCTCGGCCGAGGCACGCCAGTGCCTGCTCGATGTCGCCGCCGGACGGACGCCGCAGAATGTGGTCAATCCCGAGGTCTGGCCGGCCTACCGTCGGCGCTTCGGGCCGGTCGGAGCAACAGACCGCTGACCCGTTTCCTATAGGATATAGTCGGGCCGTCCCGCCGTCACAAGGATGTGAGTACCCGTGTCCGAAGCCACTTCACCGCTGCAGACCTCGCGCCAGCAGCGCGATGGACGCAAGCTCCGCAACTTCCGCTACTTCGTGTTGATCTGGCTGCTGCTGGCCGGCGTGCTGAACTACATGGACCGTTCGTCGGTGGCGATCGCGGCACCGCACATCGTCGACGAACTCGGCCTGACGATGACCGACATCGGTGTGCTCGGCTCGGTGTTCTCCTGGACCTACGCGCTGTGCCAGCTCCCGGCCGGCTGGCTGATCGACAAGGTCGGCTCGAAGCGGATGTTCTTCCTCGCGGTCGGCTTGTGGTCGATCGCCACCGCGCTGATGGCCGCCGGTCAGGCGATGTGGCAGTTCGTCGTCTTCCGGGTGCTGCTCGGCGTCGGTGAGTCACCCAACTCCCCCAACTCCAGCAAGATCACCACCTCCTGGTTCCCGCGGTCCGAACGCGGTCAGGCCACCGGCATCTGGGACTCGGGTTCCAAGTGGGGCAGCGCAATCGCGCCGCCGGTATTGACGGTGCTGTCGCTGGCGCTCGGCTGGCGGGCGATGTTCGTGATCATCGGTGTTGCCGGCATCCTGCTCGCGGTCTGCTTCCTGGTCTGGTTCCGCTACCCCGAGGAGTCCAAGCACCTCTCCGAGGAGGAGTACCGGCACATCCTGGCCGGTCGCGACGAGGGCGTCATCGAGCAGGAACACATTCCCTGGTTGCACTTCTTCGCCCGGCCACAGACCTGGGGCCTGATCATCGGCTTCTTCGGATCGATCTGGGCCTGGAACATCTTCATCACCTTCCTGCCGCTCTACCTGCAAACCACCCTCGGCGTGACCGTGGCCGGCACCGGGCTGTACGCAGCGCTCCCCTATGTGGTCGCCGCGCTGACCGCGATCTTCGGCGGTCGGCTGTCGGTGATCTTGGTCCGTCGCGGCCGGACACCGCTGCGCTCCAAGCGATTGCTGATCGTCGGCGGCAGCATCTGGGTCGGCATCCTGCTGGTCGTGCTGCCGTTGATGCGGTCGCTCTGGTCGGCCGAGATCGTACTCTGCCTTGCACTGGCCGGCGTCGCTCTGGTGCAGTCCCAGTCCTGGGCGATCACCAGCGACCTGGTCCCCGATCGGCAGGCCGCACAGTTCGGTGGGATCATGAACTTCGGCGGCTACTTCGGCGGCGCGCTGGCACCGATCCTGACCGGTGCGATCTACGACAGCTACCACAGCTACACGCCGTCGTTCATGATCGCCGGCGCCATCGCATTCATCGGAGCGGCCGCCTACGGACTGCTGCTCCGCAAGCCCATGGCCAAGGTCAACGTGGGCTGAGCATCACACCCGACCTGATCACCACTGAGAGGAAACCAGATGTACACGGCCCAGGACTGGCCCATCGCCTGCAACATGCTGTCGTTCGGCAACAAGGCACCCGACGGCGGCCACATCAAGGACGCGCCGGCTTCGGTGTGGGCAGGCCAGCTCCGCCAGGTCGCCGAGCTCGGCTTCACCCATATCGATCCGACCGACGCCTGGGTCCCGCTGGCCGCGCTGTCCGATGAACGAGTCGAGGAGTTCCGGGCGACGCTGCAGGGTGAGGGACTGTCGATCTCGTCGATCTCGATGACCCGCAATTCCGTTGTGGACAAGGAGTTCGGGGAACGAAACCTTGCCGATGCGCACCGGTTGATCGATCTTGCGCCGACCTTCGGGGCGACGATCGTCAACACCGGTTTCATGCAGGCCACCACCCCCGAGCAGAACGAGCAGATCTGGTTCTGGCTGGTCGATGGTCACCAGGACGATCCGGCGCTTCGTGATCTCGCCATCGAGCGGATCCGCGAACTCGGTGATCATGCCAAGACCAACGGCATCGGGCTCAGCCTGGAGATGTACGAGGACACCTACGTCGGCACCCCCGACGACGCGGTTGCCTTCGTCACCGATGTCGATCATGAAGCCGTCGGCCTCAACCCTGACCTGGGCAACCTGGTCCGGCTGCATCGGCCGATGCCGCACCCGACCGAGATGTATGAGAAGGTCCTGCCGCACAGCAACTTCTGGCACATCAAGAACTACACCCGGGACTTCGACCCGGCCACCGGCTCCTACTCCAGCGCGCCGATGCCGCTGAAGTACGGCTACGTCAACTACCGCCAGGTGATCCGGCGGGCGATCGAGCTGGGCTACACCGGCCCGTTCTGTTGCGAGCACTACGGCTCGGACTCGATCGGTGTCTGCGCGGAGAACCGGGACTACATCCGGCAGGTGCTGACCTCCGCCCTGGCCTGAGAAGAGGCCCCTGAGCCTGTCGAAGGGTTGCCTCAGTCGTCCCGCCTGACCGAGCGCTCCCGGACACCGGCCATGTGTTGCTGCATCGCGGCAACCATCCGGTCCGGGTCGCCGGCCTCGGCGGCCTTCAGGACCGCGGCGTGTTCGGCGACGGCCTGGCCCATGTCATAGGTCCGGTGCAGCACGGTCTCCCGCAGCCGATGCAGATGGCCGCCGAGGTCGGTGGCCATCTGCATCAGGAAATGGTTGCCGCTGCCCACGTAGATCACCCGATGGAAGGCTGCGTCGGCGTCGAAGTAGTGCCGGAAGGCCGGCATGTCGACAGTGCCGTCGCGGAGCAGTTCGCTGACCTCCGCGGCTGCCGTGACGTGTCCGGCGTGCGCCGCCCGAAGATCATCAACTCCGCCGGGCAGTTGCGCCGCATACCACCGGGTCGCCTGGATCTCGATCATCTCCCGAGCGTCCATCAGCTCCGCACCCTGCTGATCGGTCAGCGGCTCGGCGACCCGGTAGCCCTTGAACCCCTCGCGGGTGACCAGGCCGGTCCGTTCCAGGTTGGCCAGCGCCTCCCGGACCGGGGTCTGCGACACCCGCAGGTCCGCCGCCAACCCGTCGATCCGAAGCCGCTCCCCCGCCGCAACACTGCCTTGGACGATCAGGTCGAACAACGCGTCGTACACCTGATCACGGAGTCCGCGGCGGGCGATCTCGCGCGGCCCACCCGCATGATCAGGAACGGACATCGCTTCCCTTCTTCGACTCGAGAACTCACCTGCATGGCCGCAGGAACGGTGTAGTCATTTTACCGGACCGGTCGGTGGCGGTTGATGATCTTCGAGTTCACCGGCGAGGGCCGAGCAGCCATTGCACCTCGCGGCGGAGCAGATCGACGCGAGAGTCGGAATCATAGGATCGCACGCCGTGCCCGAGCCCATCGAAGACCACCCGGCCGCGAGGGTCGTCCCGAGCCCACGCCATCACGTGCCTGAGTCCGTCGTGGGAGTGTTCGGCCAGCGGGACCACCTCGGGCGAGATCCGCAGATAACTGTAACGCTCGTCCCAGACGGTGAGATCGGCCAGTCCCGCCGTGATCGGATGGCAGTCCGTGTTGATCGTGATCGTCGTCTCGCCGATCCTCGGGTGCATGGATCGACCGCCGATCCACCGGCCACCGACGATCTCCTCCCAGGCCGGGGTCGCCGGGAACGATGTGGCCGAGGAATGTACCGACAACAGCCCGCCGCCGGCCGCCAGATGCTCGCGTAGCCCGCCCATGGCGGCCGCAACCTGCGCCGTCTCCCCGCCGTGCCGTTCGGGGTTGCCGATGTTCACCACCACCAGGTCGACACCGGCGAGATCGGTCAGCGCGTCCTCGACGCGGTCGTCGATCTTGACCTCGTGCCCGAGCCCGGTGATCACCTCCGCAATCCGTTGCGACGTCCGTGCGAAGTCGTGCCAGGGGTCGGCGTAGCGCCCGGAACCGGAGATGATCCGGACCTGCGCTCGAGGTTCGTTCCGGTCAGAGCTCGTCGGCATCCTGCCAGGTCCTCCTGGGCGGTAGGAGTTGATCAAGTTCGCTCCACAATGCGGCTGGCAGCTCCATGGCCGCGAGGTCGATCGTCGCATCCAGGTCCGCAACGGACAACATACCCACGATCGTCGAGGTGATCCGGGGATCCCGCAGCGAGAACTGCAGCGCTGCCGCAGCCAGCGGGATCCGTTGGTCGGCGCAGAGTCGGCCCATGGCGTCGGCAGCCGCCAACAACTCCGGATTACCGTCACCGTAGGCGTAGCGTCGGGTCGTCGCCGGCCAGCGCGTCAGCAGACCACCCCCGTACGGAGCGGCGTTGAACACGCCGATACCCAACTCTGCGGCGACGGTGAGCAACCGATCGGCGGATCGGTCGACCAAGGTGTAGCGCATGTGAGTGATCAAGGCTTCGAACAGCCCGGTCCGCAGATAGCGCTCCATCAGTCCAACCGGCCCGCCGGACAGTCCGAGGTGGTCGATCAGGCCCTGTTCCTTTGCCCGGACCAGTGCGGCAACCGGGCCGTCGGTGGCCATCGCCGAGTCCCAGGTGGTGTTCTCCGGGTCATGGATGTAGACCATCGGCAGCGAGGTCAGACCCAACCGGTCCAGGCTCTCCTGCAGGGATCGTCGCATCCGGGCTCCGGAGAAGTCGCCGCTGCCGAAGTCCCGGTCGGCCTTGGTCTGCAGCAGGACGCGGTCGGGCAATCCGCCGTACGCGTCGACCAGTCCGCCGATCAACTGCTCGCTGTCGCCGTAACTGTTGGCGGTGTCGATCACCGCGATCTGCTGGTCGGCTCCAGTGCCCTGGGCAACCCGTTCGAACAGCTGGCGACGTTCGTCGGCCGATGCGGTCCGGTCTCCGGTGGATCTCCACCGGGCGGTCCCAAGTGCCAGGCTGCTCACCATGAGGCCGGTCTGCCCCAGCGGTCGCTGGTCGTATCGTAGCTCGGTCGAGTTCATTCCTTGATCGCTCCCGTCAGCATGCCCTTGGCGAAATGTCGCTGCAGGAACGGATAGATGATCAGGATCGGAACCGTGGCCAGGACAACGACGGCCATCTGGATCGACTGCGCAGGCGGGGTGGGGATGTCGGTCGCCTGCAGTCGTGCAATCTGACTGCCCTGAATGACGTACTGATTCAGTACAACCTGGATCGGCCACTTGTCGGGGGTGCTGATGTAGATCAGAGCGTTGAAGTAGCTGTTCCAGTAGCCGACGGCGTAGAAGAGTCCGATCACCGCCATCACCGGCTTGGACAGCGGCAGCACGATCTGGGCGAAGATCCGGAAGTTGCTGGCGCCGTCGATCCGGGCGGCCTCCAACAGACCGACGGGAATGTTCATGAAGAAGTTTCGCATCACCACGAGGTTGAAGGCCGATACCATCCCCGGCAGGATCAGCGACCACAACGAGTCGATCAGCCCGAGCGACTTGATCAACAGGAAGTTCGGGATGATGCCGGCGCCGAAGAACATCGTGGCGAGCACCAGGATCAGCGCAACGCGCGCACCAGGAACATCCCTCACCCGGGTCAGTCCGTAGGCCAATGTCGAGGTGAACGCCAGCGACAGCAGCGTGCCCATGAACGTCACGAACCCGCTGACCAGTAGGGCCCTGGTGACGACACCACCGCCGAGAATCGAGCGGTAGGAATCGGCCGAGAACGCGGTCGGCCAGAATCCACTCATCGAGGAATCTTTGGCCGCAAAGCTCATGGCAATGATGTAGAGGAAGGGATACAGCATCACGACCGTGATGATGATGATGATCACGGCCTTGGCCGCCGACACCACCGGGATCGGGCGATCCAGCCACGGCGGACGGCCGACAGAGGCCGCCATCAGAAGATCCCGCCCGTGCCGACCCGACGGGCGAAGCGATTGGCCGCGAGCACCAGCGCCGTCCCGATCACACCCTTCACCAGCCCTGCAGCGGCGGACAAGCCCCAATCTCCGCCGACGACACCCCGGAAATAGACGAAGGTGTCGATCACCTCGGCAGAATCAGCACCGACGATCGGCTGCTGCAGCAACAGTTGCTCGAAGCCGACGGTCAGCACGTTGCCGATGGTCAGCACCAGCAACAGCGAGACGACCGGGATGATCCCGGGCAGGGTCACATGCCAGATCCGACGCAGGCTAGCTGCACCGTCGACGGCCGCTGCTTCGTACAACTCGGGCGGGATGGCTGAGATCGCAGCGAAGAAGATGATCGTTCCCCATCCGATGTCCTTCCAGATCACCTGCGAGGTGACCAGGAGCTTGAAGGTCTCCGGATTGGCCATCACGTTCACACCGGGGATCCCGATCCGAGCGAACACCGTGGCGATCGGTCCGGCACCGCCGAGGATCTGCTGCCAGATGGAGATCACGATCACCCAGGAGATGAAGTGTGGGAGATAGACCACCGATTGGACGAAGCGACGGACCCGACTCGACAGCACGCTGTTCAGCAGCAGGGCCAGCAGAATCGGAGCCGGGAAGGAGAACACGATCTGCAGCAGGGCAATCTCCAAGGTATTGACGATCGCCTGGACCAACTCGGGGTCTGCAGCCATCCGGACAAAGTTTTGCATCCCGACCCAGGGCGAGGCCAAGACACCGCGGAATGGCGAGTACTCCTTGAATGCGATCACGTTGCCCAGCAACGGCAGGTAACAGAACATCAGGAAGAAGATCATTCCTGGGACGATGAACGCATACATGCTTCGCTCGCGACGGATCCTGGTCAACAGCGGTGCCCTGGTGCTCCGCTCACGGGGCGGCACGGTCGGAGCCCGATCGGCTTCGGCTGCCTGCCCGACGGCCTGGTGACTGACCGCCATCATCAATGGCCCTTCTGCATCGCGTCCTGGAATTCCTGGCGGACCTGATCTCCGCCGGCCCTGCGCCACTCCTGGCGCCACTGGGCGATGGCTGTCATCGGGGCTCGGCCGGTGACGATCTTGTTCCGCCAGTCCTCGTTGAGTTGATCCAGCTTGGCGCTCGACCGGGTCTGGGCATCGGAGTAGAGACCGACGGTGGGATCGGTCTTGGACGCCTTGGTGAGCATCTCCAGATCGGCCAGCAGATTGTCCTTGCGTCGCGCATTGACACCGTCGAGCGTGATGGTGGAGGGGCTGCTGGCTCCGAGCCAGTGCAGACCCTGCAGATTGGTCTCGGCCTGCGAGTTGTCCAGGTCGATAATCTTCTTGTCCGCACCGAATCTGAAGTTGTAGCCCTCGATACCCGATCCGAGGAACAACGACTCCGTGGTCCCGTACGGTGCGGCGAAGTAGTTGCAGATCCCCAGCAACCGGTCCAGCTTCCTGTCATCCTCAGCCGCCTTGGCGGAGATGCCGACAATGCCCCAGTAGCCGGCGTCCCGCTCGACGACGACCTCGACGCCGTCGGCGGGCGCGGGTTGCAGGAAGTCGACGATCGCCCCCTGTGTGCCGTCCTCGACCTGCTGCATCCCCTGCTGGGCGAGCCACGGCGGCGAGTCCAGCTCGAAGGCGAACCGCCCCTCGGTCCACATCTGCTTCTCCTTGCTCCGTTGGCTGTCCGAGCCGAGCGCCAGCGCATCAGGATGGAAGCAGCCCGCTTTCCAGAGCTTGATCAGGTAGTCGATCGTCGAGGCGAATTCGTCGGTCTCCAGCTGATTGATCAGCTTGCCGCCGTCCTCCCGCCAGCTCGGCCCGACACCTTGCATCCAGCTGACGAACCGTTGGATCTGATAGGTGCCGAGACCACCGATCGGCCAAACCTGCTTGCCGCCGAATTTCTTGATCTTGCTCAGGTCGGTGAACAGGGCAAGCATCTCGTCGGCCGATGTCGGCTGCTCACGGTAGCCGGCGGCCCTCATCAGGTCAGTACGGATCGTCGCAGAAGAGCTGACGGCCGGATTGACATGCGGGATGCCGAAGATCCGGCCGTTCTTGGCCGAGTTCTGCCAGCCGTAGGTCGGCAGGTTGGCCAGGTTCGGGTATTTCAGGATCTTGTCACCCGCCAGGACGTCGGTCAGGTCGGCGAATGCTCCTTGCTGAATGGCCTGCGCTCCGACCGCGACCTGATCCTGGATGAACGCCAGGTCGGGCACGTTGCCGCCGGCCAGCACGGTTGCCAGCTTGTCGTTGTAGGTGTCCGAGCTGGCCAGGGTCGGTCGGTAGTCGACGTTGAGATTCTTGTTGAGCTGTTGCCAGTACGGGTTCTTCCCCACCGCCGCCGGTGGTGCGAACCACAGCATCTGGAAAGTGGTCACCTGGCCGCCGTCGCCGGGTGGCGCCTCGACGCTGGACCAATAGCGGGTCGGGTTCCTGGTGTAGATCTGCGGCAGGTCGTCGACCTCACTGCTGACTGCGCCGGCCCCGGTCGCCGGCTGCTGCGGCTTGTAGCTGGGCAGCACGGTCTCGGCCCTGCTGCCGGTCGAACTGGTCGGAGCGCCGGTGGAGCATCCGGCGAGCCCGAGTCCGACCGCGCCGGCGGTGCCGATCGTCATCAGCTGTCGCCGGCTGACTGGATGGTTGATCATGAAGCTTCTCCTTTGAGGCTTGAGAGATGTCAGCTGATGGTCGTCCGGTCGGCGCCGTACGCCGCGGAGAGCATCCGGAGCCGCCGACGTGGATCCGCGACGACAGTCGGGTGATCGGTGATCATCAGCACCGAGCGTTCCGATCCGTAGGTTCGCCAGCTGACGTGTTCCGATGTCGGATCACCGTTGGCAGCGAATCGGGCCCAGGACCGGCTCATCAGGTCTCGGATCGCAATCGGTGCGTCGGGCCCGACCTCCTCGGCGGCCTCCGGCTTGTCGTCGAGGTGCCGGAAGATAAACGGGAGTTCCAGCGAGTGTCCCGCCCGGCGTGCCCAGCCGTGATCCGGTCGCGGCCAGCCGAACAGGTAGCTGAAGGTCCGACCGGTGCGCTGTTGATCATCCGCGGCTGCTCGGGCATCCAGCAATCGCTGGATCGGTTGGCGATACAGCTGGTCGGCGACGCAGGCTTCGAGGACCTCCGCCGTCGTGGCCGAACGACCAAGGTCTCCCTCGACGGCCGCGCGGTAGTCCGAGACCGGATCCTGGCAACGCGGAAGCAGTTCGGCCGTTCGCGCCCGCAGTTCCGACACCAGGGCCGGGTCGTCGCCCCGGCGGAGGTCGACGTAACCGCTGCCCTCGTTGAGATTCGTGCCCGCGATGAGGTCGACGTCGGCGCCCTCCCCCGCCGCGATCGCATCGACCGGGCGCTGGTACAGCAGCCGGCCGTCGACCTCTGGACCGAAGGCCAGCGACAGCGTGCTGCTTCCACGGGACCGTTCCTTGATCAACTGCTCCTGGGCATCGATCAACTGTGCGGCCGGCAACGCCAGCAACCTCCCCGCGGTCGCCTCGGTGAGTCCCAAGATGGCCAGGAGGTCGGCCGTTCGTCGGATACCGAACTCACGGTCCTGGCAGCGTTCGGCGCTGCCGCTCTCCACGATCGCTCGTCCGAACAGGCCGCGGGCAGCCGGCAGGCCGAGCAGGGTTGCCGTCATCACCGCACCGGCGGACTGTCCCATCAGAGTGACCCGTTCCGGGTCGCCACCGAAGGCGGTGATCGATCGCTGCACCCAACGCAGCGCTGCCAGGGCATCCAGCAGGGCGAGGTTCGCCGACTGACCGTAGGACTCACCCAGCAGATGGTCCAGCGTGAGATATCCGAGGGCGCCGAGTCGGTAGTTGGCCGCGACGACGATGATGCCCTCGGCTGCAGCGAGCCTGGCACCGTCGCAGAGCGGATGCGTGTTCGACCCGTACAGGTGGGCGCCGCCGTGCAGCCAGACCAGGACCGGTCGCGGCTCGGCGGAGGTGGCCGGCGCCCAGACATTCAGATTGAGACAGCCCTCCTCCGCCGTGCTGAAGCCGACGGCGCGATCGGCCCGCTGCGGCGCGCCCGGCCCGAAGCGAGTGCCGTCCCGCTCGCCGGTCCATCCGATGGGACCGGCCGGCGGCATCCAGCGTCGTCCGTCGACCGGACCCGGGGCGTACGGGATGTTCAGGTATCCGACGGCGGCGCCGTCGGGCGTCCCCAGATCGGCACCTCGCAGCCGCCCTTGCCAGGTCTCCAGCATCGCCACCGGTGTCTCCCTTCTTCGGAACCAAGATCCGGCCACGATGTTAGACCATATGTTCATGTCTTGGACAAATATTAGTTTGTCTGTCCCACAACGCGGTCGCGCGTTTGTTCATGTCCTAGACTTATGGCAGATTGCCTGCAGCGATCAGAGGAGCTGACGAATGAACGATGCGGTGGTCCCCCGGGCCGGCCAGGACGACGTCCGCCGACGAAACCTGTCGCTGGTCTTGCGCCGTGTCCATCAGGAGCAGGCGATCTCGCGCGCCGAATTGACCCAGCTCAGCGGACTGTCCCGTTCGTCGATCGGCACGCTGGTCAGCGACCTCGAGGTGGCCGGCATCGTTGCCCAACAGTCGCCGTCGACCGCGCGGGGTGGATCGGTGGGCCGTCCGTCACCGGTGGTTGCGCCGACGGATCGGTTGTTGTCGGTCGCGGTCAATCCCGACGTCACCGGTGTCCATGTCGCGTTGGTGGGGCTAGGCGGTCGGATCGTCGCCGAGGAGTTCGTCGAGACATCGCGGGCACCGGCTCCGTACGAGGCGGCCGAGATGACCGCCGCCGCGGTACTCCGGATGCATGAAGATCATCCCGGACAGCTGGTCGGACTCTGCGCCGCCATTCCGGGCCGGGTGGACAAGGCCGGTACGACGGTCAAATTCGCTCCGCATCTGCAGTGGACCGAGGTGCCGTTCGCCGCCATGCTGGCCGAGACGACGCACCTCCGGTCGACGGTCGCCTTCGATGCTCGGCTCGGGCTCACCGCCGAGACGTTGTGGGGAACGGCTCGCGGCACCGAAAACGTCGTCTATCTCTACGGCGGGCCAGGAGGTATCGGCGGCGCGGCAATGGTCGACGGCCACATCCTCGACGGAGCCGTGGGAGCGGCGGCACGGCTCGGCCACACTCTGGTCGCGCCGGACGGACCGACCTGCGTCTGCGGGAATGTCGGCTGCCTGACCAGCGTGGTCGGCATGCACGCGTTCGGGGCGGCGTACGGGATCGCCCGGCCGACCGTGGCCGCGCTCGCCGAGGCGATCCGGACCCAGCAGGGCGCCGGTCTGCGGACGTTTCTCGAACGACAGCTGCACTACCTCGGGACGGCATTGCGGATGGCCGTCTGGTCCTACGATCCACAGTTGATCATGCTCGGCGGCTTCTTCGCCACGCTGCTCGAGGTCGGTGAGGACCGGCTGGCTGCAGCCGTCGCCGGGGCCAATCTCGGTGCCCTGCGGGAGCCGCCGACCTTGATCGCCCCGATTCTGGGGCAACGGCAACTACTCGTCGGCGCGGGCGCTGCCGCGATGGAGCCGCTGCTGCAGGACCCGATCGGCCTGCTCCAGCAGCCCACCCAGGTCTGAGCGTGACCGACGAGATTGCCCCGCCGGCCGTCCCGATCAGTCGAACGACCCGACGCCGGGTGGTGTCGTACGTCATCACCCTCGGCCTCCTCCAGACGCTCAGCACGTTCACCATCGACATCTATCTGCCGGCCTTCCCGCAGATCGCTTCCGGCTTCGGTGTCTCGGCGCCCTCGATCCAGTTCACCTTCACCGGGGCCATGATCGGCATGGTCGCCGGGCAGATCATCGCCGGTCCGATCAGCGACGGGATCGGCCGCAAGCTGCCGATGTTGATCGCTACCTGCGTCCACGTGGCGGCTTCCCTGCTCTGCGCGATGGCACCGTCGGTGCCCGCCCTGATCGCCGGACGGATGGTGCAGGGCGCTGCCTCGGCTGCCACCGGCGCACTCGCGCTGGCGATGGTCCGTGATCTCTACCGCGGTCTCGCGATGATGCGGATGCTGGCATCGATGGCATTGATCTCCGGCTTGGCGATCGCGATCGGACCGCTGCTCGGCTCGACGCTGCTGTCGATCACCGACTGGCGGGGTGTCTTCGGCGCCCTGGCCGGCTACGGCCTGGTGCTCGGCCTCGGCGTCCTCCTCGTGGTCGGCGAGACGCTGCCGCGGCACCGACGGCAGACCGGCGGTCTACGAATCCGCGCACGGGCCTTTCGGACCATGATCATCGATCAGCAGTATCTTGGCTACGTGCTGGTGTCCGCCTTCGCCTGGATGGGCATGTACAGCTATCTGGCGGCGTCGTCCTTCTTGTTCCAACGGGTATATCGGCTGACCGAGCAGCAGTACGGCCTAGCCTTCGGTTCGCATGCCCTGGCGATGTTCGCCGGCACCCAGTCGGCGGCGCGCTTGGCCCACCGGATCACTCCCCGGCGGTTGATCATGGTGTCGACGACCGGGCTGGCGCTGGCGGCTACCGCCCTGATGGTCGTCGGGATCAGCGGCAGTCGTTCGCTGCTCGTGATCTTGGTCCCGCTGTGGGCGTTCACCTTCTTCATCGGCATCAATACGCCCTGCGCACAGACGCTGGCTTTGGCCCGTCAAGGGCACGCCGCCGGCTCCGCAGCCAGCTTCCTGAACGCATCCCGACAGGCTCTGGGTGCGCTGGCGACACCGATCACCGGCTTGATCGGCGTGACCAGCGCGATTCCGGTGGCCGCCGTGATGTTGGTCGGTCAACTACTGGCAGTGCTGGTGCTCTGGCTGGTCGCCCGCCCTCAACGCGACGTCAGCATCGAACCGGCGTGACCGGATCAGCCATCCTGCAACAGATATACCGGGGTGCTGATCAGCAACCGCAGGTGGCGCCGTACCACGCTCCACTGAGGTGGCGAGGAGGGTTCCATGCCCAGGGAATCGGACCTGCCGGCAGATAGGCGATGACGGAGTCGTCGGTGACCGCGTTCCAGGTCTCGAAGAACAGGTAGCCCCGATGGCCGGCCGCGCCCGGCGCTTGCTTGGTCGGCTCGATGACCGAGCAGCCCGATATCGAGAACAAGCCGATCGATTCCGGGCACCGAATCGGGAACGCGGCCGGATCGAACTCGCCAGCGGCAGCCACCTCGGACCGAATTGGCGCTGCTCGGTGCGCATCGGCGTCGGCAACGACGGCTTCGAACGCCGCGGCGCTCCAGGCGAACCTGGCACGCAGGGGTGCCCCGGTCGCTGTCACCACCACCGAACTCAACACCAGAACGCCGCTCACGACGACTGCCACCATGCGACGCGAGCCACTCAGCTCGACGGTGAACCAGCTCAACCAGGAGAGCAGCGTGGTGCACCCGAACAGGGCGACCAACGCCACGCCGACGAACGGCACCCCGGGAAAACTCGCCGACCACAGCACCGAACCGGCAAACAGCGCAGAGGACAGCACGGGGGCGACGCCGACGACCCGCCGCCCTGCCCGCAGCGCCGGCGAGACCCGTCGTGGAATGCTGCCCGACGAATCGGAAGCCACCGATATTCCGGTCATAGCGCGAGGCTAGCGGCGGGTTACCCCCGGATCTGCGTTGAGCCGTCGAGCGGGACTTTGGTCCTGCTGATTGAGCATGATCATGACGCCTCGCGCCCGTCCCGACGCAGCGACGCCAGGTAGGCAAGGCTGCGCGGCACCTGCTCGGCGGTCGAGGGACTCTCGTCCTCGATGTAGTAATGCTCGATCGACGACGCGCGGGCTGCGCGGAGGATGTCGGGCAGATCGAGCTGCCCGTCCCCGAGCGCGACGTCGTTCTCCTTTGCCGTCGATCCACTGAGGTCGCCCTCGACGCCGCGCCGGAGATCTTTCAGATGCATCAGGCGGAATCGGTCCGGGTAGCGACGCAGCAGCTGCGCCGGATCGTGACCGGGAAAGAAGGCCCACAGGATGTCCAGCTCGAAGCTCACTACGGCAGGATCGGTGCTCTGGACGATCAGGTCGAACAGCGTGCCGTCGTTGTGCGGGACGAACTCGTACCCGTGATTGTGATAGCAGAAGATCAAGTCGTGATCGGTACGCAGCCGGGTCCCAACCCGGTTGAACGCCTCCGCCACGACCTCGGCCTGCGGTTCGGTGAAGGGTGCTTCGTGCGTCACCCAGGCGACGCGCACGAAATCGGCCCCGAGCGTCTTGGCTGCCGCCGCGACCTCGTCGGTGGAGTCCTGGACGTCGGCGTAACCGACTCCGTAGGACGAGCAGTGCATGCCTCGTTCGTCAAGCAGGGCACGGATCTCGGCTGCCGTGTGGCCGAACAGGTTGGAGAACTCGATGTCGGTCACACCGAGCGAGCGAATGTGGTCCAGGGTGCCCGCCAGGTCCTGCTCGAACTCTCGCCGGTAGGTGAAGGACACCATCCCCGGCGTCTGGGGAAACAGCTGGCCGTCGGTCGACTGCGCGGTGGTCATCGGGTCCTCGTTCGGGTCGGTCGGTCAGGAGGAGAACGAGTCGTTCATGTCGGCCACGGCGCCGGTGGCTGTGGCGGCGGCATCGTAGGTCGACGCCTTGCGCTTGTCGGCCAACCATTGCTCGAACGTCTCCGGATCGAGCGGCAGCTCCACCGTCTTGTCGAGTTCGGACGACAGGATGATCGCGTTGGCCAAGGAGACCGAGGCACGCCCTTCGGCCGCCTCGGCGATCAGTGACCGTTCACCCCGCACGGCGCCGACGAACGCGTTGATCACCTCGGTGTGCCGGCCGCCCTTGCCGTCGATCTTGATCGTCTCCAACGACGTCTCCGGGGAGCCGAAGGATTCCTTCGTCGTCGCATTGAATTCCGACGTCGGCACAGCAGTGCGAGTGAACTCGAGCCGGTCGGGGAAGACCACGACGCGGCCGTTGTCGCCGATGATCTCGCGGCGATCGGTTCCGGGTGCCTCGCCGGTGGTCGCCACCAGCACCGCGGTGCTGCCGTCGGCGAACTCCAACAGGGCGTTGACCTCGTCCTCGACCTCGATCGGGTGGTACTTGCCGATCGGGCAGAAGGCCCGGACCCGCTGCGGCAAACCGAACAGCCATTGGAAGAGATCCAGGTCGTGCGGGAGCTGGTTCACCAGCATGCCACCGCCCTCACCGCCCCAGGTCGCGCGCCAGTTGCTGGAGGCGTAGTAGGCGTTGGACCGGAACCAGGCGGTCAGGATCCAGTTGATCCGACGGATCCGGCCGAGCTGCCCGGACCGGATCAGCTCCCGCAGCTGCCGGTAACGGGGTTCGGTCCGGGTGTCGAACATGACAGCGAACACCTGATCGGGGTCGGTGTGGGCGGCGATCATCCGGTCACAGTCGGCCTGGTGCACCGCCAACGGCTTCTCGCACAGCACGTGCAGACCATGGCCGAGAGCGTCGATGCTGATCGGGGTGTGTGCGTAGTGCGGTGTCGCGATGATGACCGCGTCGACCTCTCCGGACGCGATCATCTCGGCACTGTCGCTCCAGCCCTTCAGATGCGGATACCGAGCCAGTTTCGCCGGATCCGAGTCGCAGATCCCGACCAGTCGCGCGTTCGCGATGTCGCCACGCTCGAACCGGGCCACGTGGGTGTTGCCGATGTTGCCGATGCCGATGATGCCGAAGCGGACGTCTGTCATGGGTGTCGATCATTCCAGACCCGGTCCTGCAACGGACCACTGGCGACGCCATCCGGACACCGGTGAGCGCAGAGTTGATCATGACGACCCATCACTGCGGCCTGAGCTTCCCTACCGATGCCCGCAAACGTCCCGCTGACCGGGACGCGACGACCGAATCGCCGCGATCTCCGCAATCCTGGGCGAGGTTCGGCGCGGATGCGGTGGGCTCGGCACCATTCGCTCAGGGTGCGGCGTGGCCGGAGTGAGGATTTCCGCCCGATCGAGCACCCGATCAGACCACCACAAGTTGGTCGATACCAGACGAAGGAGGGGCGCGATGATCAGCGGGTCAATGATGAACCGCCGCTACTTTCTCGGAGCAGCCGGCGCAAGTGCTTCTGCGCTCCTGCTGTCCAGTTGCGCACGAGGCAACAGCGCCACGACGGCAGGTGGCGACACGGTCACCGCCGCGGGCTGGGATGACGGATTTCAAGATCTCGTCGTCGGCCCGATCGCCAAGGGGTTCGAGTCCGAATCCAAGACCACGTTCCAAGCACAGGCGGCCGTCTCCGGCGACGACTACTCGACCCGATTCCGTACACTGCTGTCCGGCGGCAAGCCGCCCGACTTCATGCGCCTGGACGACGACTTCCTCCCAGAGATATCGAGCAAGAAGCTCGCCAAGGACATCGGTCCTTACGTTGCCGAGAGCCGACTGAACCTCGACGACTACTACGAGAACGTCTTCAACTTCTCCAAGCTCCCGACCGGTCAACGCGCGGTACAGATCGCGGCCCAGAACCGCTGCATCTTCTACAACAAGACGATGTTCGAGAAGGAGGGCATTCCGCTGCCGCCGACCACGTGGACCGACGAGGGGTGGAAATGGGAAGACTTCCTGGAGGCCGCGAAGGCGCTGACGAAGGCCTCCGAAGATCAGTGGGGTGCGGTCATCGCCAAGGACGGCGCGTACGAAAACATGTGGGCGGTGAACAACGGTGGACCGGGAACCTTCTCCAAGGACGGCCACAGCTTCACCCTGGCCGACGAGATCGGCCTTGATGCCATGCAGTGGTGTTGCGACCTGATCACCAAACACAAGGTGTGTCCCAGCTGGGGAGATCTCCAGCCCGACCGAGCGGACCAGCGGCTCTTCACCGGCGGAAAGCTCGGCATGTATCAGAACGCGACCTCGACGATCGCCTACTTCGACGAGAACATCAAGGACTTCGAGTGGGACGTCGCGCCGATCCCCGGCCGTGAGAACCAGATCCAGGAAGCCAGCATGGTCATGTACATCATCCCGGACAAGGCGCAGAACCCGGATCTGGCCTGGGACTTCCTGGAATACGCGATCGGCCCGGAGGGCGGCAAGATCATCGCCGACTCCGGTATCGGCATCCCGACCCACCGGGGAGCAGCGAAGGCGCTCAAGGCTCCGGGCAAATACCCGGCGAACATGAACCTGCTCGTCGAGGCATCGGACCACCTTCGCTCCCGGAACTTCACCAACGCGACCTCCGCTGCACTCAACATCTATCGTCCCCAGCTGGAGCGCGCCTACACCGGTGAGATCACGGTCGCAGAGGCCCTGAACGGTGTCCGTGACCAGGTCGAGGCCGCGATAGCAGTCTGACCAGACGTGTACGAGCGGATCACGCGACCTGCATCGGGCGAGACGTCCTCGGACGTTGACCGAGGGCCCGGGACAGCGCCATCGCGGTGGTCCGCACGGCCGGGGCGAAATGCTGCGCTTGGGACAGGGCCGTCCCGCCGGTGACCGAGATCGAACCGACCAGCTGGCCGTGGTGGGCAAAGATCGGCGCCGCCACGCAGAAGAGCCCGAGCTGGGACTCCTCCACATCGAAGGCAACCTTGGTCTCCCGAACGTCGGCGAGCTCCCGGCGCAGCACCACCGGATCGATGATCGACTTCGTGGTGCGCCGAGTCAGCTCGCCGGCCAAGACGTTCTCGATGAATCCGAACTCGCTGAAGGCCAGGATCGCCTTCCCCAGTGCGGTGCAGTTCAACGGGAGCCGACCGCCGGTACGCGAGTGCGGCACCTGCAGGTCGGGGCTGGTGATCTTCTCGATGTAGACAACGTCGGTGCCATCGCGGACCGCGAGATTGGAGGTCAGGCCGGTGACCTCGTTCAGGTTGTGTGCATAAGGAATCGCCAGCTCACGCAGCGTCCGTTGGGTCGGGACCAGGTGTCCGAGCTCGAACATCCGGACCCCCAACCTGGCACCACGGGAGCCGAGCTCCAGCGCACCCCAGGAGACGAGGTCGGTGACCAGCCGGTGAGTGGTCGATTTCGGGATTCCGGACCGCCGGGCCATTTCGGAGATGCTCAGCTCCGAGTCCTGCACGCTGAACAGCTCGAGCAGCGACAACCCCCGCAGCAGTGATGAACGACCGTCCTGTTGTCCGGGACGAACCATGATGACCTCCACTGTCCTTGACCAAGATCAACTCGACACTGCGCAGCGGCCGGACGGCGAACAACATCGGCACGAACGCCGTGGTCACCGCTGATCGATGACGCGGCGTGACACCCACATTCCGCGCTTCCCCATCGCGGTTCCGCTCAACCCCCGGCCGGCGCCACGCTCAACTGTGGGATTGATGCTCCTGGGGTGCCAACCTCGGAATCAGGTACGGCCCGTCGGGGATGATCGCCAAGGAATCGTCGCCCGACCTTCGGAGACTGTCGCTGATCCCTTGACCGAGATCGTCGATGACCTCGACGCCGGTCAGCTTCTGCTGCTCCGCTGACAGGCCCGTGCTGTACAGCTGGATCCGCACCATCCGCTGGGACCGCAGCAGCATCTGTGATTGCCACTCATCGATGTCGGCCATCTGTTTGGTCGAAAGATGATCGAGGAAGGCGTCCGCACCGCGGGCGATCAGCTCACGCTGGGCCGCCACGAATTCCGGGGATCCCAGGCCTTCCGAACACTCCGAGGCGATCAGCAGCGTGCCGCCGGGCTCCAGGATATCCAGCGGTGTGACCATCCCCTTGATCGTCTGGTAGTAGGTCTTGTCCAGCGGATAGCCGGCGGACGAGGTGAGGACCGTACGGAAGCGTCGCTCGGCGCTGATCGTCGAGGTACGAGCCGCGGCGGTGACCGCATCGGCATGGGACTGGAGAACATCACCGAAGAACACATCGAGCAAGCGTCGCTCATCGTCGATGACGGTGTTCAACGCGTACACCTCCCCGACTGCTCTGACGATATCTAGTTGATCTTCATGCAGTGGGTTGCCGTCCAGGTTGCACTGGGTGGCCAGCGGATCGGCCATGAACCGATGCGAGTGGAACGTACGAATGGTCTGATGACCGGCGATGCCCGGCGCGATCACCTTCCGACCGCCCGACCACCCCGCCATGAAGTGTGGCTCGACCAGCCCGGTGACGATCCGCAGATCGGCCTCGACGAAGCGTCGATTGAGGTGGATGGGCGTCCCGCGGGTCGGGGTCACTCCGAGATCCACCAGATCGGCTACGTCCCGGGCATCGTGATTGACGACCTCGACATTGTCGAGCACCCACGGATCGCCGATCAACTCGGCCAGCTCAGCACCGAGGTTCGGACGATGCAGACCAGTCGCGACGAGGATCGTGATCTCCGACCGCGGCATCCCGCAGTCCAGCAGGATCTTGATCATCGGCGCGAGGAACAGGTGATTCGGCACCGGCCTGGTGATGTCACAGATCACGATGCAGGCCGATTTCCGACCGGCCGCCAGCTCGGGCAAGCCGGGACTGCCGACGGGCTCGTGGAGGCAGCGTCGGACCGCATCATCGGGATCTGCGATCGGACTGGCATTCGGGGCCGACAGAACCGTCGGCCGAGCCGCCGCCGGCAGGTCCACCTGCAACTTTCCGCGTCCGTAGGGCAACCACACGTCAGTCATTCTCCCATCGATCACCCCAGCAGCACCGACAGGTCGAGCCGTTGAGATCGCGACTGTGAGTTTGCCACGCTCCCCTTGCTGACCCGGAGGCGCTCGACACGTATAGTATTGAGAATCATTCTCATTATGAGTCGCCTGGAAGGTGTCACATGAAGGTTCGCAACTCGATCCGGGCCCTGGCCGAGAAGCCCGGTGCCCAGGTCGTCCGCCGACGAGGACGGGTGTTCGTGATCAACAAATTGCACCCGCGGTTCAAGGCCCGCCAAGGATGAGAGCAGCGAGCAGGACGTCGCCGACACCGAGGACCCGACATCACCGGCCGGCCGTCCGGCGCCTCCCCAAACGCCTGGACTGCTTGGTCGTGGGTGCCGGGCCGGCCGGTATCGGCACCGCCCTCGCGCTGTCGGTACTGCCACAGGTCTCGATCGGCGTCGTCGAACGAGGCGAGATCGGACAGACCTTCGCGGACTGGCCCGATAAGCAGCGCTTCTTGACGCCGTCGTTCACCGGCAACGGCTTCGGCGCCACCGATCTGAATGCCATCCATCCCGAAACCTCTCCAGCCTTCTCCCTCGGAGTCGACTACCCCGACGGCGCGCAGTACGCCCGCTACTTGGCTGCCGTCGCGCAGCATTTCGAGGTGCCGGTGTCGACCGGAACAGAGGTGACGGCGGTGCGAGCCGACGGCCAGGCGTTCCGAGTGGACACCAGCCGTGGACCGATCCGGGCGCGTACGCTGGTCTGGGCCGGCGGCGAGTTCACCGAGCCCACTGCACCTGCGGTCACCAACGCAGCACTCGCCGTGCACAGCAGCGATTCGCGGGCCTGGCAAGCGCCGGCGCATTCCGACCGCTTGGTGGTCATCGGCGGGTACGAATCGGGCATCGACCTGGCCTGCCATCATGTGCAGCGAGGCAGCCGGGTGACGGTGCTCGATCACCAGCATCCCTGGAACGCCGGTGCCGGGTCGGATCCGTCCTACCAACTGGCGCCACGGACGCGGCAGCGACTCGACCGAGCGATGGGCACCGGACGGCTGAAGCTCGCGCGCGGCAGGGCCGCATCGATCGAGCAGGACCGCAACGGATACCTCGTCCGCACGACCGGCGGCGCCCGGCACCCGTCGAGTGCCCAGCCGGTACTGGCCACCGGCTTCGGCCCGGGATTGGGCCCTGTTGCCGGCCTGTTCGCCCGCCGCTCCGATGGCTGGCCGCTGCTCACCGCGGACGACGAGTCCACGGTGACCCCGGGTCTCTTCCTGAACGGGCCGGCACTGCGGCACGACGATCTGCGGTTCTGCTTCGTCTACAAGTTTCGGCAGCGCTACGCCCAGATCGCCCGGACGATCGGCGATCGGTTCAGCCGCGACACCAGCGGCCTGGAGTACTGGCGAGAGGCCGGGATGTGGACCGACGACCTGAGTTGCTGCGGCGTCAGCTGCGCATGCTGAACCGGCTGTCGACTGCCGAAGACTCACCCACACAGCACCCGCCCGCCGAAGTGTCGATCACCGACGAGCGCGCAGGCACGTCCCGGAAACCAATCGGCGGAGACGTCGAGCCCGCATCACAGGCACCGACCTGGCGGTTGGCAGGAATGCTGAGTGCTGCGATCCTGCTGGGCTGTGCAATCGGCCTGCTTGCGCCCGGGGTCGGCACTCGGACGGGTGCACTGGTCTCTCCGACAGTCTTGATCTTGGTCTCGGCGCTGTTCTTCGAGGCCCGCTTCACCGGCCTGGCCGGCATTTCGGCGTGGCGGGTCGCCGGGCTCGCCTGGGGTGTCAATTTCCTGATCATCCCGATCCTCGGCTACGTCCTCGCCAGATTGTTCGTCGGGGGTCAGCAGGCCGTCTTCATCGGGCTGTTCATCTACCTCGCCGCGCCGTGCACCGACTGGTTCCTGGGGTTCACCCGCATCGCCGGCGGCAATACGGCAGTGGGCTCGATGTTGCTTCCGGTGAACATGATCACCCAGCTGATCGGGTATCCGATCCTGATCTGGCTCTTCTTCAGTCGGGACACAGGAATCGGCATCGCCGACATCGCCCAGACCCTGCTGCTCTGGTTCGCCGTGCCATTCGCCGGCTCACGGTTGCTACGCCGGATTCTCTCCTCGGCAGCGCCGCGAACGTTCCGACGTCTGAGCCACCTGGTGAGCGGCTCTGCTCCTCTCCTGATCGCCGCCCTGATCGTGGAGATCTTCGCCGGTAACGCCAGGGTCATCGCCGACCATGGCGGCGTCTTTCTCAGCTGCCTGATCGCGATCTGCGTGTTCTTTGTGCTCATCTTCATCGCCACCGAGTTGATCGGCCGGCTCGTCGGCCTCGAGCATCATGATCACGTACTGCTCACCATGACGACCGCTGCCCGCAATGCTCCGTTGATGCTGGCCGTGACGGCACTCGCCTTGCCCGGCCGACCACTGACCTACGCCGCGATCGTGATCGGGATGCTGATCGAGTTCCCGCATCTGGTGATCATCAGCATGATCTTCAGACGTCGTCGACAGGCCGGAACACGACGAGCGTCACCGGCCGGCTCCGGGAGGAGCTCGATGCGGGTCAGCGGATGACGGTGCCTTGGCCACCGTCGACGGGAAGGACGGCACCGGTGATGTGCGAGGCGGTGGATCCGGCGAGGAAGATGATTGCCGCCGCAACTTGATCGGCCGTGGCCGGGTGACCGAGCGGATACGGACGCATCAACTCGTCCAACGCACTGCCGAACTGTTCGGTGTACGGCGTGTACGTCGGCCCCGGCGCCACGGCGTTCACCCGTACTCCGGTCGGGCCGAGCTCTCGCGCGAACGCCCGCACCAAGCCGTTCAGCGCGGCCTTCGACACGTTGTACGCCCCGAATCCTTCCTGATCGAGGGTGCCGCTCACACTGGAGACATGCACGATGGCGCCGGACCGGCGTTGCGCCATCATCGGGCCGTAGGCTGCCGACAACAGCCACGGAGCTTTGACGTTCACAGCCCACGTCGCGTCAAGATCATCTTCACTGGTGTCGGCGGCAGGCCCGGGTATCGGCCGGTAGCCGGCACTGGTGACCAACACATCAACGGGTCCGGTTGCCACGACGAGTTCGCTGATCGCTTCGCTGGAAGTCAGGTCGGCGGAGTGGAATTCGGCCTGACCGCCGCGATCGGTGATCTCGGCGACGGCGGCTGTCCCGGAGTCGTGGCTGCGATTGACGATGATCACGTCCGCGCCCTCGTCGGCGAACGCTGTTGCTGCTGCCTTGCCGATACCTGCTGAGCCACCGGTGACGAGGACACGCTGATTCTGGAACTGATGGGTCATTGACGTTACGTGGATTGTCGGATCGGTCCGGTGATCACTTGTCGACGGCGGTGATGATTGCCGCACGCCGGATGCGTCGGCGTCGGCGCACGGCGCGTTCTGCTGCCAGCTTCGCGTCCTCCGGCGTCTGTCCTTGATTGATCGCCTTGTCGTAAGCCTTGTCGCGAACGCGCTGCTCGCGAGCCTCTCTGCGCTGTTGCCTCGCGGTGAACCATCCCATGGTTGATGTCCTCTCATGATCGGAGTTCTGACGGATATTCGTTGGTTGTCGATGTGGTCCTGCGGTCCGAACCGTCGGTCCACCGGCTGTCGTCAGTGGGTGAGGTTCGGGAGAACGATGAACAGGCCGATGCTGGAGATGAGATCGAACGTGATGTGGAGTGCCACGCCGGGCCAGATCGACCCGGTCCGGCGGCGAAGTTCCGCAGCCGGCAGCCCCACCAGGACTGCGGAGATCATCAGCACCGGCTCGCCGTGCAGGACAGCGAACAGGACGGTGCTGCCGACGACTCCGACCACGGCGCCGTACCGAAGCAGGACCGTGGTCACCACACCTCGGAAGAACAGCTCCTCACCGATCGGGGTCAGCACGCCGAGGAACAGAAACGACAGCAGCACCGCTCCGAGGCCGCCGGCGCCGGCCGCCGACCAACTCGTCTGACTGCTGGTCGCCGCTCCGAAGATCGCCGTGAAGGCCTTGGTCGCAGGGATCTTCAGCGCAGTTGCGACAATCCCTCCGCCAACTCCGACAAGGATCCACTTCCACGATGTCGCGACCAGGCCGAAGGCGGCCGTCGACCGTACCCGAGTGAGCGCCGCGGCCGCGAAGCCGCCGCCGGCGACGATCGCCGACAGAGCGGTCATGAAGACGCCGGTGACGACGGCGCCGAGATGCATCGTCAGGGCGGCCCGGGCGAGGCCGACTTCAAGGATCAGCAGGACCGCCAGACCGATCCCGAGCTCGGGCCAGCCCGGGCGTGGCCGTGTCTTGAGCCTGACCTCGTCGGCGCTGCTGCTCGGTGAACTGTGGATCACGGGGAAACCAATCTGGTCAGGCGGATTCGGCGTCGAGGAGGGTGGCGACCCGGACCAGGACGTCCATCTGTGCCGGGTTGTAGATGTCGCGCAGTGCGGTTCCGATGGCGCGTGCAGTTGTGGGCGGCGTGGGATCGGCCGACGGACGGGAATTCTGAGCAGCGCGCGCTGCGGGCAGCATGCGTCGGGCGAGATCGGCGCGGGTGGCTTCGTCGGCGTCGTCGGGCAACTGCTCGAAGTCGTCGTCCGCGGTGGAATCGACCGTGCTGGTCGCCAGCCATTCCTTCAGGCGCTCCTGACGTTCGGCCGGCAGCAGTTGTCCGAGGACCGAGAGCGTCGATTTGTCGCGCTCTGTGACGACCGCGCCGGTCGCAGGGGGCGAGAAGCCCGGCGGCAGGCCCTCCTGGACCTCGTTCTCCAGGACGTCGCGCAGTTCGTTCCGGATCTGCTGCAACTGCTGGATCTTGTCGGCAATCTCCACGTCCAGTGAGCGGAACAGCGCCTCTGTGTGTGGCCCCGGTTCGTCCAGGTCGCCGATCTGGGCAAGGGTGAACCCGAGAGCGCTGAGCCGTTGGATGCGCAGTAGCCGCACCAGATGGACGGCGCCGTAGGACTTGTAGCCATTCGCCCGTCGCTCCGGTACCGGCAACAGGCCGATCTCGTGGTAGTAGCGGACCGCCCGTACGCTCACCCCGGCTAGCCGCGCCACCTCCGCAGTACTCCATCCCATCGGAACTCCTCAACGTGACCTGGAGTCGTGGCAGGGATGAACCCGACTGCAGAACATGGACGTACCTGGGACAGCCGGCCGGCAACGTTCCGGGATCATCTGACTCCTTGATCGATGGCGAGCGACCGACCCTGACTGAGCGGACGAGTCATTGAAAACCATGACGCGGCGGCACAGTCAAGCCCGATCTGGTCGCGCATCGCGGCGACCGGCTGGGCGCGGCCGCGCCGACGTGGCATCGGCGCTGCCCAGGGAACGATGACTTCGCTGGATGATCGGAGCGGGCTGGACTTGTTCGAGTGGGAAAGACGGCCTCCGCCGGCCTGCAGTCTTGTCCCAGCTGGCGTTGCCATCGCGGCTGCGCTGCAGCCCCATGCCGTCGGTCGCGACGTCCAGAAGGAAGTGTCGGCTGACCTGGTCCGTCGCCGATCGCAAATTCGACCGATGGCCGTGCTGTGCCCCGGCGCGTCAGAGCGCCGTTCTCCGCATCCCTATTCCCACCCACTGAACCAGATGAGTGTCAAGACCTTCGATCGCGACGATCTCACCTTCGTCGTGGCCTGTCAGCACGAGCCACCCATTGATCGGGATGGTGCGGCGCCGGCGATGGACCGTCAGCGGTCATCGGAGCGTTGCTCGTCGCCATCCGGTTTGCGCTGATCGATCTCGTGATCATGCCAGGTCGGTCGTTCCAGGTCGTGCCGACCGACGGCGACCGGACCGACCCAGACCAGATCCTCGAGGTTGACCACGATCGCTTCCTGGGTCGACCGGCCGATCACGACGACGGCGTCGTGTTCGGGATCCGGATTCTCCTCGCGGTGCGGCACGAAGGGCGGCACATAGACGTAGTCGCCCGGCTTGGTACGCACCCGGACCTCCTCGTCGGCATCGAGGAAGACGAACTCCGGATTCCCTTCCACCACATAGATGGCGGTCTCGGATTCGCCGTGGTGGTGGTTGCCGGACCCGGTCTCCGGCGGCACGATCGTCTCCCCCATCCAGATCTTCGATGATCCGACCGTCTTGCCGGAGATCGCCTCCCGGCGGCGCATGCCGGAGGTCTGCATGGTGTCTTCGGTCAGCGCGGCCGGTGGGATGTGATGCAGCCTGCGGTCCTCGGGTGCCGCGATCTCATGATCATGCTCATGATCAGGCCCGTGCTCATGCGGATCGGTGGTTTCGGACTCGGTGGCCATGTCTTCCCTTTCGGCGCGTCTCGGAGTAGGTGCTTACGCGGTCGCCGTCGTCCCGAGCCGGGCATCGATGGCGGCGCGAGCTCGGGGCAACAACTCTCGACCGTATTCGACGGCATCGGCCAACGGCTCGTAGCCTCGGATCAGGAACGCCGAGACGCCGAGCTCGGCGTAGTCGGCGATCGCCTCGGCGACGGTTTCCGGGGTGCCGACCAGGGCCGTGGTGTTGCCCGATGCGTTGGTCGCCGCTGCGGTCGGGGTCCACAGGGCGCGGTCATGAAGATCTCCCTTGGCGGCGGCAGCCAGCAGCCGCTGGGACGCCACGCTGGCCGGTCGGCCACCACCGACCAGAGCCGTGCTGGAAACGAAGGCGCCGAGTCCGCCGCCGCTGTCCTGGATGGTGGCCAGCACCCGATGTGCCCGCTCCCACGCCTCGTCCTCGGTTGCCCCGAGGATCGGCCGGAACGAGACCGAGAAGGCCGGTGCCTGCGCTCGCCCCGCCGCTGCGGCAGCCGCGCGGACCGACTCGATCTGCTGCCGGGTCTCGGCCAGCGGCTCACCCCACAGCATGTAGGTGTCGGCCTGACTACCGCCGACCCGGTAGGCCGCAGCGGAGGAACCGCCGAAGTAGATCGGGATCCGACGGTCCTGCCAGGGTCGGACCTCGCTGCGGAAGCCGTCGAGTCGATAGCCCGGGCCGCTGTGGTCGAACGGCACCTCGGACTCCCACGCCCGACGGAGCAGGGTGATGTACTCATCGGTCCGTGCGTACCGGGCATCCTTGTCGGCGAAGTCACCCTCGCGACGCAGGTCGGCCGGCACGCCGCCGGTCACGATGTGCACGTTCACCCTGCCCTGGCTGAACTGATCAAGGGTGGCGAAGGTCCGGGCGGCCAAGGTGGGAAAGGTGACACCCGGGCGATGGGCGATCAGGAACTGCAGCCGATCGCTGCGCGCCGCAGCCCAGGCCGCCACCTGCGTTCCTTCTGCAGTCGAGGAGCCATAGCCGATCAGTACCTTGTCGAAACCCGCATCCTCGTGGGCGTGAGTGATCCGTTCGACGAAGTCGGGCTGGATGAAGGGGCCGGTTCGGGCGTGGACCTCCGACACCTCATGGGTCCCGATCATGCCGAGAAATTCGATGGTCACGTCATCCTCCTGTCGTTCGATCTGGTCGGGTCAGCCGGCGACGTCACGGATGGTCCGGAAGCTGGTCATGTGTTCCACCATCGCGATCTCGGTCGGCAGCCGTTCCATGCTGCTGGCACCGAGGAAGCCGACCACGCCGTCGACCCGGGACAACACATAGCGCGCGTCGTCGGGGGCAGCGATCGGGCCGCCGTGACAGATCACGGTCGCCTGCGGGTCGACCGCGAAGATCGCGTCCCGCAGCTTGGTCACCAGCTCGACCGATTCGTCCAGGCTGAGCGAGCTCTGGGCGCCGATCATTCCTGAGGTGGTCAGGCCCATGTGCGGGACGAGGATGTCGGCCCCCGCCTCGGCCATCGCCTTCGCCTCGGCCTCATCGTGGACATAGGCCGCAGTGATCAGGTCACGTTCCCGGGCGGCCTTGATCAACTCGACCTCCCGGTAGAAGCCGAGCCCGGTCTCCTCCAGGTTGGCCCGGATGATGCCGTCGAAAAGACAGACGGTCGGATAGTTCTGCACACCCGCGAAGCCGGCTGCCTTGACGGTGTCGAGGAATCGTGGGATGTCCCGGAACGGGTCGGTGCCGCAGACGCCTGCTAGCACCGGTATCGAGTCGGTGACCGGCAACACCTCGGTGCCCATCTCCATCACGATCGCGTTCGCGTCGCCGTAGGGCATCAGCCCGGCCATCGAGGACCGTCCGGCCATCCGATACCGGCCGGAGTTGTAGATCACGATGAAGTCCAGTCCGGCCGCTTCGGCGCACTTGGCCGACAGCCCGGTGCCGGCGCCGCCGCCGATGATCGGCTGTCCGGCCGCGATCTTGGTGGCGAACCTCTCCAGCAACTCGGTACGGGTCAGCGTGTTCACGTGTTCTCCTTCTCCAGCCAACCGGCCAGTAGCTCGACGGCGGTCGTGGCGATCGCCGGATCGTTGATGTCGGTGTCGAAATCGTGCAGCTCGATGCCGGACCGCAACCCGGCCCGCAGCGCCCCGTACAGCGCCCGATCCGCGACCGGGTCGGCGAACGGTCCACCCGGTACGGACAGCTGTGACAGGCCGCCGTGTGGGAACAGCACCGTCACCGGGCCGGTGGCATCGTTGAGCTTGGCCGCGAGTCGCCGTCCCAGCTCGGTCGCTTCGTCCGGATCGGTACGCATCAGCGTGACCGCCGGGTTGTGGGCGAGCAGGTTCCGGTCGGCGAAGCGTGCCGGGACCGTCTCGGGTGCGCCGAAGTTGATCATGTCGAGGGCACCGACGCTGACCACCTGTGGGATCCCTGCACGACCGGCCGCGGTCAGCCGATCCGGCCCAGCGGTGCAGACCCCGCCGACCAGGTCGTCGGCCAGCTCGGTGGTGGTCAGATCGGCGACCCCGGCGATCAGGCCGGCTCGGATCAGGGTCTCCATGCTGGAACCGCCGACCCCGGTGCAATGGAACGTCAAGCCCTCCAACTGGTGCTCGGCCAGTCCGTTGACCGTCGCCGTGCCGGCGGCCGTGGTGACGCCGAACATCGTCACCGCGACCAGCATCCGGTCCGATCCGAGCGAAGCCGTCGCGGCGCGATCGTTGCGGGCGCCCGCCATCCCGACACAGGCATGTGCAGCGTTGGCCAGGATCGGTCGGGTAATCCGATTCAGTCCGTTGATGTCCACCACCGGATAGGTCAGGGTGACATCGGTGGCCCGCACATACGGTCTGGTGTCACCGGCGGCGATGGTCGACACCAGCAGCTTGGGGAACCCGATCGGTACGTGGGTGGCTACCTCCCCCATCACGTAGCCGGCATTGGATCCGCCGACGGTCAGTACGGCGTCCAGTCGATCCGCGGTGATCATCTGCGAAACGGCCCGGCCGGCGCCGAGCGCCATCACCTGCATGGCCGCGCCGCGATCGCCGGCACCGCGCAGCCGATCAAGATCACCGCCACCCAGATCGGCGATCCGTGCTCGGTCCAGGTCGGCAGTCACGGCCGGCTCGCCGAGTACGCCGACGTCGATCATGATCACTTTCGCGCCGAGTCGCTCGATCATCTCGCGGAGGTAGCCGTATTCGGCGCCCTTGGTGTCCAGTGCGCCGACCAGAGCGATGGTCAGCTCGGTCACCGGCCGCCCCCGCCCGCCGGGTCGGCATCGTCGGCGACGGTCGCCAGGTCCGCATCGTAATCGGGAACGGCGATCTCCTGCCCGCCTTGCAGGGCCGAGGTGTGGGCGCAGATCCCCGGCGCAGTCCAGGTCGCAGCGACACGCGCATCGACTCGCGGCGATCGGCCCTGGACGATGCTGGAGACGAACTCGTGCACCAGATGGGGGTGCGAACCGCCATGACCGCCGTCGGCAAAGCGGCGGAGCTCGATCGGCAGCAGGTCCGGCTCTCCCGCCGGTCGGATATCGCCGTCTTCGATCGCGCGACCCCGACCGCCGGCCGGTACGGCACCGGCCCGGAACTCCTTCATCGGCCCGCCCTCCAACTGCGGCCACTCCAAGGCACCTTCGGTGCCGTAGACCGAGAAGCCCTCCATGTAGCTGCGACCGAGTTGGAAGAACGACAGGGTGATGTTGGCGACAAGGTCGTCGCCGATGTCGGGGTCGACCGACCGCAGTCGGAACAGCCCCGCCTCGGTGCCGAAACCGTCCCCGGCCACCCCGATGTGATCGGGCGTGAGTCGGCTGGATCCCAGGCAGCGTACGGATTCGACCCGGGACCGGGACAGCGCCAGGGCCGGCGACAGGGCGTGGGTGACGTAGTGCATCGGCGGGAACCCGAGCCAGTACGGCGGAAAACCGTCCAGATTCTGCAGGTGCTCGCCGCGGAAATAGCTGAGCCGTCCGAGCGTGCCGTCCCGCAGCAGCCGGCGGGCGTGGAAGAACTCCCGGGAATACCGTGCGGTCTCCATCATCATGTAGTTCTTGCCCGAGCGCTGCTGCGCCGCGATCAGCCGATCAAGATCATCGAGCGAGGTGGCCATCGGCACCGCGGAGGCGCAGTGCCGGCCCGATGCCAGGATCTGCTGAACCTGCTCGGCATGCAGTGCCACCGGGGTCAGCAGGTGGACCGCATCCCAGCCCGGCTCGGCGAGCGCAGCATCGAGATCGGTGAACAGGTCGGCGATACTCAGGTCGGCGCCGACCGCGGCCAGTCGTTCGGCGTTACTGTCGACCAGGCCGACCCGGCCGACGGCGGGATGGGCCTGGTAGATCGGGGCGAACGCCGACCCGAAGCCGAGCCCGACGACCAGCACGTCGATCGGACCGGCATCGGCCGGCCCGCCATGGGTGTTGTCACTCATCGAGAGCTCCCTTCGACGGGCACGTCGACCTCGGGACCGAAGCAGTACACCGCGCCACCGGTCGCAAACTCTTCCACATCAGCATTCGCCGCCCGCCCCTCGTCGGAGGCAAGGACCTCTTCCAATGCCTCACGGGTCTCGGCATAGAGCTCCGCGGCGTAGTAGTACGGCGGCGGGGTGCCATCCGGTGCCGGCTCGAACTTGGTGATCGTCCAGCGGCTCAGGCCGCGCATCTTCGAGGCCAGCGGGACATGGGTCTGGTCGTAATAGTGATCGAACTCCTCGGGCCGCTCGGGTTCGCCGTACAACACCAACACCTTGTACACGGGTGCGTTCAGCCTTTCATTCCGGTCAGCGTGATGCCTTCGACGAAGTACTTCTGCGCGAAGGCGAACAGGATGATGATCGGGATCAGGACGACGGTAGCGGCCGCCATCAGGTAGCCCCACTGTGCGGTGTAGGTCCCTTGGAAGGACGCCAGCCCCATCGCCAGGGTGTACTTGTCGGAGCTGTTCAGATAGATCAACGGACCGAGATAGTCGTTCCACACCGTCAGGAACGTGAACACCGAGACCACCGCCAGCGCGGGTTTGGACAACGGCAGGATGATCATGAAGAAGACCTGCAGCGGATTGGCTCCGTCGATGTATGCCGACTCGTCCAGCTCGAACGGGATGGTCAGGAAGAACTGCCGGAGCAGGAAGATGTTGAACACCGCGTTGCCGAACCAGGCCGGCAGGATCAACGGGACGTAGGTGTCGACCAGCCCGAGCTTCTGCCAGAACAGGAATGTCGGGATCAGGGTCACCGCGTACGGCAACATCACCCCGGTCATCAGCACACCGAAGACGAGGTTCTTGCGCCGCCAGCGCAGCCGGGCGAAGCTGAAGGCGGCCAGGCTGCAGGACAGCAGGGTGCCGACCATCACCCCGACCTCGATGATCATGGTGTTGGCGAAGTAGCGGGCGAACGGCACCGAGGTCAGCGCCCCGGTGAAGTTGTCCCAGGCGACCGGCTTGGGGATCCACTCCGGCGGTGAGACGAAGATCTGTGCCGACTCCATGAAGGCACTGCGGACCAGCCACACCAGGGGCAGCAGGGTCGGGATCGCACCGGCCAGCAACAGCAGATAGATGACGACCTTGCCGAGCAGCCGTTTCCGGCGTTGGTTCGTGGCCGGCCGGTGTTGCTCGGTGACCGCCGGCCCGGTCGGTCGTTCCAGCAGCGCGGTCATCGGGCACCTCCGGCCTCGTAATAGACCCAACGGGAGGAGTTCTTGAACATCACCGCGGTGATCACCAGGATCACCACGAACAGGATCCAAGCCAGTGCGCTGGCGTAGCCGAGCTCGTTGTTGGTGAAGGCTGCTTGGTAGATGTAGTAGATGAAGAACAGCGTCTTGTTGTTCGGCCCGCCCTGGGTCATCACGGCGGCCTGGACGAAGACCTGGAACGAACCGATCACTCCGGTGACCAGGCTGTAGAAGATCGTCGGGGTCATCATCGGCAGCGTGATGTGTCGGAATTTGCGCCACATCCCGCCGCCGTCGACGGAGATCGCCTCGTACAGATGGCGCGGCACGCCCTGCAGCCCGGCCAGGAACAGGACTGCGACATTGCCGAACCCCCAGGTGCTCATCAAGATCAACGACGGGATGGCGGTGTTCTCCCCGTACACCCAGTCCGAGCTCGGCAGTCCGACCATCCCGGTGACGGCATTCAGCAGTCCGAAGTCGGGATTGAACAGCCACAGCCAGAGCATCGAGTTCGCCACCAGCGGCACGATCGCCGGCAGATAGAAGATCACCCGGAAGAACGCCTGACCGCGAACACTGGCGTTCAACAGCAGGGCCGCGGCGAAGGCGACGATCATGGTCAACGGCACCGCGCCGAGGGTGTAGTAGACGGTGGCCCACAGTGAGCTGCCGAAGTCGTCGTCCCGGGTGAACATCCGGACGTAGTTGTCCAGCCCGATGAAGTGCGGGACGCCACCGACCGACCAGTCGGTCAGGCTGATCACCAACGAAGCGATCATCGGGATCAACGTGAAGGCGGCGAAACCGAGGATCGCAGGCAGGGCCAACAGGACGCCCCAGCGGGCCTCGGTACGGGTCAGCCCGCTGCTGCGGCGCGCGGAGGGTGTGACGGACGCGGTCATCGAGTCCGGTTCAGAGCTCCTGGGTCGGCCACATGCCCTGCAGCAGCGGTTCGACCTTGCCCTTGAGGCCCTTGACCACTGTCGCGACATCCTTGCCCAGACCGATCTGATCGGTCGCCGGTGTCACCTGCTGGTCGATCTTCTCGGTGTTCTTGAGGTTCTGGCCCCAATAGATCACGCCGTTCTTCAAGGTCGGCTCGACCACCGCGGTCTTGAAGTTGGCCGGGTACTTGTCTGTCACCCAGGTGTCGACCAGCTTCGGATCGGTGTAGTACTTGGTCTGCAACGGCGCCCACAGCCCGTCGGAGAAGAGATCGACATTGGCCGGATCGTTGTAGTAGAGGTAAAGCTCGACCGCCTGTTCGGGATGCTTGGTGCCCTGGAAGATCGCGCCGGCGGCTCCGCCGGTGACAGTGATCGGTTCGTCGTACTTCGGCAGGCAGGCGACACCGAACGGCACCTTCTGCTCCATCAGATCGAGCATCTGCCAATTGCCGTCGATGATCATCGCGATCCGCTTGGTCTGCAGCTGCACCGATGTGGTCGGCGCGTTCTTGCCCAGCTGCGCCGGAGTCGGCGCAACCCGGTGTTTGTAGATCAAGTCCTGGACATTCTTGATCACCGTGATCGCTGCCGCCGAGTCCATCGCATACTTCGTACCGTCGTCGTTGATGAAGTCCGCACCGGCCGACCGCAGCAACGCATACAACGGTGACCCACCAGTCGGAGCGATGGTGCCGTACTGCCGGACCTTCTTGGGATCGAAACCGGACTGCGACGGATTGCGGCCCTGGTCGTCCAGCGTCAGCTTCGTCGCCGCCTCGACGAAGTCGTCCCAACTCCACGCGGTATCGACGGTGAAGGGGGCCGGATCCAGGCCGGCCTTGCCGAAGAGATCGCTGTTGTAATAGAGGATCTGGACACCCTGAGCGAGCTGGTTGGCAGCCAGCTTGTCCTTGCCGTACCAGAAGTAGCTGCTGGGCAGCCGATCGCCGAGCGCCGGATACTTCTTCAGATACGGGAACAGGTTGAGGATCAGTCCCTTGCCGGCGAAGTCATAGAGCTGCGACCCACTCAGGTAGGCGACGTCCGGTGGCGTCTTGGCGGCGACAATGCTGGACATCTTGGTGTCGTAGTTCGACGTCGGCACGAACTTCGCGGTGGCGTCGATCTTGTCGTGGCTGTCGTCGAACTTCTGCAGCATCGAGTCGATCGCCTTCTTCTCGAACGCCGACCCCCAGTACATGAACGACAACTCGACCGCATCCGAGGACCCAGCGCCGCCGCCACCACATCCGGTCAGCACCGACGATCCGACGCCGGTCGCCAACGCTGCTCCCCCGGTACGCAACAGGCCGCGACGAGTGAGTCGCCGGGCGCCGATCGGGTCAGGTCTGGTCATCGTTGATTCCTCCGTGGTCACGGTTGCCGCTGCACCTACCGGGATAGTACACACTTAATGTCGATCGTCGCCATAAATCGTTCGATCATAGAAAATTATCGATCGGTGTGTGACATATATTTGGGGTCCGTGGCCGATACTCTGAGATCCGGTCACCGAAGGAGGGTCGTGAGCACGCAGACCAGGGCAAGACGCCCGGCTACTCCCAGTCGGATCACCCGGGCCGGCGAGGTCCTGGATCTGGTCCGTCGCGGGCAGGCGAGCACTACCGGGCAGATCGCCGACGAACTCGGTCTGGCACGGTCGACGATCACCGACCGGATCGACGTCCTGCTGGACTCCGGACTGGTGCACCAGAGCGAGCCGGATCCGGCCATGTCGACGGGCCGCGGGCGCCCCACGGCGCACCTCAGTTTCAATCCGGCAGCCGGAACCGCACTGGCCGCACAACTCGGCATCAGCGGCGTCCGGCTCGCGGTGACCGACCTCTCCGGGGTCATCGAGGTCAGCGAAGTCGTCGACATCAGCCTCGATGACGGGGTCGAGGCCGTCCTCGGCATGGTGACCGATGGATTCCAGCGACTACTCGCCGATCGCGGCATCGATACCGGCAGCGTGCACGGGATCGGCATCGGAATCCCTGCACCAGTGGAGCTTCGCGCTCACCAACCCGCCAATTCACCCCGCCAGTGGACGCCAGAAGCCGTCCGAGACCAGCTCCTGGACTGGCTGGACGTCCCGGTCTTCGTCGACCACGACGTCAACCTGCTCGCGTTCGGCGAACACTGCGCTCGCGCCGACGACCCGGAGGTGCTGCTCTGCCTCAAGGTCGGCACCGTGATCGGCTGCGGCGTCGTGGTGAACGGCCGCGTCGTCCGCGGGACCTCCCAGCTGGCCGGCGAGATCGGCCACACCCGCGTGCACGACTCCGACGTACCGTGCAACTGCGGCAATGTCGGCTGCCTGAACGCCATCGCCAGCGGTGGCGCACTCGCCGCACAACTGACCGCGACCGGCATCGACGCCCCCGACGCGCGCGCGGTCGCTCAGCTCGCCCGCTCCGGTCAGGTCGATGCCGGCCGTGCCGTACGCGAGGCCGGACGGCAGATCGGCGAAGCCCTGGCCTCCACGGTCAATCTGCTGAACCCAGCGGTGATCAGCCTGTGGGGCTATCTGGCCGAGGCAGAGGAGCAACTGCTCGGCGGGATCGGTGAGAGTATCGCCAGGCTGGCCCAACCCGGACCTGCCCATGCGCTGAGTATCGAGCCGGCATTGATGGGCCAGGACGCCGGTATCTACGGCGCCGCGATGACCGTCATCGAGCACGCCCTGCAACCGGCTTCGGTGGACGCCCACCTGCTCGCTGCCCGCCAGCTGTGACTCGATCCGAGGACTGCCGCTACCGCAGTCGAGGCAGACCCTGATCCCAGTCCCGTCCGGGCCAGCATGTCGGCGTCGATCGACCGGCGGTTGTTCCAGTCGCCGGTCGGTGGATTCAGGTTATTGGAGCCAATCGGACCGCTATCGGTCATGCAGTCAGAGCCCACCCTGAGCGACTCCTCGGTTCACAGGCGTCCGCTGATCATGGTGTTCCGCGGTACGGCGGTCGATGCCGGCCTTCCAGATTGCGCGGTGACCGCATGCGCACGACCGCTTTCCCCGTGGCCTAGAAGGTGGCGATCGGATTGACCGGACTGCCGGAGACTCCGGCGAAGCGGACCGGCGCGACTGCTAGTTGGAACTCCCACTGACCGAGTGCCATAGCTGTCCTCGCGCACAGCTCCAGATCGCAGTTGTCAAGCAGCCAGAGCCCCATTGCCACGAGGCTGACGGCGTGAACCGGCATCAGTATGTCGTCGTATCCCGACGGCTGAACGTCCTGCGGAGTGTCGGCGCCGATCAGCGCGACCTCCCGCTCGTGCAGCCACGGCAGACAGGACGCGTGCCAACCGGCCTGGACCATACCGCCCGCCTCACCGCCCTCGTGACGGACACGGCCACGACCGGTCCGGAGGAGCACCGCGTCTCCGGACCGCACCCGGACGCCTTGTCGGCTCTCGGCCGCCTCGAGATCCTCGGGATACACCCCGTCACCCGGTTCCAACCACGGCGAATCGCGGACCGCCGCGACGTCCAGCAAGACACCCCGCGTGACGATCCCGCTCCCCGCCGCCGTGACAGCTGCCCATGCCGAGCCCGTTGCGGCGTCGACCAAAGAATGCGGGCGCCCGTTGTACATCGTGCCGTCCCAGAAGATGTGGCACGGAGAGTCCAGGTGGGTGATGGTGTTGCCGTGGAACATGATGCCCAGGTGCTCGTTCGAGAAGCCCCACCGCCGGTCGTTATGGAACGCCGCAGGCATGGCTTCGGCCCCTGGCATGTCAGCTGCGCGCGGGCATGAGTTCGTCGATCGTTCCATCTCTTCGGGTGCTTTGACCTCCCACGCGCACGACACGCTCCTGCCGTGGCGCACCGTCCGCGCCGCCGTGAGCCGGACCTCGTCGGTGATGTGGTTCAGGGTGCCGAGCTCATCGTCGTCGCCCCATCGCCCCCAGTTCGACAGCCTGTCGAAGTAGCCGACCACGTCGTCTCGAGTCGGCACCGGTCGCGCTGCATTCATCGCGGCATCAAACCTTCCAGTCGGCGGTGCGAAGCACCACGAGGACGACGAGGTGTCTCGGACATGTACGGACCAGGTCCACGATCGAATCCAATTGGCCGACTTCGATCACGATCACCCACCTTAACGGTGGCGCTTCGCGCTGGCCTTGGACGAACGGCCGACCGGACGACAACTTCCACCGAGCGCATGATCGCCGGGCCGAATCGGAGCCTTCGTCGGGCTCTGTCAGATTCCGCTGCATATTCGGTTGTCATGATCGAGGAGCCTGCCACGTAGGACCTCACCGGATTGTGGACCACGAACCACGGGACCGGGAGCCACTCATGGACGATGTGGGGCCACCAGTTGATCGCAAATCATCGAGAAGATCGTGGCGGTCGTCGGTCGCTGAGCGGTGGACCCTGGCTGAGCCGTCGAGGCTGGGAAGGCGGTTCAGGATCGCAATGTGTGGCTGGGTGGCACCCCGAAGGCCTCTTGATAGCGAGCCGCGAAGCGGTCTGGCCGCGGGAATCCCCATCGTGCCGCGATCGCTTTGACCGTCTCTCCTTGGGTGGGATCGGCTGCTTGCAGGTTACGGCGAGCATGGTCCAGCCGGACGCGGCGTAGGTAGGTAGGTAAGCGGCGTCGTTTCGTGATGGCGCCGAAAGGCGTATTGCAGGGCGCGGGGGCTGATACTCGCTGCTGCGGCGATCTCGGTCAGGCCGATCGGTTCAGTGGCGTGTTCCTCGATGTAGGCGATTGCTCGTCGTATCGGGGCTGGCATCACGTGCCCGGGCGTAGGTAGGTGATGCCGCGACAATGCGGTGTTGGGAAAGGTGTGCAGAGCTGCAACTGCTGCCAGCCGGGTCATCTCCTCGGCCAGCAGTGGAGACTGTAGGGGCGTGTCTTTGTCGATAACGGCGCCGTTGACCAGGTTCATAGTCGCAGTCCAGTAGCGGCGCATGGCCCCAGACACGGGTGTGAAGTCGTCGAAACGTAGCTGGTGACCGGGGATGCCGGTGCTGTTCTCAGCTTCCTGTTCGAGCCGGGTCAGGGGCAGCCAGATGGTCCGCCGCCCCCATGTCGAGCAGGTCCACATGAAGGGGAAGGCCCAGAGGGTAGAACCTTCAGTCTCGCCGCGGCGGGCTGAGCTGGCGGTCGCCGAGGTTCCCGGGGGGTCAACGGGTCGGCTGGCGAATTCCGCCGGAGTCGAGTTCACGGCGCATGATCGTCCAGTCGATCGCCTTCTCCGTCTTCGCCACGAAGATCGTTGCCAGGCAGTTGCCGGCGATGTTGGTGAAGACGAACGCACCGGAGAGGATCTTGTGCACACCGAGGATGAGCGCGACGCTGGCCACCGGAATCGTCCCGGTGGCAGCGAGGGTGAGCGCGAGCATCGGGATCGCGGAACCGGAGACGCCCGCTCCACCCTTCGAGGTCAGCAGCAGTACGAACATCAGGCTGAGCTGTCCACCCAGGCCGAGGTGCGTATCGGTCGCCTGGGCCAGGAAGACGCTGGTGGCCGCCCAGTACAGGCAGGTCCCGTCATGGTTGAAGCTGTAGGACGTCGGCAGAACGAGACCGACGACCTCTTCCTTGATACCGAGCCTGGTCAGCTTGACGGTGAGCTGGGGGAACACACTCTCCGACGAGCTGGTGCCGATCACCAGCAGCAGCTCCTCGCGGAAGTAGCGCATCATCTTCCACAGGCTGATACCGGCGATCCGCGAGACCGGCCAGAAGATGATCAAGAAGAAGACGATCACGGTGAGGAAGAACTCCAGCACCAGAGCACCCAACGACAGCAGCGAATCCAGGCCGTAGGACGACACCGAGTAGGCGATGGCTGCGCACGCCGCGAGCGGCGCAAGTCGCATGATCCTCCCGATCACCCAGAACAAGCTCCGTTGCACCGAATCGATACCCCGGACCAGCGGGTCGGCCTTGGCCCCGACCGCTGCCACCCCACACCCGAAGAGGGCGGAGAACACCAGGATCTGCAACACATTGCCTTCGGCGAATGCTCCGACCGCGCTGGTCGGGACAAGACCGATAATGAAACTGGAGAACGTCATCGGCTTCGCTGCCGTGACCTGATCGGCACCGTCGAGGTCGGCCGGGTTGATATGCATCCCGACACCCGGCTGCAGGATGTTGATCATGATCAACCCGATCGCCAGCGCGAAGGTGGTGATGATCTCGAAGTAGAGGATCGCCTTGATGGCGATCTTGCCGACCTTGCCGAAGTCACGCACCTTGGCGATCCCGAGAGTGACCGTGCAGAACACGACCAGCCCGACGATCATCTGGATGAGATGGATGAAGAGGGTGCTGACCAGGTTGAGATTGACCCCAACAGCAGGGACGACGATCCCCAGCAGCACGCCGACGATCATCCCGACCAGGACCTGGAACGTCAGATCCCGGTGCAGCGGCTTCCCGAACGGGCTCAGCGAGGCCCAGCGAAAGCCTGCTCCTTGATCACGCTCTGTCGGGGGTGTGGTCTTCGATGTGGACATGTCGGCCTCTTCTCTGCAGTGCTTCCTTGCGGTGCGTCGAGTGCGGGGAGGGAAGGAAACGCATCCCGCCGTGCGTGTGCCAGATCAGGAGTGCTGGGCAAGCAGATCGGTGATCGGGCCGAAGACCTCGTCGGAGCTGAGCGGCCGCGGCAGCATGCCCTGGTCGTAACAGGCTCGCGCGATGGCGTCCACCGGTCCACGCAGGCGTTCCAGTCCGGACATCGTCAGGCGTGCCCCATCGGTACAACCGGCGGCCAGTTCCTCGGCGCGGACGAGCAGGTCGAGGGCTCCAACGACGGCTTCTGGGTGGGCGTCGATCACCGAGGTCGACACCGCCACGAGATGGTTGATCGGCGCGTACCCGTTGGCCCCGAACCATTCCCTGTCTCGCTCGTCCGGCCGGTCGATGACCGGGACGAATTCGTCGCCGACGGGCAGATCATTGCCGAAGATCGCTGCGTCGATCTGTCCTGCTCGCAGCGCATCCTCCAGACTTCCCCGCAGGGTCCGTTCGACGAACGTCGGGTCCTGGTATTCGGGGACGTGAGCAGGATTCTGGGTGACCCATGCGACGTCCTGGGATGCGATCCGATAGTCCTCAGCCAGGTGTGTCCGGACCCAGAAGCCGGTCGTCTGCGTGTAGGCACGCACGCCGACCCGCCGGCCGCGAAGATGCCGGGCGTCGATCGGATCGGCGCTGCGAGTGACAAGACATCCGCGCTGGAAGCGTGCCGCCAGCACAACCGGCATCAGGGTGATCGGATGGTCGTAGCCGATCGCCTGCAATCCCGTGACGATCGCCAGCTCACTCACGTCGTAGGCCTGATCGGTCACCATCGGGGCGAATGCCTTGTGGATCGGCGACACCGCCTCATGGGCCAGCCGGACCCGGGGATCATCGACCGCCCCCGACCTGAGGACGTCGCCGATCGGGTGATTCCCGAACGCAGCCCGGAGCTGCGGCCTGGTATCGCTCATTTCAGGCGTCCTTCTCGTCGAGAGCGTAGAACGCCGCCACCGTACGGCCGAACACGTTGGCCAGGTCCTCCTCGGAAAGGCTGCTCAGCTCGCCACGGGCTGCGGCGACCAGATCCACCAGCTCTCCCGACGCCGCGGGGTAGTTGGATCCCCACATCAGTCGCTCGGAGCCGTACGTTTCCACCAGCGCGGCGAGGAACTCCTCGACGGTCGACCTTCCTTCTGCTGCTGCCTGAAGTGCTCGATGGGTGAGTTTCAGGTACACACCGGGATGCTCGGCAAGATCGAACAGGCCCTGAGCACGGCGATAGGGAGCGCCGTCGGACAGCACCGGGCGGGCGCAATGGTCCAGGACGACTCGGGACCTTGGAAACTCCGCCAGCGTGCGTTGCAGTGCCGGGATCCCGTCGAGGGTCATCTGCAAACAGATCGGGATCCCGTGCTCCTGGGCGTAGGACCACGCCGGGTAGGAGGCCGGGTCGCCCAGCCAGTCGGCCTGTCCGGGCATCGTGGTGCCTGTGGTGAACAGCCGGAAGCCGGACAGCCCGAAACCCTGCCAGTGCTGGATCTTCTGGACGGCGTCCGACGCCATCGCATCGATCGAGTAGACGCCGATGAAGCGATCGGGGTGTCGGCGGACTGCCTCGGCGACGTAGCTGTTGTCGTGCCCGTACACCGTGGAGGCCTGGACCGCGACGGACCGCTCGACGCCGGCGGTGTCGAGGGCCCGCAGCAGACCGTCGATGTCGACCGGATGCTCGGTCGACCAGGTCGAACGCTTCCCGCCGATCGGATCGACCGGATAGCTCTCCTCGTCGACAGCGATGACATGGGTATGCGCGTCGATCGTTGTACTCACTGTGCTCTCCCCTCGTGGAACGTTGCCAGGACGCCGACCGGAACGGCGCATTGATCAGTCGACATATCGCAGGCCTTTTGCAGCCAGCGCGCCGCGCATGTCGTACATGTCGAGCCCGAGTTCGCCGCCTGCCAACCGTGCGCGTTTACCGGCCTCGTTGTCCCGACGCCGTTCCCCGGCTTCGGCGACGGCCTCGGCCGAAGCCGCCGGCACGACAACGATGCCGTCGGTGTCGGCCAGCACGACGTCGCCGGGGTGCACCAGGGCATTCGCGCAGACCACCGGGACATTGACCGACCCGAGCGTCGACTTCACGGTCCCCTTCGCGCTCACCGCTCGGCTGAACACGGGAAAGTCCATCTCCTGCAGTTGGTCCACGTCTCGGCATCCTCCGTCGATGACCAGGCCGCGCGCGCCGCGAGCCCGCAACGAGGTGGCCAGCAGTTCGCCGAAGAAGCCGTCCGCGGACTCGGTGGTGCAGCCGGCCACCACGACATCACCCGGTTGCACCTGTTCGGCGGCCACATGCAGCATCCAGTTGTCCCCCGGCTGCAGCAGCACAGTGACGGCGGTTCCGCAGGTCCGGGCGCCGGCGTAGACCGGCCGCAGATACGGACGCATCAGCCCTGTCCGTCCCATCACCTCATGGATCGTTGCGACATCCAGGTCGGCGAGGCGCGCGACGACTTCAGCATCGGCGCGGACGACCCTGCGGTGCACCACACCCAGTTCGTTCATGATCATTTCCTCCGGTCGACGTCGGCTCACGCTGCAGTACCTGCAAGGTGTTCGGCCAGCCGGGGATAGACCGTCAGCGCGTTCCGGTGTTCGATGTCGGCGAGGTCGTCGGCCGACAGGCCCGCCGCCTCGACGTAGCGACGGGTGTCGTCGAAGGCATAACCGGTCTCCAGATCGATGCCGCGAACCGCGCCGACCATCTCCGACCCGAACAACACGTTCTTTGCGGGAATGACCTTTAGCAAGGTGTCGATGCCCGGCTGGTGGTACACGCAGGTGTCGAAATACACGTTGCGAAGGACGTGCTCGGACAGGTCGGGCTTGCCCAGACTCTGGGCCAGGCCACGGAACCTGCCCCAGTGGTAGGGAACCGCGCCGCCGCCGTGCGGGATGACGAATCGCAGGTCCGGGAAGTCGGAGAACAGGTCGCCGGTGATCAACTGCATGAACGCGGTGGTGTCGGCGTTGAGGTAGTGCGATCCGGTCGTGTGGAAGGCGGGGTTGATGGTCGTGCTGACATGGATCATCGCCGGCACGTCCAGCTCGACCAGCTTCTGATAGATCGGGTACCACGAGCGGTCGGTCAGTGGTGGCGAGTCCCAACAGCCGCCGGAGGGATCGGGGTTGAGATTGACGGCGACGGCGCCGAGCTCCTCGACAGCCCGGACAAGTTCGGGAACGCTGGTCGCCGGGTCCACGCCCGGGGACTGCGGCAACATCGCGGCCGGACTGAACCGCCCCGGGAACAGCTGGCCGACACGGGCACACAGATCGTTGCAGACGCGTGCCCAGGCTTCGGAGGTTGCGAGGTCGCCGATGTGGTGAGCCATGAAGGATGCCCGGGGCGAGAAGATCGTCACGTCGACTCCACGCTCGTCCATCAGTCGCAACTGATTGTCCTCGATGCTGGCCCGTACTTCGTCATCGGAGATCACCAGGTCCGCCGCGGACGGGGCGTCGGTCCGCTGCTCGAAGGCCAGCGTCTGCCGATCGCGCCACCCGGCCAGCGACGACGGAGCCGTCGTGTAGTGGCCATGACAATCGATGATCACCCGTGTGCCTCCTCGCCCTTCGACGGTGTCCGATCACGTCGCGCCGGCGTGGCAGCTACCCCACCGACTTTCGTCACCATAGTCGTCGACAGAGTTGTTGACAATCTAGTGAACGATATTTTCGGAAAGCTTGTCGGATCGTGGCTAGAATCAGGGCCGCAGTCGAGGAAGGAGCGCCGAGTGGCGGCCAAACAGCTGGCAGGACGGGTGGCCCGGGAACGGGTGACAGAACAGATCCGCGAAGCCTTGCGCGAGGGAGATCTCGTACCCGGACAGCGGCTCGTCGAACTCGACCTCTCCGAGGCCTACGAGGTCAGCCGCAGTGCGGTGCGGGAAGCCCTGTCGGACCTGGCCAGCGACGGGCTCGTCGAGCTCATCCCCAACCGCGGCGCGCGGATCCGAGTGGTCTCGGTCGAGGAAGCCATCCAGGTCACCGAATGCCGTTCGGCCCTGGAGTGTCTCTGCGCCCGGAAGGCCGCCGAGGGTGGCACCGCCGCTCAGCGCGAGACACTCGCATCGATCGCGGACAGCATGCGCACAGCAGTCGAGCAGGCAGACCTCGAAGGCTACTCAGCCCTGAACCGTGAGCTGCACTCACTGGTGATCGAGATGAGCGGCCAATACGTGGCTGCGCGCCAGCTGGAGCGCCTGAACGCGCAAACGGTTCGATTCCAGTTCCGACTCGCCCGTCGCCCCGGTCGACCGCAGGAATCACTGCCACAACATCTCGCGATCATCGAGGCCATCCGCGCCGGCGAACCTGCCGAGGCGGAGGCCGCCATGCGGGCGCATCTGGACAGCGTCATCGCTCAGATTGCCGCGACCGACAGCCGAGGCGTCCGGCCCGGTCAGCGGCCCGACCTGCTCAGCGGCCAAACGACAGCGCCCGACAAGGATTATCGAACGTGATCGTCCGGATCTGATCCTCGGTGAACCCTTACGTCGCATCAGTGGCACCACATGCCGCAGGATGTGGGTGTAGCCCTCACCGCCGCACCTGCGCAGGTTCGTCTTGTGACAGATGTCCTGCGAGATCAGGATCTGGTCGAGGTGTCCACGCTCGATCAGATCGACCATGCAGTCGAGCCGTCGGGTATATCGATCGGCGCCAGCGCAGGCTCAGAACTGGGAGAAGCCTTCTGGCGGTCGCCCGCCGATCGTGGTGGCACCCCGCAAGAGGGTTATGACCTCTACGACGGCCAGCAATGAATTAGAGACTTTTGGCCCTAGTGGTACTACGAGCGTCTCCCCTAACCTGTCAAGGCTTGAGTTTGACTCGTCATTAAACCTATGAAATCTGGCAAACCTTAAGGGCGGACTGACCAAGTGCTACCAGCACTCAGTCAACCCTCGCCCACAATTGACCTATACAGGCGGTCCTGTAATGAGCTTGCGCTACCGCACCTTAGCCCTTCCCGCTCTCGCCATGGGAACGGTTGCCGTTCTAGGGCTGGCCGGCTGCGCCGGTGACACTCAGACGGGCTCTAAGCCAGCAGTCACCAAACCCGCCCCCAAGGAATCCCCTTCGGTTGAGCCGTCATCTGCCGTACCGTCTGTTAACTGCGATGACCCAGATCTGAGCCAAGAGGACTGGATGAAGTACTGCAGCGACCAGGCCCAAGCGTCCACGCCAACCAGCTACCCCGCCAGCACGGACAAGACGTGGCAGTACACCGACTACTCAGGCTGTGTGGTGACCTACGCGCCGACCAGCAGCGCAACCCACAACATCCAGACCTACCAGGCGTTCGTCTCCAAGTTCTTTGACGGACCTTTCAGCTATTGGAAGGTCAGCATTGACAACACCAAGGGGTCTGAGACCTGCTCTGCTGGTGAGCCGTCCGTTGTCACAGAGGACCAAGAGCAAGTTGAATTTCAGGGAATTCAGTTCTGGCTTGATGGTGACCCCGAAGAAATTCCTGCCGACGATGATTACTCTGACTTCCTAGAGGTCAATGACAAGCTCATTGGAGACACAGAGGTCTTGCCGGGCGCCAAGGGCAAGAGCTACACAGTCTACCGTGGCGAGTTGAAGCCGTTCGTTTCGATGTACATCAACGATGCACCTGCTGAGCAGGTTGACAAGGCCTCCGACACCAGCGACGAGGAACCGGCTGAGTCGGCCAGCGCAAAGGCCCTGGACTCCAAAACCTTTGAGCACTTCAAGGTCTCCCTGCTGGATGAGAAGAAGTCGGGTGCGCTGTACGGGGCAGAGGTAGAGACCTGCGTTGTCAAGCTCGGTCCCGATCCTCAGGGCAACAAGACCCGCGTCTCACGTGACCCGTGGAGCTTCGCCTACGGCACACAGGGTGCAGGTGTTCCCGCCAACACCGTTGACCCTCTCGGCACATTCGGCAAGGTGCTTCCTGCCGAGTCCCTGCTGGCTGAGGATGAGTGCGTGTCCGGCTGGTTGACCTACGACACCAGCGGCAACGGGTTCCCTGAAGGCATGCTGTACAGCAACAGCTACGGTGAGCAAGCCACCTTCACCGAGCGAGCTACGCCGTTCAGATAGAAGGGGCCTACCGCATAGCTCGTGTTCGCGGGCGCGTGCAGTTGGTCGGTCCGAAGAGAAGATGCGGGCGGTAGTAGGTGGCGAGGATGACGGTGTCGACGGGTTCGGTGCTGCCATCCTGGTCGGATCAGCTGGAGAACGTCGTGCTCTTAGCGGCCTCGACAAAATCGAAGTCGCCGACTTCGCGCTGGGTCTCCGGCTGTAGCTGCAGAATCGAGCAGGCGACTTCTCGACGGCGTGCAGGCACCTGGAGCCGCACGGCGCCGTCTGCCGTGATGGTTTGTACGCTTGACGTTGCGTAGCCCGTCAACGGGTCGACCCAGCGCACGACATAGTCGCCGGCCACAGCCATGAGTTCGACGCTGTCGACGGCGATGCCGTTGAGATAGAACGCATACGCTTTGCCGGGGTCGGCGAGTCCGCGGATGGTTCGCGTATCCGTACCGGATCGGGCTGTCATTGTCACCGGGGCTGTGTTGGCGAACGGGAGATCGGCGAGAAAGTCACGCAGGATCGTCAGTTGGTCGCGGAGTCGGCGTCCACCGCCTCCGGATGCGTTCCCGGGTAAGGTCCGCGTACCGGTGTCGTCGCCGGACGGCGCGAAGCTGTAGTCGAGATGATTGAAGCCGGCTCCGCCGGCGAGCATGAACTCCCAGGCGTGGCTGCGGTACTGCGAGTCATCGACGCCGTCGTAGCCCGTCTCGTCGTAGACGACGGGGATTGCCAGATCGAAGTTCTGTTCGATCACGCTGGGCGGGTTGGCGTAGTGGAAGGTGAAGAGATCGATCCCCGGACTCATGCCGGTGATGCGGCCATCTACGTTGGCATAGTTCCAGGCGACGAGGAGACGTCGTCGATGGTGATTGAACCTGTGCTCGATCGCGTCGAGGACGGTGTCGATCCAGGCGCGCTCGACGCCGGAGAAGTACGGCTCATTGATCAGCTCGATGATCACGTTGTCGTAGTTGATCAGTGCATCCACGATGGTGCGTACGAAGGCGAGCTGATGGTGCAGCAGTCCGCCGTTGTCGAGGTGGTAGACCGACTGGTGGTCGATCATGGCCAGGTCGTTGATGTTGTTCGCCGGGTGCATCGGACTCATCAGCCAATGCCCGGGACTGTATTGCGCGGTGAAGAGGGTGAGCTCGACGATGATGCCGCGCAGCGCCGCTTGATACACGAAGTCGATGAGGCGGTCGAGGTAGGCTCCGCTGATTTCGCCGAGGTCGAACTTGGTACCGCCGTGGTGGTAGCCGTCGATGTCTGTTCTCGCCCAGGGTGCGAGGTAGCGCAGTGGCCGGGGCGCCTGGGTGTTCTCCCAGCCGGAGCCCTCGATCGTGGACTCGTGTTCCACGAAGGTTCCGGAGGCTGTCCGGGTGTAGTTGAAGCGACACCGGGTCAGTTCGCCGAGGTAGGCGTGGTAGTCGACGTCGAGGTTGAAGACGGCGCCGTAGTGCTCCGCCGAGGTGAGCAGAAAGGTCGGCAGGCCGCGGAACCGTAGGTAGCGAGGGTTCCTCGGCCAGAGGTCGAGCGGCGGATTGATCACGGCATCGTTCCTGGGGACGGTGCGGTCGATGGTCTGGCGCTGACGCGTCGGGCCGTACGACGGATGGCCGTGACGATGTCGGCGCAGTCGGTGCTATCCATGTCTTGGTGCAGATTGATCTGTATCGCTCGGCCGAGAAGGTCAAGGCTCGTCTGGCACAGGTCGGGCGGGTAGTCGATGTTGCCGTGGTAGTACGGCGACGTCCATGGATTATTGGTCGGTGATACGCCGCGTTTGGCGAGGACGTAGTCCCAGTTGGTGAAGATGTGTCGGTCGGGGAATCCCTTGTTGTACACGGTCCCGTTGGGGATGCCTTCCCAAGCCAGCCGCTCGGAGAATGCTCGGATGTCTGCGTTCACGGGCAGGAAGAGGATCAAGCTGTATGCGACGTCGCCGGCGGGGTCCGGGATGGGTTGCAGCTCGATGCCGTCGACCGTGGCGAGCGCTTCAATGATGTGGGCCTTGTTTCGACGCAGCCGGGCGAGCAGATCGTCGAGTCGCTGAGACTGCGCAAGGGCGACCGCTGCACTGATCTCGCTGATGCGGTAGTTCTGTCCGGGGAACGTTTCGACCTCTCCCCCGGTGCCCGTATCCCACATGGCGAAGGCGCCGTCGTGGTACACACAGGCACGTTCGAACAGGTGATCGTCGTTGGTTGCGACGAGGCCACCTTCGCCGGCGGTGACGATCTTGTATTGCTGGAAGCTGAAGCATCCTAGGTGCCCGAAGGATCCTAGCGGCCGGCCGTGATAGCTTCCCCCGTTGGCTTGGGCCGCGTCCTCGATGACGATGAGTCCGTGCCTGGCTGCGATCGTGCTGATCTCATCCATTTGGCATGGAACTCCACGCATATGGACAGGGATGACGGCCTTGGTGTGCTTGGTGATGGAGTTCTCGAGTGCCTTGGGATCGATGGTCAGGGTCTCGTCGATGTCGACGATCACCGGGACGGCGCCTGCGAGGATGACCGCTGATGCGGTCGCAATGTAGGTGTAGCTGGGAATCACGACCTCGTCGCCGGGCCCGATGCCGGCTGCTACGAGCGCACAGACCAGCGCCGAGGTCCCGCCGTTGACGGCCAGACAGTGCCTGACACCTAGACGCTTTCGGTACACATCTTCCAGAGCTGCTGCTTCGGAGTCGTGGATGCCGTCGCGGGTGTAGCGGAACACCCGGCGCTTATCGAGGACGCGCGAAACGTACTCGCGCTCGACGGAGCCGATGGCGTCGACACTCAGCGCGGCACCGAACGTCCACGGCCGGGTGCGGACGGGTTCGTCCACGGTGGCTGGCTCCTGCGTGATCTGTGAGGGCCGTGTCATCGCTGTTGGAGGTTGTAGACGCGTGCCCAGTCGATGTCGAAGTTGGCGCGTTGCATGCCTCCGGCGCCGAAGAAGTTGTCGAGTTGGATCGTTTGGTGCATCGGTCCGGGCGCGCACTGGATGCAGTCCTGATTGAAGGTGAACCATTCGTCACCGTCGATGTAACCGGTCAACCCCTGGGGGCTCCACTCGAAGCCGTAGGCGTGCCATTTGGTGATGTCGACCGGGCACTTCTGGGCCATCTCCTGCCGTTTGGGTTCGTGATTGGGGTAGTGCAGGAACGCAACCGCGCAGGTGTCGCCGGCGTCGACTTCGAAGAAGTCGTACTCAGCGCCAGCGGGCCACTCGTCACTCTGCGGCCAGGTGATCAGCACTGCGTGGTACGGGTGCCCGGCAGCGCCTCTTGCCGGCTGAAGACGGGCGCGCACTTCCCATCGGCCGTACTGGAGGTTCTGTACCGAAGCGACCCCTGCGGAATCGCCGTTCATTTCTCCGGTCTGGCGTAGGTACTCGCCGTTGACGTGGTTGGCGTCGGCGCAGCGCCTCCCGTTTCCGTCGTGGCCGGGCCAGCAGTTGGACCCGGCGCCTCCCTCGGAACCGCCGTCGCCGTAGACATTCCAGCGGCTCCGGTCCGGGGTGCCGACGTAGTTGAACTCGTCCGATGCCGGAAGGGGCGTGCCCCATCCCAGCCGCTGTGCGGCCGTCTTCGGGCCGACCGTTCTCGACGCGGCGGGGGCCGTCGGCGAGCTGATCATGGTGCAGAGGAATACTCCTAGCAATGCGACGCTTGCGAGAAGCTTGAAACGTGCCTTAGTCATCGTCGACCTCCACAGAGTTGAGGTTTACTGGTATACCGCAGTAGTCGAGATGCATGCAAGACCTTGTGGAATCTCTTGCAGTCAAGAGGTTTACCAGTTTACCTTAGGCGTCATGGTCAACACTTCGCAGCGGCTCGGGGCACAGCTCTGGCTGGAACGTGACACGGACTCCGAGCAGCTGCAGGGACTACTGAGGGCCGCCATCGCTTCCGGTCTGGGCCAGCTGAGAATCTTCCTCATCTGGCCATGGATTGAGCCCGAACCCGACACCTGGGACTTCGAGCTCTACGATCAGGTGTTCGATGCCGCCGCCACGCACGGTTTGCAGATCAAGGCGACCTTGACCCCCGAGACAGCGCCGTGGCATCTCGGGAGCCCCGGCCTCATCCAGGGCCGCCACCTCACGTTGCCATCTGCACCGCGGTATCGGGAGTCGGCCGAGCGATACGTGCAGCAGACGGTCGCTCGCTATGTCGGCCATCCCGCTCTGGCGCAGTGGATCCTATGGAACGAGCCCTTCAACACGGCCGGACGTCCCGGACCGCGGGATCGTCGTCCACCGGGCCTGCAGGCAGTCTGGGCGGATCTGTTACGAGACCGCTTCCTCGGCGACGTCTCGGAGTTGAATCGACGCTGGCACACCGGATACAAGACCTTCGAGGAGATCCCGTTCGCCGACGACGTGGTCCGCCCGGATCTGAGCGACGAGGTGTTCTTCAGCTTCGATCCCTGGCTGGCCGATGCGACCCTTCGGGCTCGCAACCTGGCGGAGGAACTGAGCTGGGTGAGGGCCGTGATTCGGAGGGTCGACGCGGACACTCCGACGTGCATCAATCCGCCGGACCTGTTTCGCAACCATGCCGCGATGGGTTACGACCTGTCTCGGCTCGCGGCCAGCGCGGACGTGCTCGGGGCGAGTGTGCATGCGCCGTGGCATCTCGGGTTCGCTCCTCGATCACGTCACCTCGAGATGCTCGTCGTCGCGACCCGGATGCTGGCTGCAGCGCCAAGCCGTGATGTCGAACTGACAGAGTGCCAGTTCGGCAACGTCACCCACGGATCACCCCACCCACGAGATGTTGAACCGGCCGAGGTTGCAGCGTCGGTCCTCGCGCCATTGCTCACCGGCGCCACATCAGCGACCGGTTGGGCGCTCAATGCTCGTCAGCGGGACTTCGAGGCCGGTGACTGGTCGCTGCTCGAGGACGACAACCGTCCGGGCGAACGATCGGCGGCAATGTGCCGTGCGGCAGCCACATTGAAGCGGCTTGATCAAAAGCTGCCGGATTGGTGCCCCACCCCCGTCGACGCGGTCGTCCTGTATAGCGCGGAGTCCCAGGCCGTCAGCCTGGCTCATTCGTGGGTCAGTGCGCCGGCTCAGGGGCGCGATCCCGACGATGCCATGCAGGGCGTCGCACTCATCTGTGCTGAACTCGCGCGCCTGGGATGGGTCGCGGCGCCGTTGCCGGTGGACTGCCTGGACCGATTCCGGCCGGTCCCCCGGCTGATCGTGATGTCTCAACTGGCCTGCTTAGATCCGGCGACAACGAATTCTCTTCTGTCCCACGTGGAATCCGGAGCCAGTCTGATCATGGACGGGATCTCTGGGCAGAAGGACCTTTGGGGCGACGTCCAGCGACCTTGGCCCGGCGGATTGTCGACCACGTTAGGGGTCCGGGCCCGTGGCCAGCACAGCAGTCCGGATGGTCACGCCGTCTCCGTTCTCGGTGTGCCGGCCGGCCGACTCCCGCTCTCATATACCGATTTCGAACTTGACCAGAACTGGTCCGCCGATCTTGATCTGACACTCCCCGAGCTGGGCAACGTGCCGGCTGCCTGGCATGGGCAACTCGGCCGCGGGACCGTCACCATGTTCAGTGGCCTTCTGGGGTCAGCCCTGGTGACCGATGAGGCTTCGGCAGCAGTGTTGCGCCGTCTGGTCGGCCGGCCCGCCGACCCTGCCAGACCAACTGCGCTCAGCGCTGCGACAACTGCGGTCCGCGTACTCAGTCCGGTCGGATCCGGAGTCGGCGTCTTCGCGCCGACGTCACGCTCTCGCGGTGGCGGCGATCTGGTCCTACGCGTTCTGCCGGGCAGCTATGAGGACCTGTGGTCAGGCAGCATCTTTGATGTGGATCAGTCGGGGATCCTTCGGCTGCCGGCACCGGATGGCCTAGCGGTCCTGGTAACCGTCACTGCGCGCTGGCGCCGGTGCTGCGACGCAGCCGCAACTCGGCAGGGACCAGGACCCGGTGCGGGGCCCGCTCCCCTGCGATCTGATTCAGTAGCAGGTCTGCGGCGGCATGGCCGACAGCGCGGTAGTTGCACTGCACGGTGGTCAACGGCGGCGAGGTGTAGGAGGCGATGCTCACGCCGTCGAAGCCGGCGACAGCGACATCGTCGGGCACTACGAGACCGCGGTCACTCATCATCGCCAATCCGGCAACGGCCATCACATCGTTTCCGTAGAAGATCGCCGTCGGTCGTTCCTGTTGTCTCAGCAATTCGTCGGTCGCGGCCGCGCCGCCGGCAGCGGTGAAGTGTCCTACGGCCAGCGGGCCCGCGGGTAGACCGTTCGCCTGCAGGGTGTCGCGCCAGAGTCGAACACGGTGCCGGGAGTGCTGGAGGCTCGGCGACCCGCTGACGTGGCCTATGATCCGGTGGCCCGATTCAATGAGGTGTTGCAGGAGCGATTCCACCGCGGCATCGCTGTCGGAGTCGACGCTGGGAAAGGGGCAGCGGGCCCCGGGTCGCCCGACGACAACTGCGGACTGACCCATCTCCTCCAGCAGTTTGAACCGAAAGTCCGGCTGTCGGAGATCGTTGATCAAGAAGCCGTCGACACGACGCTCGGCAACCAGCTGTCGATAGCAGTCCCGCTCGTCTTCGGCGGTGTCGACGAACCGTAGGATGACGGCATATCCCTGTGCGGCAAACACGCCCTCCGCGCCGGCCAGGAACGCCGCGAAGAACGGATCGAGTTCGAGCAGCTCGGGCGGACGCCGCAGCACCACGCCGATTGCATGAGCTGGCGCTCCGTTGATCGCTCGCGCTGCCGCGCTGGGCATCCAGCCCAGTTCAGCGGCCGCTGCTCGGATGCGTTCCACCGTCGCGGGACTCAGCCGAGCAGCACCGTTGAAGGACCGTGAGACCGCGCCCTTGGACACCCCTGCCAGTTCTGCCACATCGGAAATCGTCGGACGCTTCGGTCGCCGCTCAGTCATGGCAACACCCTATCGCTCGAGGGCCTGGATCCCTTGTCTGATTCAGGTTGACTGGTGTACCTTGACATCAGGTTTACTAGTTTACCGCCGTGTTGGTGAGGGCATGCAACAGACCTTCTCGAGGAAGCGAAGGGGCGATCACGATGCCGACAACGAAACCCGAAACGAATCCCGAGCAGACCACTGTCGTGCCGTGGCGGCTTCGGCGTCGCACCCTTCTGGGTGGTGCGGGTGCCATCGCAGCCGGCAGTCTTACCTCCGGCTGCGCGGTCTCGGCCAGCCAGCCGGCGAAGAACGGCAAGAAGCAGGTGACACTGAAGCTCCTCGGGCAGGCGAATGAGATCGACAAGGATGTGATCGCCGGTTTCACGGAGCAGCGGCCTGACATCAAGCTCAGTATCACCGAATACAGCTGGGACGCCCTGGTGTCGATGTTGGCAGCCAAGACGCCTCCCGACCTCGTTCGAGGCGCCGGCGCCACCGACACGCCGTATCTGGTTCATCGTTCGCTGGCCGAACCACTGGACGACTACCTCAAATCCAGCAAGACGATCACCGCTGACGATCTCGATCCGATCAACGACCTGTGGCGCTATGACGGTACGACCCAGGGCACCGGACCGCTGTACGGCCTGGTGAAGGACTACTCCTCCGATCTGACGCTATGGGTCAACTCCCAGCATCTGAAGGCCGCCGGCCTGAAGGTCCCAAGCTCTGATCGTCCCCTCACCTACAAGCAGGTGCTGAAACTGTCGGAGGAGACAGTCCAGCGCAAGTCCGGCCGCACCCGCGTCCTGGGGTTCGGCTGTGTCTTCGGAGGCAAACCCGATCTTGCGTGGCTCCAGGGGATGCTAGCCACCGCTGACGCTGCGTTGTTCAATGACGACCTGACTCAGATCGACCTCACCAGCGACGCCGGTGTCGAGGCGTTGCAGTGGTTCGTGGATCTGGTCAAGTCCCGAACGACGTCGAGTTTCCTGGACCCGCAGGCCACCGCTGATGCTGACCTCTATGTCGCGAGCCGGGTCGCAACCCTGTTGTCGGGCTACTGGACCAGTGGCCTTATCGCTACGGCGAAACCGCAGGTCCAGCAGGCGTCGTACCTGCTCCCCGCTCCGATGATGGGAACGACGCGGGTCAGCCCATGCGTTGCCGGTACTGGGTTCTGGATCCCGAAGACCGCAGCGCACAAGGAAGCTGCTTGGGCGTTCATGGAGTACTACTTCGCAGCCAAACCGGCGGTCGAACGGGCCAAGTCCGGCTGGGGCATTCCTGGTTTGAAGTCTCTGGCGAAGTACCTTCCCGACAACGAGCCCTACCAGAAGCGAGCGTTGGCCGTCCAGCGGGACGAGCAGAAGTATTTCAAGGTGCTGCCCTTCACCCCGTATGCGAAGGCTGACGCACTCGGCACGGCTCTGGCCACAACGTTCGAGGACGCCGTTCGCGCCCACCGTCCGATCAAAGACACCGCAGCCGCGATCACGACGGCACTGAACGCAGCGATCAAACGTGGCAAGAACTGAGTCGCTGCCGGGACAGAGAGCAGCCCACCGCGCTCGGTCCACGCAGGCCCGTCGACCATGGCGGCGATACCGTCCACTCACCTTCTGGCTGTTCGCCGCACCCTGGATCCTGGGCTTCCTGTTGCTCACAGTCGGGCCGATGATTTTCGCGTTGTGGATGTCGTTCACCAACTACGACGGCATCTCGCCCACCACGAGGTCCGTGGGGTGGGCGAACTACCGTCGTGCATTCGGTGACGGTCAGATGTGGACATCGCTGCTGCAGACGGTGATCTTGATGGTCATCGTAGTTCCGCTTACCGTATGTGTCGGACTGGCGCTGGCCGTTCTCCTCAACGCCCGGATACGATTGCGGGCCGTCTATCGGACAGTGATCTACCTACCGGCCGTGATCCCGGTCGTCGCAGGGTCACTCACGTTTCGGCTGCTCTTCGACCATGACGCGGGAGCGGTCAACGGGATCTTGGACCTGATCAACGTCACCCCGATTCAGTGGCTGACCGGCAGCCGATCCCTAGTCGTGTTACTTGCGTTCATGCTTTGGGGCGTCGGAGCCAGCATGGTGATCTCGTTGGCCGGACTGCAAGCTGTGCCAGCCGAGCTGATCGAGGCCGCAATGGTGGACGGCGCGGGCACCTGGCAGCGGTTCATGTCCATCACGGTCCCGCTCATCTCGCCGTTCCTGTTGTTTCAGCTCGTGACCGGCGTGATCGGAGCGATCCAACTTTTCGTGCCCGCAGTGCTGCTCGGCACAGCGAACGCCAATGGCGTCTCTGTGGCTGTCGGCATTCCCGAGGGGCTGCGTGTCTACATGGTGTACGTCTACCAGACGTACTTCGGCCTCGGCGAATTCGGATACGCTTCAGCGCTGCTGTGGCTGCTGTTCATCGTCATCGTGGCCTTCACCGCGGCCGTTTTCGGCATCACGCGATCCTTCGTCTTCTACGGTGGCGGGGAGGGCTGACCATGAAGCATCGCACCCGCGAGCGGATTGTCTCTCAGGTCGTCGCGATCGTGGTGTCACTCCTCTTCCTCGCACCGATCGGGTGGCTCGCACTGACCGCGTTGAAGGACCAGTCGGAAGTGTCCGCGCTTCCGGTCCGCTGGCTCCCCCGGTCGCCCCAGTGGCACAATTTCACCGACGCGATGACGATGATCAACTTCCTGGCCTATGCTCGGAACAGTATGATCATCGCCACCATCTCGGCGGTACTCACCACACTGTCGTCGGCATTCGTGGGATTCGGTTTCGCTCGCCTCCGTGCTCGCGGCAGCAAGCTCGCCTTTGCCATCCTGATCGGAACCATGATGCTGCCGACCATCATCACCGTAATCCCGTCCTACATCATCTTTGCCCGGCTGAACCTGGTGAACACCTATATCCCCTGGGTTCTATGGGGGCTCGGCGGGTCCGCCTTCATGATCTTCCTGTTCCGGCAGACCTTTCGCGGCATTCCCCTCGAGCTTGAGGACTCCGCCATCCTTGACGGCTGCAACTATCTGCAAATCTGGTGGCGGATCTATCTCCCGCTTTCCAAAGCAACCTCGGCGGCAGTCTTCCTGCTCACCTTCGTAGCGATCTGGGGCGACTACATCACACCCAAGCTCCTGCTCCAGCAGGACACCACAACACTCGCGGTCGCCATCACCAGTGGCTACGTCAACCAGCAAGGCCAGATCATCAACACTCTGTTGGCCGCCGGCGCGCTTCTCTTCGCACTGCCAGTGATCGTGATCTTCCTTCTCCTGCAACGCTACTTCGTCCAAGGGTTCGCGACCTCGGGTCTCAAATGACAGAAGGGTGTCCACCACATGCTTACCGTCGCACCGTCCGGCCGCTGGCTCGAACGTGATCACGACCCCTGGTTCCTTCTGGGAGACACGGCCTGGGAACTGTTCCACCGGCTCGACCTCGACGATGCTGATCACTATCTGCGAACGCGTGCCGAGCAGGGCTTCAACACCGTCTTCGCGGTCGGCGTCGCCGAGTTCGGCGGACTGGACGAGCCGAACGCCAACGGTCAGGTGCCGTTCATCGATCGACGACCGGACCAGCCCGACGAACGTTACTGGCACCACGTCGACACGATCATCACCATGGCTAACCAGTACGGACTTGTCGTGGCACTTCTGCCCACCTGGGGAACGTACTGGGCCGATGCGGGCGAGGCGATCCTCCATCCCGGCAATGCTGCGCAATTCGGCAGCTGGATTGCCGCCCGGTACCGCGATTCGGACCTGATCTGGGTCCTGGGCGGCGACCGCTACATCGAGACCTCGCGTCATCGCGCAACGCTGGACGCGCTGGCCAAAGGGATTCGCGAAACGGTCGGGCACCGGCAACTGATCACCGTCCATCCCAGGGGCCACGCGTCCTCAAAAAATGACCTTTCCGACGCAACATGGATCGACTTCGACCTGGTGCAGTCCGGACACGTCGGCTGGCACACACCCAACGACGCACTCATCGCGGCCGACTACGACCGCCCCCCGCTGCGCCCGGTGCTGGAGGGCGAACCAAACTACGAGGACCACCCGGTCATGACGCCGGACTGGTTGCCGGTCCCCGGATGGGTGTTCGGCGCCACAGACGTCCGACGCTCCCTGTACCACGCGATCTTCGCCGGCGCCGCAGGCTTCGTCTACGGCGCCAACGGCGTCTACCAAATGCTTGACTCCGACACCCCCGATCCGGTGCACGGCCGCGCGACGTCGTGGCGCGCGGCTCTCGACCTACCGGGGGCCTCCCAGGCAACGCACGGTGCCCACCTGCTCCGAGAACTGGGCCCCGGCTGGACACCCGCACCGCATCGGCTTCGGTCCGCTCCAGGATTCCTCAGTGGCAGGGTCATGGTTCTGGATCGGAACACCCCCACAGAGGTCTTGGTCTATCTGCCCCCGGGGGCGACCGCGACCATCGACACCGAAGATCTCGGCTGTGCGCCCTCCGGTCGCTGGTGGAGCACTGTCACCGGACGTTGGCGCACCGCAGACCTAACGGCACAGCCGACAACCGTGAATCCGGACCAGGACGTCGACACGATACTGCACATTGCCGCACGCCCCGCCTGATCCGTTGCCGCGAGATAGCAAGCAGCCACATACTCCGACCGCGGCACATTCAGCCCCGGCCGGCAACGACCACAGGCCGGGACCAGATCTCTTTGCGACGGTTTGTGTTGGGTGTCCAGTCGGCGCCGCGATCACCGAACACGACAAGCCGGTTGCGGCCCACCGGAGTGAGTGTTCCGTTGCCGGAGTTGCGGTAGTCAACCATCCTCGTCGGCGACCACGACCTGCCGGTGCCGTCCCGTGAGGCCAGCAGGAACTGGCCCGGACGTCCGGCCCAGAGCACAAGGGTGCCGTTGCCCATCAGCTTCAGATCGGGAAAGACTCCCGTGACGGGAATGCCGTCGGAGGCCGTCACGACCGTCGGGGTGGTCCAGGCATAGCCAGCGTTGGCCGAGCGGGACTGATAGAGCGGTTGGTAGTTGCCAGTCCGCATAACCGCCACCAGGGATCCATCCGCGGCGAAGGCCAGGGCGGGTTCACCGAAACCTTCGAAGCGTGGGTGACTCGACAGTTGGTCGTTGACGGCGATAGTGCTGCGGACCTGCCAGTTTTCGCCACGGTCCGTTGATGTCATCACGATGCTGCGATAATGCTTGTCGGTGGCGTAGTAACCATATCCCGACTGGTACAAGGTGCCGTTGGCGTCTTCCAGGACGCTGTGGACGAGGACGAACCCGCCGAGTGGGAAACCGGGCCGGCTGGTCGCCGTCGATATTGGTCGCATCCGTTGCGGTGCGGTCATCTGGCCTTCGCGGTGGATCCACGTTCGGCCTCCGTCGGTGGAGATGGCGGTAGGTACTGCCGCCTGGTGGTTGTCGGTTCCGGCGGTCATGAATGTGTGGTAGTTGACCGCCAAAAGGTCACCGTTGCGCAGCGCAGTGAGATAGAACGATTGCTCGTCGGGGAAGGGGTTGCGTTCGGAGACGTCGCTCCAGGTATGTCCGCCGTCGATGGACGAGGCCATCGCCGTCCCGGTGTCATGAGTGGCGTCTCCGTGCACCGGATAAGTAACCAGGGCTTCCTGACCTCCACCCGGGAGCCGACGGGTCGTCGAACTGTTGGGCATCTGCACGAGCCCGTCGCTGGTGGCATCGATCACGGTACGCTGCCCGATCACGAAGGTCGGATCCGGTGCAGGTGGTGTGAGGCCGCTGCCGGTGCCGACATGCACGTCATCGATCTGGACTCGGTCGACTCCTGTCACGGTTTGTCCAGTACCGATCTGGAATCCACTGATCGTCGCCACCGGACTGATGCCGACCGGACCAGCGGCCCCGACGTAGGTACTGTTGTCGAACCTGGCTCCCGGAACGGATGCTTCGGCGTCGGTCGAAGCGTGGATGAAGGCCGTCGTGAGGTTAGTTGGCACCTGAATGGCTAGCGTCGACCAGGTGCCAGTCGGCATCGTGTGCGCTCGCCCGATCTGCGTCCAACCGAGCGCGTCCTGCGCCAGACCGTCGAACCAGAACACCGAGCCGTCCGGCTTGATCCAGATCTTGAAGACCGGTGTGTCTACCTGGTCGATGTCCAAGAAGCTGCCCAGCAGACTGACGGTGACGCCGTCGGTGAGCGACTCGGGCCGGACAGCCATCCTCAAGTCGATCCCGGAACTCACATCGGATCGACAAGCGACAGCCGTCTGCGCTTCGGGACTGCGATCGGTGAGGTCCAGTGCCTGCTGGCCTCGGTAAGCGATGGCGTCGGTGACGCGCCCGGGTTGCGCGGAGTCGGTTGGCCGGCAGCCGGCAGGCAACTCACCGACGGCGTCGGATTCGAAATCCCACGTCTGTGTCGGCGACGAGGCCACCGAGTCGGTCATGTGCAGTGTGACGACGACGAGCGCGGCGGCAATCAGCGCCGCAAACGTACGGATTCGGGATCGCATGGCGGTCACAGTCCTTAGGAAACGGGCCCGAGAGGGGGCGTCCAGATGATCGTCAGGTCGATTTACGGCCAGGACTGGTGGTCGGTTGATGAGGTCCGGTACCAGCAGTCCAAGCTGGCGATGTTTGCCACAGTCGGAACGGGAGTTGGTCGGTCGAGGTAGTAAAAGGCGACCGAGGAGTGCGCGTAGGGTCGCACTCGATCCTGACTCCACGGATTGACGAACGCCATCCTCAGCCGGGATTGAAACCAGATGGCGTCACGGTTGTGGAAGCGATACATCGCGACTGCGCTGTCCAGGGCGTTCTTGACCGGCAGACCATGCTCTGGACCGGTAAACGGGCCCTCGCGGAAGTACCAGCCTCCGAGGAAGTAGTCCTCCATGCCGGTGCCGACGATCTGCGCGTCGTCGGCACCGTCGATCCAGATATGCTCGGGTGCTTCGAGGAACCCCAGGTAGTTTCGAGGCTCGGCTTGACATGAGAGCGTGCAGCCGACATAGCGGCCGGTGCCGTGGATGTCGGCCAGTTCCAACGGTTCGTCTCCCCGATGGCGGCCGGTCGAGAACGCGGCATGCAACGTAGGGACATCGGAACCAAGCGCGGCCCGTTGGTACAAAGCGTTGAGAAACAGGTCGACCCGCTGCTCCGGGTCGCGGTTATCCACCTCGATGCGCAGCGACTCGTGAAATGGCATCGGCAACGCGAGATAGAAGCCGCCGGATGACATACCGATCCACAGCGAGCTGAAGTTTTGGACCCGTCCCAAGCCGATTCCGAACAGATCTGCGACGGGAGCCGCGATCTGTGGTTCGGGACTCCCGTCGACATGGATCCGGATGATCAGATTCTTCAGGATCTGCTGATCCACGAGCCTGTCTGGCTCCCAATGCGCCCAGAACCACCCCGGGAAAGTGAGCCACAGACGCGCAAGGTACCCGGGTCCTGTTGCTTCGCCAACTATCCGGGATTCCCCTGGCTCGACCATCATGACCTTCACCCCGGTGCGGCGATCAAAGGTCGTGAGCTGATGGGTCGAGCGCGGTTCGGGCAACTCCAGCACGGCTCAGCCCCCTCTCTGGATGATGATCGGCTTCGGTGCCTGGGTCATCTGACCTTCTCCAGCGCTGTCTGCAATTCACTGCGGACTTTGTCGCCGCCCTGCATCTTCCAGTCAGCACGGAGCTTTCGCAGGTCGCCTGCCGGCCTGCGACCTGAGACGATGCCGTTGACGTAGTCGGCACGCAACTGGTCGAGTTTGGCCGATGAGTCTGCCGACGACGCTGCGTAGAGGCCGACTGTAGGGTCCTTGACGCTCTGCTTGGTCACTGCTTCGGTGTAGTCGATGCTGGCTTTCACGTCCGACGGGTCGGGATAGTAGAGGACGCCAGGCACCAGACCCGTGTAGAACATCGCGTCTCGGTCCGCCGGTGCCGGAGAGTCCGGGATAGACACCGGCACTCGGTTCTTTCCGTATGTGAAGTGCACGCCCTCGATGCCGTACCGGAGGAAGAAGCCTTCCTCGCTGGGTATGGGCGCCCGAAGATAGTTGAAGATGCGGAGGATCTCATCCAATCGGTCCTCGTTCTCGGCGGCGGACGCGGAGATCGCGACGACTGCGTAGAAGCCAGGGCTTGCCGGGTAGGCGAACTTGCCACCATCGTGTCCGAACGGCATCAACAGCTCCGGCTCGGCACCCTTGTTCTTCACTCGAACGGCGTTGAGCGCTCCGGCGAGATACCAGTTGTCGGCCGAGGCCACCTGCCAGCCTGTCACGCCGGAGTCGAAGAGCGCGCGGTCCTCGGCACCCTTGGAACCGAGACTGAGCGCGTCGGGATGGAACGCGCCGCCCTTCCAGAGGCGTCGAGTGTACTCGAGTGCGGCCTCGAACTCGTCGGTCTCGATGGCGTTGATCAGCTTCCCACCGGTGTTGCTCCAGTTGTTGGGCACCCGAAATGCGGCGTTGAGATAGGCGGCTACCCCGTCGCTGTACCCACCGAACCCGTACTGGTCCTGCCGCAACTTACTCATCTCGGTCATCAGCGTGTAGAACTCGTCAGCGTTCTGCGGCCCGTTCTCGAGGCCGATACTGCGCGCCCAGTCCCGCCGGTAGACATGGAGCGCGTTGACGTAAGCCAGATCTACCGGGACACCGTAGATGCCGTTGTTGACAGCGGACACCTCCCATTGGTAGGTAGGCACCGCGGCGATGTTGGGGTACTTCTTGATCTTGTCACCGCCCAGCACGCTCGAGAGCTCCGCAAAGGCGCCATCTTTGATCGCGCGCTGAGCGTTGGCCGAGTCGGTGTGCAGGAAGACCATGTCTGGCACAGACCCGCCGGACAGCATCGTGGCCAGCTTGGTTTCGTAGGCGTCGGCCGGCACCAGCGTCGGCTGATAGTCAACGCCTACCCGCTTGTTGAAGGCCTGCCAGTACTCGTTCTGCTTCAACGGTCGTGGCGGGGATCCCCAGTTCACTTGGAAGGTCGTGAACGGGCCCCCTGAGCCCGGGGTGCCAGACGTCGAGCGCGGCAGTGGCTCGGGCATCTCGGTCAACCCCACTGGTACTCCGGGGACGTCACTCACCAGGGCGCCGGGCACTGGCGGCGGATCGACATGAGCGGGGAGGTCGAGAGCCGACCTCCCACCGAAGGTGCTGCTCGGCTTCGTCGTGCCGCCACAAGCGCTGACGGTGCTGACCGCAGCGGTTGCGGTGACCCCAAGCAAGGAGCGACGGGTCAGCGGCCGCGACGACAGCGAACGTGGGGAAACGATCATGAGGGAACTCTCCGTTGGGCAGTAGTGGCGATCGAGCAAGGGACGTGCCTCGCGGTCACCCCTTGATGGCACCGGTCAGCACCCCCTTGGTGAAGAAACGCTGGACGAACGGATACACGATAAGGACCGGCAGGGTAGCCATCACGACCACCGCCATCTGGATTGCCCGTGCCGGTGGCTGGATGTCGGGATTCTGGATCTGACTGAGGGGTGATCCCTGTAGCACGTAGGTGTTGAGCACGAGCTGGATCGGCCACTTGGATGTGTCGTTGATGTACAGCAGGGCAGTGAAGAAGCTGTTCCAGTACCCGACGGCATAGAACAGTCCGATCACGGCAATGACAGCTTTGGACAGCGGCATCACCACCTGCCACAACAACCTCCACTCACTTGCCCCGTCGATCCGAGCGGCGTCGTAGAGCTCCGTCGGAAGCTGCATGAAGAAGCTACGGACGACGACCAGGTTGAAGGCCGAGATCAAGGTCGGCAGGATCAGGGACCAATAGGAGTTCAGCAGGCCGAGCTGCTTGACCAGTAGATAGTTGGGGATGATCCCGGCGTTGAAGAGCATCGTGGCCAAGATCAGAAAGAGGATCGCTCGACCACCCGGCATCTCCCGGGTTCTCACCAGCCCGAACGCGAGAAGGACCGTGAATAGGACCGAGAGCACCGTCCCGACAACGGTGACACCGATCGAAACCAGCAGAGCACGGGTGACGACACCACCTGCGAGGAGCGACCGGTACGCGTCGAATGAGTAATCGCTCGGAAGCACGCCATGTCCACTGGAGGATCTGGAGGCCAGGCTGGTCAGGATCACATAGACGAACGGTCCTGCCATCAGCAGCACGATAAGGGAGATGATCACGACCTTGAGGACCTGGATCGGACGCGGCGCCGGCTCCTGCCATGGCGGATCGGAATGGTGCGCAGGTCCCGATTTCGTTGCAAGGCCTGCGCCGGCGGAGTCTGCGGAGAGGTCGTCGATCGACATCAGAACAACCCCTCGCTGCCGAGACGCTTGGACAGCCAGTTGGCACCGATGACCATGACAGTGCCAACTGCGCCCTTGAACAAGCCGGCCGCGGCTGCCAGTCCCCAATCGCCGCCGATGACGCCGCGGAAGTAAACGAAGGTGTCGAGCACCTGTGCAGCGCCCTTGCCCACGGAGTCTTGCTGCAGCAGGATCTGTTCGAAGCCGACGGTCAGGACCGCACCGAGTCGCAGGATCAGCAAGAGCACGATCACGGGCATGATGCCCGGGAGCGTGACATGCCAGATTCGCCGCCAAGCCCCTGCCCCGTCGATGGCCGCAGACTCGTAGCGATCATGAGGAATTGTCGAGATGGCCGCGAAGAAGATGATGGTGCCCCAGCCGATCTCCTTCCAGATGACCTGTGCCGTGACCAGCGGCTTGAACGCGTCGGGGTCGGCCATCACGTTCTGTGGGCCGAGCCCGATCAGAGCCAGAACGTCGTTGATGATTCCTGCTCCGCCGAGTACTTGTTGCCAAATGGCGATCACGACCACCCAGCTGATGAAATGCGGAAGGTAGACGATCGCTTGGACCACCCGTTGGACACGGACCGACAAAAGGCTGTTGAGCAGCAGCGCCAGAGCCACCGGCGCGGGAAAGGCGAACAGGATCTGTAGAGCGCTGATTATGATGGTGTTGGTCAGTGCGGTGATCACCTCAGGATCGGTGAACATGGCCGCGAAGTTGCTCCATCCGACGAACGGCGAGCTCTCAACCCCACGAAATGGCGAGTAGTCCTGGAAGGCGACCACGTTCCCGGCGAGCGGGATGTAAGCGAAGACCACGAAGAACGCGGCGCCCGGCAGGACGAACAGATAACTCCACCGATAGTAGGCGATCCGGCGTAGCAGACTGCGACGACCTCGGGCAGAGGTCATCGTCGCCGGCGGATGGTGGCTCCGAAGTGGCGTTCGTTCTATGGTTCTGGATGTCATCGATCGCAGCCACCGTCAATGTCAGGCCGGGAGTGCGGCTCCGCAATATCGGCACTCCCCTTGTAAGCATAAGGATCCTGACCGGCAACCAGGACGATGTCGCGGTAATCGTGCTTGCCGACACGCGACCCGTCAGGAAGAGCCTGCCAGGGCAATAGCGACTCTGCACTCATGTAGTGGTTAGCCAACCCACGCCGGTAGCCGTGCCGGCCGGAGTTCCGCAGCGACCTATGTAGAAGGTAGCCGTTGAAGATGACTGCTGCCCCGGCGGGAATCTCGACGGGCACCGCGTCCTGGTCCGCATAGGGAAGGTTGAATGCCTCGATCGAGCAGTCAAATCCCGGATCATTCTGGACGCGGTCTGGATAAAGAACGCCGCGCCGATGCGACCCGGGAAGCACCCACAGGCAGCCGTTGTCCACGGTGGCGTCGTCCAAGGCGATCCACACGGCGGTCAAGGACCGGTCTCGGGTTGGGATGACGTACTCGTCCTGATGCCAAGGTTGTCCGGGTTTGCCCTCCGCTTTGACGAAGAGCATCGATTGCATCACCTTGACATTCGGTCCGATCACCCGGGTCAGAACATCGATGACGGACGGTGTGCTCAGTGCCTGACATGCCGCCGCGGAGACCTTGTGCGGGTAGTGGATGCACAAGAACTCCCGCAACCCATCTGCTGCGTCCATCTCCTTACCCGCAGGTTCGGAGGCCCGGGCGATGGTGCCGAGTTCACCGCGGCACAGCCGTTCCACGTCGATGTTCAGCGCTCGGACGAGATCGGTCCCGATCGCCTCGCGCAGGATGACGCAGCCGGACTCCTGGTAGGCGTCGACCAGCGCATCGGTCACGGTCTCGAAGGTCGGGAGGCGGGCGATCTCGGTGGTCATCTCGTGCTCCGTTGCTCGGTGATGGCTCATGCTCGCAGTTGACACCGGGGTTAGCCCATACACAGACCGAACGCGTTACTATCCAAAAGTGACCTCATCGGAGTTGATGATCTTCGTTCAGAACCCGGTACAGGTGGCCGACTATTCACCGGGGTCGGTGTACGGCCCCCGGCTGTTGCCGAACTTCGAGCTGGTCTGGTTGTTGCGGGGGTCCGCCCAGTTGTGCACCGAGATCCTGGATGCGGATGGGCAGCACCGCGGTACGGAGTCGCAGCTGCTGCGTCCGGGGACGGTGGCCTTGTCGCGTCAGGGCAATCGCGATTGCTATCGGTGGGACACAGCTGGCCCGTCGCGACATGCCTATGTCCATTTCGAACTGCTCGATGCTGGCCACCTCGGCACCCCGGCATCGTGGCCATCGGTGCGGACTTTGGCCGATGCTCCTGTGTTGGAGGGTCTGTGTGATTATCTGCTGGAGTTGGCCGGCCAGCCCTCGGCACAGAGCAAGCGTCGCAGTGATCAGATCGTCCAGCTGGTGCTGGACCTGTTCGTCAGCGGCCCACACCGCAGTGACCGCGAAGAGGTTCCGGCACCGGTCGGCCGGATGAGTGAGTATGTTGCCCGACTCTGGGCGACGGACGGACAGCGGCAGGTACCGGTGTCCGATCTAGCTGCTTCCGCGCACGTGTCCATCGGCTACCTGCATCGGACTTTCAAGCACGCGTACGGCTGTGGGCCATCACGGGCCTTGGAACTCATCAGGCTGAGTCAGGCGGCGACCGCGCTGCAGCGCAGCAACGACACCATCAGTGAGATTGCAGCCAGAAGTGGATTCTGTAACCCGTACCACTTCTCGCGTCGGTTCCATCAGACCTACGGCGCCCCGCCGAAGGCGTTCCGCTGCCGTCAGCCGTTGACCGATCCGCTGTGGCCGGTGCGGGACGCACAACTACTGGCGGTCGCACGCATGCTGCTCCGAGCGAGTGACGAATTATAACGAATAGTTGCAGAACCGTGTCCACGAGGATCGCCGGTGAATCATCGGTGACTGCGGAAGTAGTCGAACCAGACGTCGGTCGCTGCCTGCTGCATCGGGCCGACGGCCACCAGCCCGACGTATGGGTCCGGGAGTTGGGGATTGGTCACATTGCCAGGCATCGGGCGCCACGACTCACCATCGGTACTGAAGGCTGCGGTGTAGGCACTGCCGGTCTTGCTCAGTCGGAGCCAGCAGACCTCGTCGGAGTCCCCTGGGGGTCCGAAGAGGTTGACCGCTCCACCCTTTCGGAACTCACCATCCATCTCAGAGACCAACGACAGGTAAAGGTTGGGGGTCGCACCCGGAGGATTCTCGGTGGCCAGCACGAACTCGACGTAGTTGTCATCGTCATCGTGCACCATCAGTCCGCCCTGCTGGTAGGACTCCATCAGGTGTGCCTGCATCTTGGTCTCGATTGTCCAGTCGCCTGTCGGGGCCCGCTGTAGCACGACATTCTTCGCGCCGTCGGGTGGTCCTCCCACCAGATCCCCAGGTTCTGTGATGATATGCAGCCTCCCGTCACCGACGCTCATGGTCTGCAGGTCAGGATTGATCACACGTGTCCATCGACAACCATCCAGTTGTGTGCCGTCGAACTCGTCGTCCGCTGGGACCGGTTGAGTGTCGGGATCGGCGCAGGCAACAGGGTCTACGCGGACTCGTTCAGTCCCCTCGACGGACCTCCGCCCGCCATCCCCAGCGAAGTACGCGGCGCCACGCAGCAGAGATGCTGCACCTGTGCCCCTCGACATGTCGGGTGGAATGACCTCGAAGTTGGTTCGCACGGTCGTGCCGGCAGCCACTGTGTCGAACGAGACGCCACCCGCGGAACGCACTCTCCAATGATCTGGTGCAATTAGGTTGAGTTCGACGTTGTGCAGGTCGTGGCTGCCGTGGTTCTCCAACCTCAGCTGTACTGTGTTCGGCTGGTTCGGTTCGAGCAGCCGCGTTTCGGACTCGACCCTCAAGGTGGCGGCGACCTCGAGCTGGATGTCCCAACTCGCGCGCGGTTTATTGGGAACGTCCTGCACGACGGTCCCGTCGGCCTCGCCCCGGGTGACCAGCTGGGATAGTGCATTGGTGATCGTGTAGAGCGATCGGCCATTGCGGGTGATCTCCCACTTCTGAGCGTTTGCGCGGGAGTCGCAGGGTTGCTGATTTGGCTCTGCCCCGACGCCGGGATCTGACTCCAATAGCGCGATGCCTCCGGGCAGATCCATGCCCATGCAGAGGCCGCTGGTTGGTGATTCGACTTGGTAGTAGCCGTCATCGGTCCGTCTGAGCTGCCATGCCGCGGGAGCGTCTCCCACGCGCAGGTGACTGTCGGGTTCCTCGTTCTCGGCGGTGAGGAACCCGCGAGGTCCGGCTCCAACGCTGCGGACGGTGTAGGTTCCATCACTGGCCAACGGCAACGCCAGGGAGTCAGCGAAACCCGGCGCTCTGCCGAGCGCTTGGGACCTGTCGACGAAGTCGCGGTAAGAAATGAAAGATGTCGCGTCTCCCCAGGTCCGCTCGGCGATGAACCGCAGCGCCAACGCGGTTGCCTGCTCCATCTGGCGCTCGGTTTCAGCGGCGGGATCGGTCTGCCAAAGACTGAGATGCGCCCCGGTCAGCTGCGGTCCCGCGGCAATGCTCGACCCGTCTTCGAACGTCGTTGGCCCCCACCCATCATTCCAGAGCGTTTGAACGCAGTCATGCAGCGTCGCGTCCAGGGGGCAGAGCGAGTGCGGAGAAGGTCGGGAGCCGCGATCCTCGTACAGAGAGCTTGCAGCGTTCATGATGGTGTATCCCGCGGCGACGAAATCCTCAGGCAGCACCTCGCTCGGAAGCCAGTGTTCGATGACGATATCGGTGTTCAGGCCTGGGTGCGATCCTTGCTCAGCGGGGATGACGTTGCGTCTGGGGAGGCCGTCATTCCAGATGCGGATGGTACGCCCGTGGGTGCCCCTGACGTGGGCGTCGACCCTGTTGATGAAGTCGATGAATGCATCCTCCGGACGTGCGTCTGGTCCGAACTTCTCGCGGGCGTATGCGCCAATCTGTGGGTAGGAATCGTAGGATGAGAACGTCATGTACTCATCGGCACCGAGATGCCAGTAACGGCCGGGGAAGACGCCGACGTACTCGTCGATGAGATCGGTGTAGAAGTCGAACGCCGCGGGTTTGGTGATATCCATGCGTGCTGGGCTATGGTTGCCGTTCCGATCCGTGAGCTGCAGATCAGGGCGATCGAACAGGTACGGCTCCATGTGACCCGGCGCGTTGATCTCCGGTATCACCTCGACGTGGTACTTCATTCCCAACGCGGCGAGTTCTTCGGCCTCAGCTCGGGTGTAGTAGCTCCACTGGTTGGTTTCGGGATGCGAGGTGCTGATCATCTTCAAGGGCAGCAGCATGTAGTTGAGCTTAAGAAACGCCATCTCGCGAAACAGTCGCTGCATTCTCGCCATTGACAACTTGACCATGCACGGGCAGATTTCGACTCCCCGCTCAGGAAAGCGCGGCACATCGACCGTCCGTCCTGCGGCGATCTGGTGGTTCGGCGCGAGCGCTTGGATCAAGGTCCGAGTGCCGTAGAACGCACCGTCGTCTGTTGCTCCGGTGATGTACACGATGTCGCTCACCACCATCTCGTAGCCTTCGGCCCCCAGGTCATCACGGTGCCCGTCTACACCGAGGACGATGTCGCCCTTCTGCGGTTTGGACCGCTCGACCACGGGCGTCGTTGTCCTGAAGCGTGACGCGAGGTCTTCGGCGAGGGTCCGAGCGGTTCGTTTCAGAGCTGGCGCGCTGGGACCCAGCACGATCCGGGTGCGCTCGCCGAACTCGAAGGTTCCAGGTGCGGGCTGCCAGTTGCTGAGCGATGGGATCACGACCGGCGCGCTTGTGGGCGCCGGTGGCCGCACGGCGGGCCCTGCCGTTGCGGGGGTGACACCTACCGTGGCCACCGTCGTCAGCACGACAGCAGCGGCGAGCAGTGGAAGGATCCGGCGTGAGGATGATCGAATGGCAGCGTCGATGGTGCCCATGGCTCTCCCGGTGCGCTACGGACACCGGGTTCATCCCGGTGCAGTCAGGTCGGCAGTCTCCGCACGTTGACGGGTTCGGCCGTGCACCTACCGTCGCGGGTCGAAGCCGTGACCACCATGGCCGAAGATGACCTATTGATATCCGAAGTTGACCTTCGCGGTCATGGCGTCCTGCCGTCGCGACACTTCTGATGGTTTTGCGAACACGTTCCGCCGGCCCACCTGCGACACGGATCGCCAATCAATCGCGTCAGCTGAGAGGCTCGCGGACTGCCACACTCGGCAAGCTCCCGATGGTAGGCCCGTCGGCGGGCAGACACCCCGACCTCGCCGGGCACCATCCAGCCGAGCGGAGGATCGGCACTGTCGGACAGGATCGGCGACAGGCACCCTACAGCGGTCGGTGAGTCGCTCGTCTTCGACCACTCGGACCGGATCGAACGTCCAGCTCGCTGCTGCCCCGCTATGTCAACGTCTACACCACGCCTGACACCAGGCAGATCTCCACACGGCAAGACTTCCGGCCGGGGACTCCGAGAGTAGGCGATGGGACAAGAAGGTCGAGGTGTTGCGCGCGATCCTCACAGCCGAGGTTCAGCACTACGTGCGTGGCCAATACGAGGGTTATCGCGGGACCACTGGAGTCGCTCCCAACTCGACAACCGAAAACCTATGCAGCCGTTCGTCTGGAGATCGACAACTGGCGCTGGGCGGGCGTGCCCGTCCTGATCCGGGCCGGCAAGGAACTTCCGGTCCGGGCAACCGAGGTCCGGCTGATTCTTCGCGAACCACCTCGACCCGCGTTCCTTCCCGCCCCGTCGCATGTACCCGCCAATCAGATCGTGCTACGGATCGACCCCGATGCCGGGATGCAACTGCGGATCTCCGCTTTGGACCGAGACCTCACCTGGCGTGAAGTACCACTGATCAGCACCTTCAGCGGCGACCTGGGCGAGCCCCTGCCACCGTACGAACGGTTGCTCCATGCGGCGCTGAACGGAGACAACCGATACTTCGCACGCGACGACGCAATCGAGGAAAGCTGGCGCATTCTCCAGCCATTGATCGCTTATCCTCCGCCGGTTCACCGGTATGCGCCCGGAAGCTGGGGGCCCGCAGCAGCCGACACGCTGACCGGCAACAGATACGCCTGGCAATTGCCGTGGCCACCGTCGGCGGCCGATGCACTCAACAAGTAGAGGCAGGGTTTAGGGGGTGCCAGATGAGAGAGTCGACCAACCCGCCGACTCGGTCACCCGGCTTCGGGGCATCTTGTTCATGCAGCGGGGCTCCTAGATCTTGGAGATGACAGGCATCGGGTCGCGAGTTGCGTACCTCAAGCGGGACACGCTCTCCCCAGCGGCCCAGGCGTTGAATGCCGTCAGGTAAAGGCCGACATGCTCGCGAGTGTCGCGTCGCCGCCGCACCTCGCCGGCCTGCCGGCGTGCCATGTTCAGCATCAGGTTGCGGAACTTCAGACGGGCATCGGTACGGGTCAACCCTGCGCCATCAATGATGCCGTCGAACCACGGCTGCAGCTTCCGCTGCGTGTTCACCCGCGACAACAGGTAGCTAACGGCCCCGGCGGCGCTCTTGATCATGCCGACCTCCTGCGAAAGCTGCTCGCCGAGGACGACATAGTCACGGAGCTTCGGGTTGGCCTCGAGTGTCGCCAAGATCTGGTGATTGGTAACAGCGGCCGCCCCGCCGGACCAGCTGAGATCGGGCCGGTGGTCGTAAAGCCACACCGTGCGCACCATGGAAGCCAGCTGCAACGTCGACCGCTCCCCCTCGATCGCCAGCACGTCAGCTGCATTGCGCTTCTTGCCGGTGTCGAGGACATCGAAGGTGTCGGCGGGCACGTCGGTGAAAACCGTCAGCTCGACAGGCATATCAGCCTCGACGATGGCAGCGAGCCGGTGCTGTCCATCAACCAGCACACCGTTGGTGTCGATAGCGACGCCCTGGTGCGTGACCTTCCAATCACCTCGCTTCATCGCTTCGGCAAACGACTGAACGGTCGAACGCGACAACGGCCGGTTGGAGGTGTTCGCCTCCAACAATTCTGCCGCCTTCGCTGGCGTGATGGTCTGAACGCGGCTCCGCATAAACATAGATGGTCCCTCACGGAGGCCGGCACAGCAAGCCGGCGCCACGAAACCGGGTAGCAGCCGCGGTAACGAACTCATCCCGACACACCAGTCATCGCAACCATCCGGAGCGCGACCGGTCATGGAGTCACAGCCCACCCTGAGCGACTCCTCGGTATCCTGCCCAGTACCAACAATCATGGTGTTCGTTGGGTGATCACCACCAGATCACCTCCCCCAGCCTTCGCCGCCGCGACCGCGATCGACCCCCGCTGACAGGTGCACAACGCGGTCATCCCATCACCACGCAACAGCTGCATCGTCCGCGGCGCCGGATGACCATAATCGTTGTCCACCCCGGCACTGGCGATCGCCACCCGCGCACCCGTCGCCGCCACAAACCCAGCATCCTGCCGCGACGACCCATGATGCGGCACCTTCAACACATCAGCACCAAGATCAACACCCGACGCCAACACCCGCTCCTGCTCCGCCGGCTCCACATCACCGGTCAACAGCAGCCGTACGCCGCCAATCGTGATCTTGACCACCAGGCACAGATCGTTCTCCGTCGACGACTCCCCGTCCGCAGCCAGCGTCGGTGTCGGGGCACGATCGGACGGACCCAGCACGGCCACCGTTGCCGCCCCCACGGTCGCCCGGACGCCGACCTCGGGAACCGTCGACGGGATCCCGAGCTCGCCGGCCACATCCGCGACCCCGGCGGCCTCCTGCGGCGGCGACGGATAGGGCGAGGTCCATACCCGCTCCACCCGCCTGCCCGCCAACACACCCTCCAGGCCACCGACATGATCAGCGTGGTAATGACTCAAGATCAACAACGGAACCCGGCGGATGCCGAGCTGGTCCAGGCAGCGCCTGATCGGAGCCGGATCCGGACCGGTATCGATCACGATCGCCTGCCGATCACCCACCCGCACCGCCAGTCCGTCCCCCTGACCGACATCACAAGCCACCAACAGCCAATCCTTCGGCGGCCAACCCGGCTGCACCGGCGCCCGGACCACCGCAACGACCATAAACACCGCGACACCCAGCGCCAACCACCGACTCCGCAACACCCACGGCATCACCAACGCGACGGCCAGACAACCGGCACCCAACACCAGCAAGGCGACCGCACTCGACGGCCAACTCCACGACGCACCCGGCAGGGCCGACCCGAAATGCGCCGTCCACAAAATCGGCTGCGCCGCCCAGCAGGCCACCAGACCGACCCAGCCGGCGATCATGCCACTCATCAGCGACAGCCCGGCCGCCGCAAACCCCAGCACCGTGGCCGGCCCGACGAACGGTCCGGCGATCGCATTGGTCAGGATCCCCACCATGCTGACCTGCCCCGAGATCGCCGCCGCCACCGGCAGTGTCGCCAGATGCGCAGCCAACGGCACCGCCACCGCCTCAGCGAAGATCACCGGCAACCACCGCTGCATCGCCTGGACCCAACGCCGCGCCCACCACACGATCCCACCGGTGGCCAGCACCGACAGCGCAAATCCCAACGACCGACCCAACCACGGATCGACCATGATCAACACGATCGTCGCCACCGACAGACTGCGCAGCCCGGCCGCCCGACCAGACATCCCCAACGCCGCCAACGCGACCAAACCCATCGCCGCCGCCCGCAACACCGACGGCTCGGTCCGACACAACAGGACGAAAACCACCACCGCCGCCAACCCCACCACCCGCAACCACCAACCCCGCACCCCGCCCCACCGCGCCAACACCATCAAGAACGCGATCAAGATCGCCAGATTGGCACCGGAGACGGCAGTCAGATGGGTCAGGCCGGTGGTCAGGAAGTCGGCCTTGATGTCGTCGGTGATCCCGGCGGTGTCGCCCAGCACCAGGGACGGAACGAGCGCTCGCTGCTCCGGCGATCCGCGCGCGACGGCCTGCCGCAGTCCGCTCCGGACCCGTTCGACGAAGAGACCGACCGGTCCTGGCTGCTTGACCTCCCTCGGCGGCCCGACCGCACGGGCCACGGCGGCGAAGTCCGAACCCGGCTGCGGAGTCTGCAGTTTGACCGTCGCAACCATCGAACTGCCGGCGATCATGCCGCGCCACCCGGGCACCGCGTCACCACTGGCCGTCAGCAGGATCGGTGTCCGTTCCCGCCACTGCAGGCCCCTGCCGTCGCCCTGGGTCAGGACCGCACGGACCGTCAGATACTCGCCGCGGACGCCCTCGGGCGGCCTGATCATCGGATCCGCCTTGGTGACCAGGTGGATCCGGGCGATGGCTCCGGAGCCGGCCAGCCGGCCGACCGCCGACCCGGTCAACGCGAACGCCTGCAGCCAACCGAGCCCGAGCGCTCCTGCCAGCATCAGTGCGGTGGCCGCCAGCAGCCAGGACCGCCGAAGCGTTGCCGTCAGGACGACGACCACCAGGAGAGCGCCGCCGATCATGATCATCAGCGGCCTGCCCGCGGTCCCCAACCAACTACCGGCCCAGCCGGCCGCAGCGATCGGCACCAGCCGAAGATCGGAACGCGGAGATTGCTCTGCCGACGCGGTCGGCTCCGTCATACCGTCACCTGCGGTGCAAGATCGGCGTAGGTCTTCGGGCCGATTCCGTCGATCTCTTGCAACTCCTCGGTGGAGCTGAAGCGGCCGTGCTCGGTCCGCCAGTCGAGGATCTTCTGCGCCGTGACCGGTCCGACGCCGGACAGTGCATCGAGTTGGTCGAGAGTCGCGGTATTGAGATCGACCGGTCCCGAGGCCGGACCGACCGGCGACGCACCACCCGACGGGGCACCACCCGACGAGGCAGCACCCGACGGCACCGGATTCGGCGGGTTCGAGCCGGCGTCAGGGCCGGGCCCGCGCACCTCGCTGCCGTGATCACCACGGCCGATGAAGACCTGCTGACCGTCCACCAGTTGCTGTGCGAGGTTGAGATCGCCGAGGTGGGCGGTTTTCTTGACGCCGCCGGCCTTGTCCAGGCTGTCCTGCACCCTGGCGCCGGACGTCAGCGTGACGACCCCGGGGTCGTGCACGGCTCCCAGGACGTGGACCTTGATCGTGGTCGACCGGCCGCCGGCCGGATCGGATGCGCCGGGTGTGGCAGTGGGCGTACCGGAGGGTGCCGCGGACGCTTCTGGCGTGGGCGCCGGTTTCGAGCCCGACGGTTCGGCCGACGCCTTCTGCACCGGCTGCGGGGCCGCGATCGCGACCGGCCGGGCCCGCAGCACGGCCCAGCCGCCGAATCCGAGTCCGAGCAGCACGATGACGACGATCACCAGCAGCTGTGGGCGTCCGAAGGCACCGAACTGGTCGAGCCGGAGCATCGCTCGCAACCGGCCTCCGAGACCGGCAACCGCGCCAGCCGCGCCGGCCCGTTGCACCCCGTCGAACCTCGGATCACGGGCAGTCCCCCGCTCTTGCACCTCAGACGTCGGGTCCAGAGCAGGACGCAGGAACCCGTCGTCGGGCTCGCGCCGGTCGTCGCCGGTTGCGTCCGGCTGCTCGTCGGCGTCGGCGCGGACCGCGGGCAGGTCCGCTGCCCGGTCGCCGATCAGGGTGTCATCGTCGGCGTCGTCGGGGCCGGGCCTCGCCCGCCGCGGGCCGGGTCGCAACAGCACGGCCAGACGCTCCTCGACCTGTCGGTCGGTCGTCGTCCGTCGTTGTCCTCCCACAACCGAACACTAAGGAGTCGAAGGACGGGCCGTTCGCCCTGTGGATGACGCTTCGAACTGCTGTCGGAGACCGCGACAAGTGTTTCGTCAACCTGTGGACAGATCACCGAGTTGTAATCTCGGTTCTTCGCCCTCAGCCGGGGTAGGTTGGCTTCGCTCTGCGACCTGCTGGCCGGCGGGCGTACGAGTTCGTCGTACCTGCAACCGAGGACCACCGCATGCCAGCCGAGACCGGACGCAAACCGTCGGACCCGACGGTGGACGAGCCGACGATGCAGATCGAGCCGACCGCGCCCGACGCATCCGCTGTCCCCGCAAGCGCCGCAAACAACAGCACTCCTCCCGCGCACCCCGACGACACAAGGCGGTCCGGCCTCGGCCGGCTGCTCAAGCGCACCAAGCGACGTGGTCAGGCGCCCGTGGACCAGCCTGCTGCCGCCGACGAGACAGCAGCGACGGCAGGCGCCCCGAAGCCGGCGGAGCCTGCCTCGGACGGACGAGCCGACCACGACACGTCCAGCGATCAGGCGACCAAGGACCAGGCAACCAAGGACCAGGCAACCAAGGACCAGCCGACCACGAAGTCCACGACGGACGCGCCGTTCAAGGCGCAGCCGGCCAACGAGGAGCCGGCACCCGCCGCTGCCCGAGACACCGCAGCCGACCCCGAGTCGGCCGACAACAGGACTGACGCCGCTGAGGAGAGCGAGTCCGAAGCCGGCGACGACACCGCCGAGATCGCGAAGGTCGCCGCCGGTGCGGGCGACCGAAGCTCGCAGACCGATGCCGGCGAGAGCGACGACGACACGGTCGTACCGTCCGGCGCCGACAACCCGAAGCCTGCCGAACAGGCCGCACCGAGCGTCCCGGTCGACCCGTCCGCGACCGAGCCCCGTCGGGTCTGGCGTTGTACCCGCAGCACGATCGTCCTGGTCATCGTCCTGATGGTGGTGATCGGCATCGCGATCCCGGCCGCGGCCGCACTCAGCCTCTGGCTCGGTGTGACCGGATTCGGCGACCAGCAGGTGCTGGTGCTGTCGGTGATCGGTGGGCTGGCGTTGCTGACCTTGTTCTTCGGCTGGCGGCTGGGGCTGCATCCCCGGTTGATCGCCGACGGCGCGGAACTCACCATCGTCAATCCCTTCCGTACCCATCGGCTGGACTTCGCCGACGTGACCCATTTCGCGCCCGGTGGTGACGGCCTGATGGTCGGGACAGCCGAGCAGGAGATCGACGCCTGGTGTATCCAGAAGCCGACCGGAGCGATCAAGGCGGAGCGACACACCCGGGCCGACAAGATCACCGAGGAGCTCTGGAGGATCCGCGACGGCTACCACCGGCCGGTCGAGCCCGCGGTCGACGAACCCCATCCGGCCGAGATCCGGTTCGCCCATCAGGACGATGCCGAACTGCTGACCCAACTCGAACGATCGGCCAGTCTTGCTCGGCTCGGTCACATCTTCCCGCCGGATCGCTACGGGTTCCCCGAGGACGACATTCGTGAACGGTGGCAGGCCGTGCTCGACGATCGCACCCGACAGACCATGATCGCCGAGGTCAACGGCGAACCGGCGGGCTACGTCAGCATCGGCATCGACACCATCCACCACATGGGGGTCGGCGAGGGTTATCAGCGTCAGGGCATCGGATCGGAGTTGATGGCGGCCGCCGAGGACGAGCTGTTCGCCGACGTCTCGACCCCGGAGATCGAGCTGTGGGTGCTGGAGGACAACGAGGTCGCCCGCGGCTTCTACCGGGCTCACGGGTGGACCGACACCGAGGACGAACGCGACGCCGAGTTCCCGCCCTACCCCAACGAGATCCGGATGCTCCGCCGCAACCCGCACCTGGCCCGTCGCGGCCGATGACGGGACCGCCCCCACCTGTCAGCGTCTACCGCTCGCCCGAGGCACGTCCACTGCAGTCGCTCTGGGTGTCGATCGGCATCCTCACGATCCTGCCCGGGATCGCCGCCGGATTCCTGTATCTGGTGCCGCCGGAGAACAACACCGCGGCGATGGTGGCGGCGTTCATCCCGTACGGCCTGGTGGCCGATCTGATCGCGACCGTCTGTTTTGCGATCGCTCTGGTGCGTGCACGCCGGCGACTCGCATTGGCGCTGTTGACCGGCGTCAGCGCGCTGCTGTTGATCATGCAGCTGATCTGGATCGGCCCACAGTTCGTCGCGGACCGGCGTCCGGCCCGGACGGCACCGTTCACGGTGGCCAGTCTCAACATGAAGATCGGGTCGGCCGATGTGGATCAGATCCGCAGCATCGCCGAGCGGGTCGACATCCTGATCCTGGTCGAGGTGACGCCGACCGCCTACACCGCAGTCCGGGACGCGACCGCCGACAGGTTGGACTCGGTGGTCCCGGCGGGTATCTCGTCGGGCAACCAGTCGATGATCCTGTCCCGGTTTACGTTGACCGACGCGAAGGAGTTGCGATCGACCAGCCCGCAGTGGTCGGCAACTGTGGCGGTGCCCGGTATCGGCCCGGTGAACCTGATCGCCGCCCATCCGTGCAATCCCTTCTGTGGCGGGGATCTGTGGGTCACCGAGCATCGGTCGCTGCTGAGCCGTGCTGAGCAGCTCGACGGTCGCCCCGAGGTGATTGCCGGTGACTTCAACGCCACCAGCGACCACCGGCCACTGCGCCGGCTCGAACGCCACGGTTTCGTCTCCGCCACCGACATCGTCGGCCGCGGCTGGCTGCCGACCTATCCGGCGAACGTGCGGCTGCTGCCACCGCTGATCCAGATCGATCATGTGTTGGTCAACCGACGACTCACCGTCACCGCGATCGACACCTTCCCGATCGACGGCACCGATCACCTCGGGCTGATCACCCGGTTGGCCGGCGCCTGAACAGCTGGTGACGTCCGGCAGTCCTCATCGGTCGTCGGCGAGATTGTGGGCTGCCCATCGCTCCAGGTCCGCGGCGATCACCGCCTCGGGTCGTTGCGGCGCATGCTCGTCAGTCACGTCGACCGACCGGATCCGATCGGTGCGGAAACCTCGTACTCCGCCCCGGGCGCGACACCAGCCGATCAGATACCACTGGTCGCCGCCGTGCAGCAGTCCGAGCGGCTCGACCGACCTCTCGGAGATCGCACCGTTCGCATCGCTGTAGCTGATCCACAGCACCGCGCCATCGACGATCGCCCGCGGCAGGACGCGATCCCGGGTGAGGAGGTCCCGCCCGGCCCCGATCAGATAGGTGCGGGACAACAGCTCTGTCGCCTTCCGGTGTCGGCGTTCGGGCAGCGCCGAGATGATCTTGTCGATCGCAGCCTGTGTCTCGCCGCCGAAGGGTGACCCGGCGAGCAGCGAGAGCCCGGCGATGATCGCCGTGGCTTCGGTCGCACTGAACTGCAGTGGGGGCAGCGAGAACTCCCGATCGATCACATAGCCTCCGGTGCGCCCCGGCTCGGCATAGATCGGGACTCCCGACTGCTGCAGGGCCAGGATGTCCCGTTCGATGGTCCGGACGGTCACCTCGAACGTGTCCGCCAGTGTCCGGCCCGGGATCGGGCGCGGCGACCGCGCGCGGAGATGATCGACAAGGGCGTACAACCGTTCCGAACGTTTCACCGCATCTCCGATCCTCGACTTCTGGGTCCGCCCGGATCAACCGGACATCGGACGCTGCCCGGTCACAGAGTAGACGTGGCTGATCAACCCGTCGTCGAAGTCGAAGACATCGATCCCACCGACATGGAGATCGTTCCGGTCGGCGTTCCAGATCGAGACACCATGATCACCGCCGTCGATCAGTCGGACGTGGCCGTAGCCCAAACCGGGGCGGTCCGCACGGAACGAGCCGATGAGTCGACGGAGTCCCGCTGGTGTCCTGATCGTGTCCGCCTCGTCAGCGATGCCCAGACCACCGAAGTGGATGCTGAAGTCCGGGCGGCAGATCTGCTCGGCCTGATCGAGATCGCCGTTCCACAGCCGGGTCCAACGGGCCAGGGTATCCAGATTGCTCATGATCATCTCCTCGGTTCCGGGCACGCTCGGTACGGGCCCGGAACCGATCCTGGCGTCCCGGGACGACAGCGGTATGTCGGTGTTTCTGACCCGCTTGTCAGTGGCTTCGGCCAGGCGATGATCACTTCAGCTTGGGGTACACCTCGGCGAGCGTTTCCTCGAAGGCGTCAGTGAAATCGTTCACGATGGCGCGCAGCAGCCGCGCCTTGTGCAGCGCATTGCGGGCGTCACCGACGTTGTAGGCGCTCAGATCGAGCGAGGTGACACGGGAGCAGTCGGCGATCGTCAGATCGGCGTCGACCGTGCGTTCGCCGGAGGTGTCCTTGAGGATCTGAAGGTCGGCGAGCACGTATGCGCCCGCGTGATAGCCCCGCCGGTTGAGGAACCGGCGGCGGTAGAAACGGCGAGTAGCCATGATGAAGCTCCTTCCGCCGACAAGGACTGTCGGCTAGATCGGGGACTTCATGGCCGATCGCCTCCTTCCCCCGATGTCGTTGGTCTGACGTTCCACAGCAGCCCACGACTGTACGCCGCTCCCCGTGCGCGTGCACCCGCTTTTGTGCGCGCAAAGCCAACAGCCGCACCGGTTCCGTACCTCCGCACCGGGTATACCTGGTGCGGACGTACGCAAATGGTGCGGCTGTTGGGAAGCAGGTCGGCCAGGCTAGGCGGGGACGATGCTGACCAGCTTGGGCGCCCGGACGATGATCTTGGCGATCTCACGGCCGTCCAGAGTGCGTTGGACGTTCTCGTCCGCCAGCGCCAGCTCGCGCAGGTCGTCCTCGCTGATCGTCGGGGAGACCTCCAGCCGGGCCCGGACCTTGCCCTTGACCTGGACCACGCAGGTGACCTGCTCGGTGACCAGCAGGCTCTGGTCGACCTCCGGCCAGCCGGAGTCCGCGACCGACGGCCGGTGTCCCAGCAGCTCCCACATCTCCTCGGTGACGTACGGCGCGAACAGGCTCAGCGCCTTGGTGATCATCTCGGCCGACTCACGAACGGCCGGATCGTCGCCCCCGGAACCGTTGTCGATCACCTTGCGGGTGGCGTTCACCAGCTCCATGATGCGGGCGATGGCGACGTTGAACCGCTGGCCCTCGATACAGTCGGTGATGTCGGCGAACAGCTTGTGCGCGGTCGACCGCAGGCCGGCGTCACCGGCCGCGAAGTCGACGCCCGGATCGCTGGTCACGTCGGCGGCCAGCCGGTACGCGCGCTGCAGGAAGCGCAGCGAACCACCAGGTGACACGTCGGCCCAGTCGACGTCCTCCTCCGGCGGGCTGGCGAAGACGACGGTCAGCCGGACGGCGTCGACACCGAATTCGTCGATCTGCGCACCCAGGTCGACCCCGTTGCCCAGCGACTTGCTCATCGACTTGCCCTTGTTGATCACCTGGCCCTGATTCAGCAGCCGCTTCATCGGTTCGGTGAAGGTGATCAGCCCCATGTCGTACAGCACCTTGGTGAAGAAGCGCATGTACAGCAGGTGCAGGATCGCGTGCTCGACGCCGCCGACGTACTGCGCGACCGGCATCCACCGGGCAACGGCCTCGGGGTCGAACGCCTGGTGATCATCGGTCGGCGAGCAGTAGCGGAAGAAGTACCAGGACGAGTCGACGAAGGTGTCCATCGTGTCGGTGTCCCGGGTCCCCGGTCCCCCGCATTGCGGGCAGTCGACATTCACCCAGTCGGTCGCCGCGGCCAGCGGCGAGGTTCCCTTGGGGTTGAGGTCCGTGCCCGTCAGATACGGCAACTCGACCGGCAGCTGATCTTCGGGCACGGGCACCTCCCCACACTTTTCGCAGTGGATGATCGGGATCGGGGCACCCCAGAACCGCTGTCGGCTCAGCAGCCAGTCCCGCAGCCGGTAGGTGATCGCTTCCCGACCGACGCCCTGCTCGGTCAGCGCCGAGATGATCTTGGCCACCCCGGTCGCCTTGTCGGTGATCCCTTCCAGGGCAGGAGAATTGACGTAACTTCCGTCGCCGGCGGTCGCGATCCCGGTCTCGTTGGGATCCGGCTCGCCGGTGTCGACCACAACGCGGACGTCGATGCCGAACTTCCGGGCGAACTCCAGGTCGCGTTGATCATGGGCCGGGACCGCCATCACCGCGCCGGTGCCGTAGTCGGCCAGCACGTAGTCGGCGGCGTAGACCGGGATCTGTTCGCCGTTGATCGGGTTGATCGCGTGCACGCCCAGGAAGACGCCGGTCTTCTCCCGGTCGGTGGACTGCCGCTCGATCTCGGTCTCCGACTTCGTCTTCTCCAGGTACGCCTCGAACTCGTCCCGTCGATCATCGGTGACGATCTGCGAGGCCAGCGCACCGTCGGGAGCGACGACGAAGAAGGTGGCGCCGTACAGGGTGTCGGGTCGGGTGGTGAACACCGTCACCGGCTCCTCCCGGCCCTCGATCCGGAAGTCGACATAGGCGCCGGAGGACCGGCCGATCCAGTTGCGCTGCATGGTCAGCACCCGCTCGGGCCAACCGCCTTCCAGCTGCTCCATGTCGTCCAACAGCCGGTCGGCGTACTGGGTGACCTTGAAGAACCACTGGGTCAGCTCGCGCTTGGTGACCTGGGTGCCGCAGCGCTCGCACAGCCCCTGGACGACCTGTTCGTTGGCCAGCACCGTCTGGTCCTTGGGGCACCAGTTGACGTAGCTCGCCTTGCGATAGGCCAGACCCTGCTCCCGGAACTTCAGGAACAGCCACTGGGTCCACCTGTAGTACTCCGGGTCGGAGGTGTGCAGCTCTCGGGACCAGTCCAGGCTCAGCCCGTAGCGCCGGAACGAGTTGGCCTGGGTGTCGATGTTGGCATAGGTCCACTCCGCCGGGTGCGAGTTGCGCTTGATCGCGGCATTCTCGGCCGGCAGCCCGAAGGAGTCCCAGCCGATCGGATGCATCACGTCGAAGCCGCGGAACCGCTGGTAGCGGGCGACCACGTCACCCATCGCGAACGCCTCGGCGTGCCCCATGTGCAGGTCACCGGACGGGTAGGGGAACATGTCGAGGACGTACCGGCGTTCCTTCGACCCGTCATCGCGGGCCTTGAACGTCTGGTGCTCGTCCCAGTACTGCTGCCAGCGTTCCTGGGCGGCACCGGCGTCGTACCGCGCTCGCTCGTCGGCAACCGCTCTCTCGTCGGCAACCGGACTCGCGGCGCCGGCTCCCTCTGCGACCTGCGTCACTGCTCTCACTCCTCGATCACTGCATCGTCCTCGACCATGAACCGCCGACCCTTCGAGGTCGGACTCCCAGACATGAAAAGACCCCTCGGCCCGAAGGCATGAGGGGCAGCCGCACAGACCGGGTCCGTGCGGCTAACTAAGGAGCTCCTGACGATACATAGCACTCATGCTACCGCAGCTCGGTACGGCGCCGCCCGCAGCTACGGCCTCGGCCACGGCTACGGTGGGCCCTGCCGTCCAGCGACCAGGAGTCCCGATGTCAGCGAGTTCGTCGAAGTCAGCGTTGTTGGTCGATGTCGGCGGCGTTCTGCTGCTGCTGAACCGCCGTGAGTTGGCGCCGGTGATCGCCGACTTCGGCGGCGTCCGGACGTCCGAGGACTTCTATCGTGCCCACTGTGCCGCGCACAATGCGGCGCACCCGGCGCACGGAGACTCTCGCGACTACTACGAGATCCTGCCCGAGTATGCCGGTGTGCCGGAGGATCGCCGATCGGAGTGCAGCCGCGCCTACCGGGCCGCCTGCGCCACCCGCAACATGTGGCACGACCCGGACCCGCAGTCGAAGGCCGCGCTGGCCGACTTCACCGCCGGCGGCGTGAAGGTGGCGATCGTCTCGCAGGCCGACGGTCGGATCGCCGACATGCTGCGGACGGCTCGGATGTGTCAACAGGGCCCCGGTCCCGGGGTCGAGGTCGACCAAGTGTTCGACAGCGCTGTGGTCGGATTGAACAAACCCGACCCGCGGTTCTTCCTGCACGCGACCACCGCTCTTGGCGTCACCCCGGACCAGGCCGTGCATGTCGGCGACACCGTGCCCGCCGACGTCGTCGGCGCCCGCAATGCGGGCATCCTGGCCGTGCACTACGACCCGTTCGACGACTGCGACGCCGCCGGCGACCATGATCATGTACGGGAGCTGGCCGAGATGTCGCGCTACCTCACTTCAGACCGGAGCTCGCCAGCGCCGCGATGAAGTGCCGCTGGAAGAGCAGGAAGATGATCATGATCGGGATCACCGAGGACACCGAGCCGGCCATCGCGTAGCCGGCGGACAGACCACCGTCGGCATCGACGAATCGGGTCAGCCCGAGCGGCACGGTGAACAGTTCCTTGTCCGACAGCATGATCAACGGGCTCTCGTAGTCGTTCCAGGATCCGACGAAGCTGATGATGCCCAGGGCGGCCAGCGTCGCCTTGGCCTGAGGCAGGTAGACCCGGGTGAAGACCCGCCACTCCCCTGCCCCGTCGATCCGGGCCGCCTCACCGTATTCGGCCGGCAGCGACAGGAACGTCTGCCGCATCAGGAAGGTGCCGAACACGGTGAAGATGCCGGGCAGGATCAGCGCCCACAGGGTGTTGTACAGGCCGACCTGCTGGAAGAACATGAACCGGGGCACCAGCAGCAACTGGTTGGGCACGATCGCCGTTGCCAGGTAGAGCAGGAACACCTTGTCCCGACCGGCGAAGCTGAGCCGGGCGAAGGCATAACCGGCCATCGCCGACGTCGTCAGGTCGCCGACCACGCCGAGCAGCGAGACGGTGATCGAGTTGGAGAAGAAGACCGCCATCGAGGGCGACCCGTTGAGCCACACCTCGGCGTAGTTCAGCCACTCCACCGGATGCGGCAACCACTGCATCGGGATCGCGAAGACCGCCAGGTTCTGCTTCAACGACGAGGAGAGCATCCAGACGAACGGCAGGATGAACAGCACCGCCAACAGCCACAACGCCACCGACTTGATCAGATAGCGGCGACGCGCTCGGCGCCGGCGCAGCGACAGCCGGGGCCGATTCTCCCCGACCGCGCCGGTCGAGACGCGACGCCGGTCGGCGGTTGCGTCCGACGTCGTCGACACTGCTTCGGGTGCGGTCGATGCGGTCATGAGTGCAGCCCCCTGCCGCGCTGGAACCGCCAGAACACCGCGCTGAGCAACAGCACGCCGACGAAGCTCATCATCCCCATCGCCGCCGCCGACCCGAACTGGTAGTTCTGGAAGCCGGTCTTGTACATCAGGTACGACAGCGTCGTCGATGACTCGCCGGGACCGCCCCGCGTCAGGAACGCGATCAGGCCGAATCCCTGCGAATGCCCAATCAACGACATGATGAACAGGAATGTCGTCGTCGGCATCAACGCCCGCCAGGTGATGGTCACGAACCGGGTCCAGCTGCCGGCGCCGTCGAGCTCGGCGGCCTCGTACAGCTCGGTCGGCATCGCCTGCAGTGCGGACAGGAAGATCACCGCGTGGAAGCCCATCCCGGCCCAGGACGTGATGAACACCAGGGAGATCAGGCTCCAGTCCTGCGACACCAACCAGGCCGGCGGATGCCCGAAGCCGACGGTCCGCAACACCAGATTGACCAGGCCGCTGGTCGGATGCAGCAGGATCAACCAGACGAACCCGAGCGCGATCGAGCTGACGATGTGCGGGATGAAGAAGATCACCCGCAGTGCTGCCCTGCCGAAGACCGGACCGTTGAGCAGCATCGCGAGCACCAACCCGCCGGCCATCGTCAGCGGGACGCCGACGCCGGCGTACACGATCGTCCGACCGACCGCGCGCCAGAAGGCACCGCTGTTGATCAACGCGACGAAATTGTCGAAGCCGACGAACTGGATACCGGACAGGCCGGACACGACATTCCAACTGGTGAAGGAGATCCCGACCCCACTGATCAGCGGCACCAGGGTGAAGGCGAGAAATCCGACCAGGTTGGGCAGGATGAACAACCAGCCCGCGCGGGTCGACATCCCGCCGGGACCGCGCGGCCGACCTCGGGTCCGCACCCCCGCCAACGCGACCGCCACCTCAGGCGCCCGCCTTCTTGATCGCCGCGTCGCTCTGCTTCACGGCCTGGCTCACCCAGGACTTGACGGTCCGATCACCGAGCAGCGTCTCGTCGTTCAGGTCCTTGATCAACAAGTCGATCTCGGTACCGGCGGTGAAGATCGTGTCCACCGGATACTTCACCGCGGGCCCGAGCAGCGCGTTCTTCCAGGACGGGACGTCGTACAGCGTGTCGGCCTTGTCGGTGAGCAGTTGCTTCAGGACGTCGTCCTCGCTGGTCGAGCCGGGCATGCTCGGCAGCCGGCCGCCCTTCACCATGTACTTGCCCGCGTTCCGCATCCAGAATTTGGTCAGCTCCCAGGCCTCGTCCTGGTGCTTCGACTTCGGGCTGATCGCCATCAGGTCACCGATCGAGCCGGTGTTCCAGCCCTGCTTCCCTTTCTCCGGCGACGGGATCGGCATCCCGACGGTGACGAAGTCGTGCGGGTAGCCCTTGGTGTCGTTGATCGATCGGATGATCTGTCCGGACGAGATCAACATCGCCACCCGTCCGGCGATGAACGGCGCCTGGCTGAAGACGTCCAACTTCTCGGCGATGATCGTCTGCTGATCCATCGCGATCTTCGACTTCTGCAGCTTGAGCGCCAACTCCAGTTCCTTGCTGAACCAGGGATCGGCGAAGTTGGAGGCCTTCCCACCGTCGGTGTAGCGGTAGTCCGGGCCGAGCGCGGGCCGGGCCAGCGACGGCGAGTTGAGCGTGCCGAACCGTCCCTTCCTGGTCAGTTCGGTGGCGACGTCGACGAACCCGTCGACGGTCCAGTTGTCGCCCAGCTTGATGCCCGCGTCGTCCAGCATCGACTTGTTGACGTAGACCGTCACCGGGGCCAGTGCCGCCGGAAGGCAATGCAGCTTGCCGTCGAAGACGAAGTTGCCCTGCGGCGATGCGTCTGCGGTGAACGGCGCCAGGTCCTTCTCGGCGTTGATCTTGTCGGTCAGGTCCAGGGCGAGACCGTTGTGCGCCCGCTGTGCCACCCGCTGCGGCGCGTAGCTGAAGTAGATGTCGATCGGCACACCGCCGCTCAGAGCCGTGTCCAGCTTGATGTTTCCGTCGTCGTCGTTGACATAGCGGGTGTAGGTCACCTTGATGTCGGGGTGTTCGGACATGAACGCCGCACACAGGTCGTCCGGACCGGTCTCGTTCGGCACCCCGCCCCAGACGTTGAGAGTCGTGCCCGAACCGCCACCTCCTCCCTTGGCGAGGTTGCATCCGCTCAGACCGGCAGCTCCGGCGGCGGTCGCGAGCGCTCCGCCGAGCATCCGACGTCGGCTGATGGTGGTTGGTTCGACCATGGTTCACTCCTCATCGAGCAACTGATGGGCATGCTTGCCTGGCCCCGTGGTTGGGCTGGGTGGCTTGTGGAGTTGTGGATGGGCTGATCAGCCTGTCTCGTCCGGTTCGACGAAGCTGCGTTCGATCCGTCGCCGGGCCTGATGCAGCAGCACCGTGAGTCGTTCCGGGGACAGCCGGCCGTCGTCGACCAGGGCGAGCGCCACCGGATGCGGTTCGGGTGTCTCGATCGCGATCGCGCCGCCGGTCAGCTGGGGTTCGTACCAGCCCTTCAGGATGATCACGTCGTCGACCAGCAGCCCTCGGGCGGCCTGCAGGGTCGCTTCCTCGGTCGCCGGTGCGACGCCAGGTCGCCCGCCCCAGCCGTGCCGGCGACGGGATGCGGCGAGGATCGCTCGGGCATCGGCGTCATCGAGGTCGACCAACAGGCGCAGGGCGGGGCTGGAGATGTTCAGCGGGAAGCCGCCGGACCAGTAGTAGTTCAACGGTTCGCCGCCGCTGCGGGCCCGGAGCAGGTAGATCATCTCGTCGCGCCAGAGCATGCACATCGAGACGCCGATCTGCGGATGCTCGGCGATCAACTCCTCGAACACCTTCCGCGGCCGACGCAGCAGCGGCATCCTCGTCGTGGCCGACGCCAGCGCGAGGACACCGTAGTCGGGAACGAAGCGCCCGGCGTCGTTCTTACGGACGTGTCCGGCCTCGGAGAGGGTCGCCAGGATCCGTGACACCGAGCTCTGGTGCAGGCCGACCCGCCTGGCGATCTCGGTCGCCGTCATCGGCGCCCCCTCGTCGACCAACATCCGCAGGATGTGCAGCCCGCGTGCCAGGGCTTGGCTGCCGGTGGTTGCCGGGACCGCTGCGGACTGGTCCTCGGCCGCGACCGGCTCAGCCATCGCCGTCCCGTTCCGGTCCGGCGGAGCGAAGGATCCGGCTGTCGGGATCGGCGTAGCAGCGGACGGCCATGATCGCGGCCGGCGCGTTCCCGTTGACGGCCTGCACGGTGATCACCACCTCCGACAGCAGCGTCGGCTGATCCAGCACCAGGGTGTAGGCGGACTGGTGATGATCATGGACCGCGCCGAGCACGCGTCCGTCGCCGAGGACGGTGAAGTCCCGGACGCACTGCGGCATCGGTGACTCGGGCTGGGTGTAGAGGACCGACTCCATCGCATGATCGAAATCGGTGTCGAACCGCAACTCGATCCGACCGATCCGCTGTGGACTCGGCCAGGTCAGTCGCAGCGTCGGGAGTTCGTCGTCGAGTGCTGCGATCCAGGCGTTGGTCCGGTCGGTCGGCCGGTCGAGTCCGTTGAGCACCGATGCTGCCGGTCCGGGCACGATCGGCGGGTCGAGGGTGAGAGCGAGATTGCGGCCCGCCGGCCGCCGGACCGGCGTCCAGAACTCCAGGCCCGGCCAGCCGATCGAGGGATCGGCCAGCTGGTCCTTGCTGTGCTGCAGCGGGATCAGCCCGGTGATGATCGTTTCCGTCGTGTGGACGCTCACCGCGTCGTTGGCCAGCAGGCAGAGCACGGTGTACGCGTCCTCGGTCAGCTCGGCGTCGAAGTCGAGTTTGATCAGTTGATCATCGCCGGGATCGAGCGGCACCCGGCAGTGGCCGAGGACTACGTCGGGTGTGTAGTCATCGGCGCGGGCGCCGCGCCGCAGTTCGGCCCGCAGCTCGGTCGCGGCGGTCACGTCGACCCGCAGCAGGACCTGCGGAACCGGCCCGGCCGGCAGCGGCAACAGTTGGCCGCGGTCGGTATCCAACCCGACCGGTCCCGATGCCGCGAGTGCCCCGAGGGAGAGTTCGGAGGAGGCACTGGCCGTCGCGGTCCGAGCAAGATCATCGGGATCGTCCAGCGATCGCTGCGGGATGTGCTGACCGGCGCGCAGCAAGGCCCGCTGCAGCTCCGCCATCGCCGTCGGGTCGAGCAACTCCGCAGGCCGTCTGCCGTCCCGCAGGCAGAGCGCGGCCGCCAGCGCCACGGCCTGAGCACCGTGTGCCGAGGTCGCCATCACCCTGGTCGAACCGAAGGCGACGTGGCTGGCGCTGATGATCCGGCCGGCGAAGAACAGATTCTGCACGTCCTTGCTGACCAGGCAGCGGTACGGGATCTGGTAGGTGCCGCGGGAGTGCAGGTGGGTGGAGCCGGGCTTCTCGCTGAACACGCCGTCGGCGGGATGCAGATCGATCGACCAGCCGCCGAATGCGACCGCATCGTCATGCTGAGCCTGATCGATGACGTCACTCTGCCGCAGCCGGTAGAGACCGTCGAAGCGGCGACTCTCCCGCTTGCCGGGGATGGTGCCCACCCACTCCAGGGTCAGGTTCTCCGCATCGGGGAACTCACCGGAATTCTTCAGGTGGTCCCAGACCCCGTAGACGACCTGCCAGAGCTTCCATTTGATCGTCTCGGTCTCGTGCACCGTGTCCAGCCGACCGCCCCACTCGATCCACCACAGCCGGCAGCCGTCCTCCTTGGTGTTGAAGCTGCGGGCTCGCGGGATGTCGCTCAGGTCGGACAGAGCGTAGGACGGCGCGACGAACTTCACCGGATGACCGACATCCTTGGTGTAGAAGTACATCGAGTGGCCCAGCAGGTCGCCGAACTCCTCGCTCGGAGCGAACAGTTCGCCGTACTCCGCTGACGCCTCGGCGCCCATCCGGAAACCGGCGCCGGCCAGGAACGCCAGCGCGCCGTCACCACTGGAGTCGAGGAACAGGTCGGCGCTGACCTCGTAACGGGTGGAGTTCTGGCTGCAGAACGCGGCCACCGCCCCGATCGCCCGCTCCTTCATCGTGACCTCGGTCAGCGCGGTGTTCAGCAACAGCCTGATATTGGGCTCCTGCACGACCTTCTCCAGCAGGATGGTGTCGAAGATCAACGGGTTGCCGTCGGGATTGCGGTAGGTGTTCTCGACCAGGATCTCGTCGACCACGCCACCTTCGCGGGCAAACCGATTGTTGTTGGTCATGTGGGCGGTCGCGCCGAGTACCCACAGCCGGACCTCGGAGGAGGAGTTGCCGCCGAGCACCGGACGATCCTGCACCAACACCACCTCGACGCCGGCCCGAGCAGCCGTGATCGCAGCACAAGTGCCTGCCAGACCACCGCCGACGATGGCCAGGCCGGCGGTGAGCTGCTCGGTCCGGTAGCTGCGGGAGCCGGTTGCCGGCTCCACCAGCAGCCGCGGGCGTCCCGGGTCCGAAACGTCGGTAGCTGGGGCGTCGATGGCGGGTGAGTCGGTGCCGGACGACTGAGATGCTGTCGACCGTCGTTGGTCAGTGCGCATGCAGGCAGTATGGCCATGCACATTATGCATAGTCAACCCTTCGATTCGGCATCGACTGTGCCCCGCTCGATTCGTCGGCCGACGAATCATTCCCGGTGCAGGCTGGCGCCATGCCGTACGACGCCACACCAGCAGCAGCCGAGGACGGGACCTCGATGGAGCCCGGGGGCCCGCCGGCCACCGGGGTGCTCCGGTCGACCGCACTGATCGCCCTGTCCCTCACCTTCGGGCTGGTGCAGTTCGACGCCACGGTCGTCAACGTCGCGTTGCCGACCCTGCGCCGCGACCTGGGCGGCAGCATCGGAGCCGCGCAGTGGGTGGTCGACGGCTACGCCGTACCGTTCGCGGCCTGCATGCTGGCCGCCGGCGCCTGGGGCGACCGCATCGGCCACCGGCGCAGCTGCCTGATCGGCTTCGGCCTCTTCGGACTGTCCTCGCTACTCTCCGGGCTGGCCGCCGGGTGGCAGTTGTTGATCATCGGCCGAGTACTGCAGGGGGTCGCAGCGGCGATCATGCTGCCACCGTCACTGGCGATGATCGGCCGACTCTATCCCGAGCGCCGGTCCCGTTCGCGGGCCCTGGGGATCTGGGGCGGGGTGGCGACCTCGGGCTTTGCCGCCGGTCCGATCGTCGGCGGTCTGTTGATCACACACGCCGGCTGGCCGGCGATCTTCTTGATCAACATCCCGATCGTGATCTTGGTCGGTGCGGCGATCGCGATCACCGCACCGCCGGACCGGCCTCGGCCGCGTCGACTCGATCCGGTCGGCACACTGCTCGGCACCGGAAGCCTTGCAGCGTTGGCCGGAGCCATCATCGAAAGCGGTCAGGGACGGCCGGCTGTCGGTCTCGGGCTGCTCGTCCTGGCGGTGATCACCGCCACCGGCTTCGTCGCCGTCGAACGCCGCAGCGCCGGTCCGACGATGCCGCCCGGCTTGTTCCGGCCAGCCGGGTTCCGTTGGGCGATCGTCACCGGCTTCGGCTTCAACTTCGCGATGTACGGCGCATTGTTGTGCGTATCGCTGGTGCTGCAGAGCGACTTCGGCTTCTCCGCCTTGGACGGCGGCCTGGCGGTGCTGCCGATGGCGCTGGTGGTGAGCATCGGGGCGACCGGCAGCGGCTTCCTCGCCGCCCGCCTCGGCCCGCGCCGACCGATGCTCGCCGGCTTCGGGCTCGCCGCCGCCGGCAGCGTCGTGATCGCGCTCGGCACCTGGCAGCGCTCACCGGTGTTGATCATCACCGGGCTGACCGTGATCGGCCTGTGTTCCCTGGCGATGCCGGCGATGACGTCGGTCGCGTTGAATGCAGCACCGGCGGATCATGCCGGGCTGGCCGGTGGCGCTCTGAACACTGCTCGACAACTCGGCGGCGCGATCGGTGTCGCGGTCCTCGGTGCGTTGCTGAATGCAGGCGGTCCCCGCGACGGCGCGACGGTTGCGCTGTTGGTGGGGACAATGGTGTGCGGGCTCGCCGTCGTCAGTGCGGTCCGGGCCACCACCGACGACGAATCCGCAGGGAGGGCACGATGATGACCGGCGACGCTGACCTGTCCCGGATCGGTGAACTCCTCGCCGATCGCGCCCGGAGCAGGATCCTGCTGGCCCTCAGTTCCGGACGCGAGCTGTCGGCCAGTCTGTTGGCCACCGAGGCCGGAGTCAGTCGGTCGACGGCCAGCGCCCACCTGCGCAGACTCACCGAGGGCGGACTGATCACCGTCCGCGCCGACGGACGGAACCGACATTTCCGGCTGGCCGGTCCGCAGGTGGCCGACATCCTGGAGCGGCTGACCCAACTCTCCCCTGCCGAGCCGATCACCTCCTTGCGATCCAGCACCCGCGCCGGCCAACTGCGCCTGGCCCGCACCTGCTACGACCACATCGCCGGCCGGGTCGGCGTCGGCATCATGCGCAGCATGCTGGATCGCGGTCTGATCGTCGGTGGCGACGGGACCTTCGACCGGCAGCACGCCGAGGCCGATCATCCGGCCGGGTCCGGTCAGGACATCGACTACGAACTCACCGCCGACGGGCGACGGTTCCTTGATCGACTTCGGATCACGTTGCCCGGCGGACGCCGCCGGCTGGTGCGCTACTGCGTCGACTGGACCGAGACCCGTCATCACTTGGCCGGCCAACTGGGACGCGGCATCCGGGACCGGTTCCTGGACGCCGGCTGGCTCGAACCACGCGACACCCATCGTGCGCTGCGCCTCACCGGCAGCGGGACGACCGTCCTCCGCACCGAATTCGGCCTGGACCTGCTCTCCGCACCCGACAGCGGTCGGGAACACTAGGGTTGTCGATCATGAAACTGACTCGGGAGCGGCTGGCTGGGATCACGCTGGGGCGGCAGTTCCCGACGATCCGAGGGCGAGGACGGGCAGCGGTCCGGGAGCTGTTCGATCGGGTCGGACCGATCCAGTCGCAGGTGCCACGGGCGCCGTTCCTGACTGCGGCCGCGCGGCTGCCCGGAGTGAGCTACGCGACCGTACGGGATGGGTTCGTCGACGGCGATCTGATCAAGACCACCAATCTCCGCGGCACCGTGCACACCAGTCGGCCGGCGCCGTTCGGTGCACTGGACGCGGTCTCCCGTCAGGCCCGGGCGGTCGATCTGCGGCGAGTCCTCGGGCTCACCGACGCGGGGCTGACCGTTCCGGATCTGATCACCGAGATCGAGGCATTCTGCACCGGTAACTGGCGGCCCCGCGCCGAGCTGACTGAGCAGATCTTCGGCTGGCTGGCCGACCGTGGAGCGTCCGTCCGACCGGGCGCCAGTTCCAGCCAGGCCGGCAATCTGATCTGGGGCCACAGTGGTCTGCTGCGACGGCCTCGTGATGACCACTGGGAACGACGCATCGACACCCTGCATCGGACCGCGATTGATGTCGTCGGACCGGAACTCGCGCCGCGTTCCGCTGAGCAGGCGATGATCGAGTTGGTCCGGGTCCACCTGTCCGCCTACGGCCCGGCCACCCGCCGGGACATCGCCTGGTGGGCCGGCAGTGCGTTGACACCGGTGGACCGCGCACTGGCGAGCATGACCGACGAGCTGGTTCGGCATCCGGTGTCGAACGGTGAGGACCTGATCGACCTGGCCGAGCTGCCGCAGCGTCGGGGCAGCGACCCAGGCCTCCGGCTGTTGCCCGAGTTCGACGGACTGCTGCTCGGCTATGCACCGGCCAACCGGGACCGCTTCATCGACCGCGAGCACCTGGACCGGATCTGGACCCGGGCCAACGGGATGTTCCTGCCGATGATCCTGCTGGACGGCCGGATCGTCGGCGGCTGGCGGACGATGCCCGGTCGCCCCTCCGCCGACACCGTGATCGAGTTGCGCCCCTTCACCGCCGGTTCGGGCCTGACCGCCGAACGCGCCTCCGAACAGATCACGGCCGCGGCCACCGCGCTCGATCTCACCGTCACCGACGTCCGGATCCTGCCGCCGGGGTGATCATCGTCGGGCGACGACGGTCCGCTCGGCCTGGTCCGCCCGGGCCCGTCGGTCGACCTCGTCGATGTCGATGATCATCGCCAATTCGGTCTGCAGCCGGTCCAACACCTCGGCGTAGGCAGCATCTCCGGCCAGGTCGGTCAGCTCCTCCGGATCATCGACGAGGTCGAAGAGTTGCGGCGATCGGCCCGCGTAGGCACACAGTTTGTAGCAACCGGAGCGCAGCATGAAGCCGCCGGTGAGCTGGCCCTGGGCGTGATACTCCGCGAAGACCGGGACCGGGGACAACGGACCCAGCAGGCTCCGCCCCGGCAGCTCCGGGTCGCCGGGCAGTCCGGCGAGATCACGAAGCGTCGGCAGTAGGTCGACGGTGCTGACCGGGGTGGACTCCCGTCGTCCCGCGCCATCGGGCGATCGGCCGTCGCGGATGATCATGGGCACCCGGACCGCCGGTTCGTAGAAGCACTGTTTCTGCCAGATCCCGTGCCGGCCCGCCATCTCACCATGATCACTGGTGTAGATCACGACCGTGGCGTCGGTCAGACCGGTGTTCTCCAGGGCAGCCAGCAGCAGCCCGATCTGATCGTCGAGGTGCGTGATCAACGCCCAGTAGGCGGCCGTTGCGGCACGCACCTGGTCCGCCGCGAGCGGCTCGTCGTTACGGAAGCTGTGTCGCAGTTGGGCAATCACCGGATGCTGCATTCGCACCGGAGTGTCCCATCCGGTCGGCAACGGTACCTGATCGGCGTCGTACAGATCGGCGTAGTCCGGCGGCACCACGAACGGGAAGTGGGGATGCATGTAGCCGACGTAGAGCAGGAACGGCGCCGCCCGCTGCCGACCCTGCAGGAAGTCGACCGCCGCCCGGGTGGTGGCCCGATCGCTGTCGGTGTGGTGATGTGGACCGACAGCGACCTCACTGACGTGGGAGTTGCTGCCCCGTTGCCAGTCCGCTGTCCGCGGCACCGGACGGCCACTGCTGGCCAGCCAGTCGGGATGATCATCGACCAGTCGCCCATCGAACCCGACCAGCCGGTCGTCGCCGTTGACGTGCGTTCGCCCGTCCAGCACGCTCCGGTAGCCGGCCGGCCGGAGATGATCACCCCAGGTCGGGAATTCCGGCGACGGACTGACCTCGTTGTCCCAGGCGCCGATCCGGTGCACGTAACGACCGGTCAGCATCGACAGCCGGGACGGCACACACATCGGGCTGGTGCAGTAGGCGTTGTCGAAGGTGACCCCCGATCGGCTGAGTCGGTCCAGCTGCGGTGTCCGGACCTGGGGGTGTCCGGCAAATCCTGCTGCATCGGCGGCGTGCTCGTCGGAGAGGATCACCACGATGTTCGGCGGGCCGTCCATCTCAGCCCTTCACCGCCCCGGTCAGCACACCCTTGGCGAAATGCCTTTGCAGCAAGGGGTAGACGATCAGGATCGGCACGATCGAGATGACCAGGATGGCCATCCTGATCGCCGGCTGTGGTGGCAGTTGCTCGGTCGCCAGCTCCGCGCTGCCCAGCGCGGTGTCGTTGACCACATAGGTGCGCAGCACCAGCTGCAGTGGCCAGAGTCGGGAGTCATTGAGGTAGAGCAGGGCATTGAAGAACGCGTTCCAGTAGCCCACCGCGTAGAACAGACCGACGACGGCCAGCACCGCCTTGGACAGTGGGAGCATGATCCGTCCGAAGATCTGCAACTCCCCTGCCCCGTCCACCCGGGCGCTCTCGGTGATCTCGGCCGGCACCCCGGTGAAGAAGGCCCGCAGCACCACCACGTTGAAGGCGTTCACCATGGTCGGGATGATCAGGGCCCAGAGGCTGTCCAGCAGTCCGGCCTGTTTGACGACCAGATAGGTCGGGATGATGCCCGGCGAGAACAGCATGCTGACCAGCACGATGATCAGGATCGGTCGGCCGGCGACGAACTGCCGACGGGACAACGCGTAGGCCAGCAGGCAGGAGACGGTCAGGCTCAGCACGGTGCCGACCACGGTGACCAGAACACTGACGATCAGGGCACGCGTCACCACGCCGCCGGCAAAGATCGACTCGTACGCCGTCAGCGTTACCGCTCGTGGCCAGAGCACCAGCCCACCGGATGCAGAGATCTGTTCGGCCGGAGCAATCGATGTGGCGAGCACACCGATGAACGGGAAGATCACCAGTAGGCAGGCGATCGCGAGCACGACTCCCTTGCCGATCCGCACCGGCCAAGGTGGTGCCTGTCGCAGGGACCGGGGCCGCCCCGGTCGTCGGGACAGCGCTTGAGTCGTCATCGCTGGTACACCCCTTCCTCACCGAAGATGTGGGCGATCTTGTTCGCGGTCAGCACCAGTACCACGCCGACGATCCCCTTGACCAGACCGACGGCGGCCGACGCTCCCCAGTCACCGGCGATGATGCCGTTGTTGTACACATAGGTGTCCAACACCTCCGAGACGTCCCGGCCGACCGCCTGCTGCTGCAGGATGATCTGCTCGAAGCCGACGGTCAGGGAGTCACCGAGCCGGAGGATGAAGAGCAAGATGATGATCGGTTTCAGCCCGGGCAGCGTGACGTGCCAGAGCTGTCGGGTGCGGCCGGCCCCGTCGACGCTGGCTGCTTCGTAGAGCTGTGCGTCGATCTGGGACAATGCCGCCAGGAACAGGATGGTCGCCCAGCCGGTGTCCTTCCAGATCACCTGCGAGGTCAGCAGGATCCGGAAGGTGTCGGGGTTGCCGATGATGCTCAGGGTGTCGAGATCATGCGCCCGGAGGAAATTGTTCAGTAGCCCGCTGCCGCCGAGCACGGACTGGAACAGGGCGACCACCATCACCCAGGACAGGAAGTGCGGCAGGTAGAGCACACTCTGCACGATCCGCTTGATCGACTCCGACAGCAGCGAGTTGAGCAGCAGGGCCAGCAGGATCGGCGCCGGAAAGACAAACACCGATTGCAGCGCTGTCAGGATCAGTGTGTTCTTCAGGGCGTTCAGGAACTGGGAATCGCCGCCGAAGATCACCGCAAAGTTGTCCAGTCCGGACCAGTCACTGCCGGCGATGCCGAGGAACGGCTGATAATCCTTGAAGGCGATGACGTTGCCCAGCAGCGGCAGGTAGTGGAAACCGATGATCACCGCCAACCCTGGTAGGCAGAACAAGATCAACACCCGATCCCGCCAGAGCTTGGACCAGACGCCGCGACGGCGGGCCGCGGTGGGCCGGCTCGCCGCGGGCGACGCTGTGACCGGGTCGTGATCGGGAGCCGAGGACCGCTCAACAGATCGGCTAGCCAGCGACATCGGCGTGGGCCTTCTGCAGCTCGGCGCGGATCCTTTCACCACCGCCGGCCAGCCAGTCCTGTACACCCTGTTTCCAGGCCGACACCGGTTTCCGGCCGGCGATGATCTGGGTCTGCAGGTCGTTCAGGGTGCCGTCGATCGTCGGCCCCGTCTTCGACATCGTCTCCGAGTACAGCCCGTACGACTCGTCGCGGACCAGTCGCGGCTTGACCGAACGCTGGCGCTGCTGCTGCTTCTTCGGCACCTCGGGCTTGCCGGCCAGGTAGAGCGCCATCCGGGAGTCGCAGATGTACTGCAATCCGATCCCGGTCTCCAGGACTCCCTTGGCGTTGGGGACCGGATCGCTGCCCTGCAAGGAAAAATCGGTGCCCGGCACGCCGTACTTGCGAAACAGGTATTCCTCGGTGCCGAACGGTGCGGCCATCCAGTCGGCCAACGCCAGCAGGGTGTCGATCTTGTGGTCGGATCCCTGGGTGAAGGCGGTCAGATTGTTCAGCGCAGCACCCATCCACGGCGTACCGTCGCCGCCGTCGAAGCCCGGTACGTCGAGCATGTTGACCTCGAATCCCTTCACCGAGGTGTTGTCGGCGTAGAACTGGTTCCAGGCGACGTAGGAGTCGTAGACGAAGCTGACGATCCCGCCGCCGAACCACTCCTTCTGTGCGCTGGCACCGGAGGTCAGGGCGTCGGGATTGATCAGATTGTCGGCGTACATCGTGCGCACCGCCTCCAACGCCTGCGGCACCTTGTCGGACTCGTTGGCGTGGGTGAAGGTGCCGCCCTTCTCGGTCCAGCCCGGCCCGATCCCCAGCATCTGCTTGACGTAGTTCGTCGGCGGCACTGCCCAGGACCAGCGGTTCCGTTTGGTGTCGGTCATCTCCACGCAGATGTCGCGGAAGGCGGCGAAGTCCTTCGGCGCCGGATCGGTGATGCCGTGTTCGGCCAGCAGATCCTCCCGGTACAGCGGTCCGGACGTACGCGACATCAACCGCACCACCGGCACTCCGTAGATCGCGCCGTTGAAGACACAGCCGCGCCATGCCTCGGTCGGGAGGTTGGCCAGATTCGGATACTTCTTGATCGCGTCCCCGCTGAGTTGCTCGGTCAGGTCGACACACTTGGCCTTGACCAGCGCCGGTAGCTGCGGCGTGGTGGTAGGGATGTTCAGGATGTCGGGAAGATCATCTCCGGCGATCCTGGTCGCGAACTTCTTCGGGTACTCGTCGTTGGAGGACATGCTGATCTGCAGCTCGCTGCCGAGCCGATCGTTGAGCTGCTGCCAGAACGCGTTCTTGTCCACCGACGGCGGGATGGCGCCGGGGATGTTGGTCATGAAGGTGATCGGTTTGCCGTCACCCATGGTGCCCTGCACCGACCGTCGGGGATCGGCGGGATAGGACAGGAATCCGTCCAGGATCACATCGTCGCCGGGCAGATCCGGCTTGACCGTCGACAACGGCCGATAGCTCGGCAACGTCACCTTGGCGTTGGCCACCGCCTGGTCGGACTTGCTGCTGGAACATCCGGTGAGGCCGCCGAGGCCGGCCACCGCCGCGATCGAGACACTGCCGGCGAGTGCGGTCCGGCGACTGAATGCATACGACATGAAAGACCATCTCCCTCGATGGAACGACGCCGACCTGTCGGTCTGCCTCGGCAGCATGACATAGTACGTCCTATGTCATCAACCCTTCGCCGTCGCAATTCGTCCGGCCCGGCAGCGCCAGCAGCACGGCGTCCGGTGTGCTAGAGGTGTCCCTGTGAGTCCACCGCCCGACAGTAAGCAGACCGCCGCAGAAACGGCCGAGACCTCCACCACCCGGAGCCGTCCGCGGACGGCGCTGGACAACCAGAACTTCATCAAGAAGCAGGTCAAGTCCCTGATCCTGACCGGCGATCTCGGGCCCGGCGACCCACTGCCCACCGAGCAACAGTTGATGAACCAGCTGGGTGTCGGCAGGCATCCGCTGCGGGAGGCGATGAAGGCGCTGGAAGCCGTCGGCATCGTCGAGATCAGACATGGTCACGGCACCTACGTCGGGACCCTCTCGCTGCGATCACTCGAGGACGGGCTCGCCTTCCGGATGACCCAGTCGATGGCCGGCGACCTCCGTGACGTCCGCGACGTGCTCGACGTCCGCGAAGCCCTCGAGGTCGGCCTGGCCGACCAGGTGATCGCGCATTATCGGGGCACCGGCTACGAGCGGCTCGCCGAGATCGTCGACACGATGGAGCAGATGGCCGCCCGGGGGCAGACCTTCGCCGAGCAGGATCTGGACTTCCACCGCACCCTGTACGCACCGTTGGACAACCGGCTGATCATCGACCTGCTGAGCGTCTTCTGGCGCACCTTCGCCGAGGTCAACGAGCGACTACCCGGTGATCATTACACGCCGGCCGACGCCGCCCGCTGGCATCGCAATCTGCTGGAAGCGATCAAGAAGAACTCGGCCGCTGACTTCACCCGCGCGATGAAAGATCATTTCACCGGCATCCGGGTCCGCTTCGACGCCACCGAGACGTGATCTCGGGCCGACGCTGTCAGTCCTGCGCACTGACCAGGGAACGCGCCAGCGCGGTCTGACTGTAGAGCACCGAACGACCTTGCCTGTTACTTTCCAGCAGGCCGCTGTCGCGCAGCAGTGTCAGGTGCTCGTTGACCGACCCGAGGCTCTGACCGAGCTCGCGGGCGAGCTGAGTTGTGTTGATCGGCAGGTCTGCTCGACGCAGGATCTCGGCCCTCGTCCGGCCGAGCAACAACGCCAGTTGATCACCGCCCAGCCTGGGCGCAGAATGCAATCCCTCCCAGGTCGTCGCCACTCCCTGGGCGCCGTAGATCAGCCCGAACCTGCCACGTTCGCCGTCCTGGATGATCAGGTTCGGCCAACCGAAGATCGACGGGGTCAACGTCATCGCCGAGGCGTGCAGCGTCTCCGGAGGCAGATGAGGTTTGTCGACGCGCATCGTCCCGTGCTCGACCGTGATCTCCGGGTGCACCCCCTCCAGCAACCGATACAGCCCGGCACCGGACAAGGCGACGCTGCGACGGCGGATGTCGGCCTCGAGGACGGCGAGCATCCGCGGCCAGACGTCACGCAGGACCCGTTCCCAATACTCGGCGAACCGGTCGGCCAGCCGGGCCGGCCCGTCGGAACCGGCGTCCACCAGGTCGCGGAGCCGCGGCGGCAACTGTGCACCCCAGACGAACCCCAGGTCGGCGGCCAGTATCGCCGGTTCGACCTTCACCAGATCGTCCAACTGGTCCTCGATCCGGGTCCGCGAGATCGGGGCCGGCGAGAGCAGGCAGTCGGCGAACCGCGGCCCCGGCGGGACGGCCGCCAACAACAGGGGTAGATCGAGGTCGGCGAGTCGATCACGCACCCTCGAGCGCCAGCGTGCGTGGATCGCGTCGTGCCGACGGCCGAGTTGGTGCAGACTCAAGGCCGCCTCGGCCAGTGGCGAGATCGTGAAGTAGGTCTGCCCGAGGACCTGCGGATCAAGAATGAAGTCGAGCACTCCGGTCCCCTTCCGACCCCCGATATTCGCTGCTCAGGATCCCACGACCCGGAGCAGGTGTCATCGGCATTGGCACGCGACGAGATTCCGTCGACGACGGGCGTCGTCCATTGTGGCCACCCGGGCGGCATGACATAGTACGTCCCATGTCATCGCCTCCGTTTGATCCCGCCGGCACCGACTACAACACCTTCCGGATCCCTGCCCTGCTGGCGATCCCGGCGCCCGGCGCCGGCGCCGATCCGCTGCTGCTGGCCTTCTGCGAGGGCCGGATCGAGTCCTCAGCCGATCACGGTCCGATCGAGCTGGTGTTGCGCCGGTCCGTGGACGGCGGACGGAGTTGGCAGCCGTTGCAGGTCGTGTGCCGGGTCGAGGCGAAGACCTGCGGCAATCCGGTGCCGATCCTCGACCCTGCCTCCGGTGACGTCGTGTTGGTCAGCACCCAGAACGGAGCCGGCACCCGGGAGTCGGCGATCGTCCAGGGCGCGGCCGATCCCGGGGACGCGCGCCGGGTCTATGTCCAGCGCAGCCCCGACCTCGGCCTGACCTGGACCGACCCGGTGGAGATCACCGACCAGGTCAGCCGACCGGACTGGGGCTGGTACGCGACCGGCCCCTGCCACGGCATCGCCCTGCAGCACGGCGCCCATCGCGGCCGCCTGGTGGTGCCGGCCAACCATTCGATCATCCCGGCCGACGGCGTCGTTCCCGACGACCGGGATGCGCTGTACGGCGGGCACTGCATCCTCAGCGACGACGGCGGACGCAGCTGGCGGATCGGCTTCGTCGCCGAGCATCAGGGTGATGCGATCAATCCCAACGAGACAACGGTTGCCGAGCTCGCCGACGGCCGGGTGATCTTCAACGCCCGCAACTACCACGGCACCCGCGGCCGCCGGGTGCAGGCCGTTTCGCAGGACGGCGGCGAGACCCTCGCCCACCGTTACACCGACTGCCGACGGGTCAGCGCCCCGGACATCCAGGGCAGTCTGATCAGCCCGGACGGTCGGCTGCTGCTGCTGAGCACGCCGGCCCGACAGTCCAGCCGCCAGGACCTGACGATCTTCGTCAGCGACGACGCATCGACCTGGCGCCGCGGTGCCATGATCAACTCCGGCTTCTCCGGCTACTCCGACCTCGCGCTGCTCGACCAGGATCGGGTCGCCGTCCTGTACGAGGCCGGCTCCGCGGCGTCGAATGAGGAGATCCGTTTCACCGTCCGGGCGACGGCCGATCTGATCACCGAAACCCCGAACGTCAACGAGGACGAAGAAGGTGATGCAGCGCAACGGATTCCGACGACCCCGCGGTTCGCCGGGGTGATCCCGCCCCTGGTCACGCCGCTGACCGACACCGGCGACCTCGACCACTCCTCGCTGAACCGGCTCGTTGATCATGTGTTCGACGGCGGGGCGAGTGGTGTCTTCGTGCTCGGCAGCACCGGCGAGGGCACCTCGTTCGGCGCGGGCCGACGAAGCGAACTGATCGGTGCGACCGTCCGGGCGGTCGCCGGCCGGGGACCTGTGCTGGTCGGCATCCTGGCACCGTCGACCGAGGCCGCGATCGAGCTCGCCACCGACGCGATCGCCGCCGGAGCCTCCGCGCTGGTGGCCACGGCTCCGTTCTACGTCGCGACGCACCCGGCCGAGATCGAACAGCATTTCCGGATGATCGCCGCCGCCATCGGCGATACTCCCCTGCTGGCGTACAACATCCCGTCCCGTTCCGGCACCAGAATCGCGCCGGAGCTGATGATCAAGCTGGCCGCCGACGGCGTGATCAGCGGGATCAAGGACTCCAGCGGATCCCTTCCCGACCTACGGCGATTGATCACCGGACGGACGGCGGCCGGCCTGACCGGGCTGTCGATCCTGACCGGTTCGGAGGTGACTGCGGACCTGTCGGTGCTGCTCGGCGTCGACGGCATCATCCCCGGGATCGCCAACGTCGACACCGCGATGTTCGTCACGATCATCGAGCAGGTCCGCAGCGGCAGGCTTGCCGAGGCACAGGCCGAGCAACAACGGGTGCTCGGCCTGTTCGAGATCCTTGGTGTCCCCGATCGCGGACGGATCAGCGCCAGCTCGTCCTCGATCGGCGCGGTCAAGGCGGCGCTGCGCTACCTCGGAGTGATCGATTCGGTCCGACCCGCACCGCCACTGATGCCTGTCGACGCCGAGGAGATCGCCCGGATCGGCAAACTTCTGGACGCCGTCGGGATCCGGCCGCGGAACGCCGACGACTGATCTTCCGCGGGGCCCAGTCTCGCTGTGCTGTCCGGCGCCACCGTGCGATCATCGGAGCATGACGGTCGTCGAGGTGCTCTCGGAGGAACGGCAGCGGCTGACCCGGATCGCCTACCGGATGCTCGGGTCCTGGAGCGATGCCGAAGATGTCATCGGTGACGTCGCCGTCGAGTCGATCCGTGGCGATCATGATCCGGACAATCCCGCCGGCTGGCTGACCACGATCACCATCCGCCGGTCGCTGGATCTGCTGCGTCGCCGGAAGCGGGAACGGCAGCACTACATCGGCCCCTGGCTGCCGGAGCCACGGATCGGCGACGACAGCACCGGTCCGGAGCGCGTCGCCGACCAACGCGCCGACCTGTCGATCGGCTTCCTCCGGCTGGCCGAATCGCTGACCCCGACCCAGCGAGCCGTGATCATCCTGCGATCCCTGGACTACTCCCACGACGAGATCAGTGCCCTGCTGGAGATCTCCGCAGCGGCCTCCCGGCAGCACGAGCACCGTGGCCGGCGACGGCTCGGCAGGACCTCCGACCCCACGGCACCCGACACCGACGATGATCAACAGCGGCTGACCCGCCGCTTGCTGGACAGCTTCCTGGTCGCAGCGGAGCACGGCGACAGCGCCGAGTTGATCAAGCTGCTACACGACGATGTCGTCTACTACTCCGACGGTGGTGGACGGGTCAAGGCAGCCCGCAACCCGATCATCGGGCCGGCCAAGATCGCCCGCTTCCTGGTCGGCATCGGCCGCCGCAACCGGTTGACCGCCGCCGGCATGATCACTGTCAACGACCGACCCGGCATCGAGATCACGTTGGCCGGAAATCGGCATCTGATCACCCTCGACGTCGAAGGTGATCAGATCATCGCGATCTACGACCTGTCCAACCCCGACAAGCTGCCGGCGGAAAGGTGATCAGCCGGCCAAGGCCGGCGGATTCGGCTCGGCCTGGGTGCTGACCATCAGCCGGTTCCACACGTTGATGGTCGCGATCGCGATCAACAAGTTGGCCAGCTCGGTCTCGTCGAAGACCTCCGCCGCAGCGTTCCACACGTCGTCGGGGACACCGCCGGGCAACAGCGTGACCTGCTCGGCAAGCTCCAGCGCAGCCCGTTCCCGGTCGCTGAACCAGCCGACCTCACGCCATGCCGCCACCGAGTTGATCTTGCGGAACGGCACGCCGCTCTCCAGCATCTGGCTGCCGTGCATGTCGACGCAGAACGCACACCCGTTGAGCTGGGAGGACCGGAGCTTGATCAGGTGATAGATCTCCGACTCGACATGTTCGGAGGAGAATTTCTCCAGTCCGTACACCGCCCGGTAACCCTCGGCAGAGGTCTTGCTCAGATTGAGACGAGGCATTCGTCTTTCCTTCCGGTTCGTTTGAGCACTCCATCGGATTCGTCGAACTGTCGGACCCGGGCGTGACGGGTCCGCGTGTGGTGTCGGTCACCCGATAAGTTGGTGCCATGACTGTTCTGGTGACCGGCGGCGCCGGCTATATCGGTGCCCATGTCGTTCGGCTGCTGCGGGATCGGGGCGACGATGTCGTGGTCGTGGACGACCTGAGCAGCGGTGTCGCGGCCAACGTCGGCGACACCCCCTTGATGGAGCTCGACCTGTCCGTGCCCGAGGTGGTCGAGCCGCTGGAGAAGTTGATCGATGAGTACGGCGTGCAGTCGGTGATCCACATCGCCGCCAAGAAGCAGGTCGGCGAATCGGCCGAGCGACCTGCCTGGTACTACCTGCAGAACGTCGGTGGCATGGCCAACCTGCTGCTGGCGATGCAGCATGCCGGCGTGGACAAGCTGATGTTCTCCTCTTCCGCCGCCACCTACGGCAATCCCGACGTTCCGGCCGGATCGTTGATGCGGGAGGACGGCCCGAGCACACCGATCAGCCCGTACGGGGAGACCAAGCTGGTCTGCGAATGGCTGATGCGCGATGCTGCGGCAGCCTGGGGACTGCGGGGCGTCGGGCTGCGCTACTTCAACGTCGCCGGGGCCGGCTGGCCGGAGCTCGGCGACCCGACCGCGTTCAACCTGATCCCGATCGCATTGCGAGCGCTGACCAGCGGCAAGCAGCCGGTCATCTACGGCAACGACTATCCCACCGCGGACGGGACCTGCATCCGCGACTACATCCATGTGCTGGATCTTGCCGAGGCCCATCTCGCCGCGCTGGACCACCTGAGTCAGGACGACCGCCCGCACGATGTCTTCAACGTCGGCACCGGCACCGGGTCGTCGGTCAGCGAGGTGCTGGCCCAGATCGGCCGTTCGACCGGCTACGCCGTCGAGCCGACCATCGGTGACCGCCGGCCCGGCGACCCGGCGAACCTGGTCGCGGACTCCTCTCGGATCCGCGACACCCTCGGGTGGTCGGCGACCCGTGATCTTGCCGCGATGGTCGACTCGGCCTGGCAGGCCTGGGAACCGACCCATGGCACACCCGAGGTGCCGCCGCACTGATCATGCCCGACGCGACATCGGTGATCCCGGTGACCCCGGAGGTCCGACTTCGCCCGGTCGGTCCGTCGGACCTGCACGACGACCTGCTGCACGAGCTGTTGGTTTGGTATCGGGATCGTGACACCGTCCGGATGGTCGACGGTCCCGGCGCCGAGCTGTACGACCTGGGCAGGCTGAAGGCGATGGTTCGGTACCTGAGCGAGCACGGCGAGCTCTACCTGATCGAACGGTTGACCGCCGATCAACGGTGGGCCCCGATCGGCGACGCCGGCCTGCAGACCCGGGCGATGCCGATCGTGTTGGCGCCGGCCCATCGCGGCGGCGGCATCGGCCGGGCCGTGATCGGCGCATTGATCGAGCGGGCCCGCGCATTGGGTTGGCCCTCGGTCGAAGTCAGTGAGATCTTCCACGACAATCTGGCATCTCGCCGGGCCTACGAATCGGCGGGGTTCATGATCGTCGGCGAAACCGAGCACGGTCACAGCTATCGACTCCCGCTGGCCTGATCCGCCGCTGGGGCCGCGCAGGTCTGCTGTCAGCCTCGGTCAGCAGCCGGAACGGGCCGGCCGCAGCGGCAGCTCGGCGCCGGTCAACGAGTGCAGCACCGGACCGCTGCTGCCGTCATGATCCACGAATCCGACCCGCAGGAACGGATTGGCGACATTGGCGCCGTGCGGCGGGCTGGCCAGCCAGCCGTCGCCGACCGCGCGTGAGATGGCAGGAGCATCGGAGACGAAGCGTCCGCAGACATCAGGTCGCAGCACCGTGATCGATGACGAGACCACGAAATAGCCGACCAGGAGCACGGCTGCCGCGCCGACCGCCAGTGCGGCACGCAGCGATGGATGTCGGCCATGCTGCTGCAGCACGGCACCACCGTTCACGACGGCCATATGCGCTCACCCCTCCGATCAACGTTGATCCGAGCGGCCAGAGTAGCCCCCGTTCGGCCGAGCTGCCAACGGGACGGGAAAATTCGGCGCAACCCCCGCCTGCGGCTTCCCGATCTGCGGCAGATCGCCACTGGAATGGCAAATATCCCCGCCTGGAGGCCCCGACGGCACCCAACGAACACCGGACGACACGCGCGGGCCGTCGACCCATTATTCTCGCCCCGTGGACACCGCAACGATCACCGATCGGATCAGGGAACTGCTGCAGCAGCCGGAGCGCCCGCCGATCACGCGGGCCGGTGATCCGGTGCTGCGCCGGCGGGCCGCCGATGTCCCGGAGGACCTGGATCGCGGGCTGCTCGGCGAGCTGTTGGCCATGATGCGGGAGGTGATGATCGCCGCGCCGGGTGTCGGGTTGGCGGCACCGCAGATCGGTCTCGGACTGCGGCTGGCCGTCCTGGAGGATGCCGCCGAGGTCCCGGCCGAGATCGGCTCCGTCCGCGACCGCCGGCCACTGCCGTACACGGTGATCATCAATCCGCGCTACCGCCAGGTCGGTCACGACATGGCCACCTGGTACGAGGGTTGTCTGTCGGTTCCCGGCTATCAGGCCGCGACCGAACGGGCCGTGACCATCGAGTTGGTCTGCCGGGACGAGGACTTCGCACCGGTCTGTGAACGCTTCACCGGCTGGCAGGCCCGGATCGTGCAACACGAGACCGACCACACCGAGGGCACCCTGTATCTGGATCGAGCAATCATCCGTTCGCTGACCACTGATGATCAATATCTGCGACACTGGTCCGGCCCGGACCTCGACCCGGCGCGCGCCGGACTCGGCTACTGACTCGTACTTCCCTTACCAGCAAGGACAACTCGGCCCGCTGCCCCACGGGCCGGCGTCGGACGCGGCTACTGCGCCGTTCTGCCCTTGCGAGCAAGGTAAGCAGGCTGCTCGACGACCCGACCGATCGTCTCCACCGCCAGTTGCGCCCCCAACAACGACGTGTTGTTGGAACGCACGTCGAGCATCGGATTGATCTCCACCACGTCCAGACCGACGACGTCGGCATGTCGAGCGATGGCGAACAGCATCTGCCGCATCTCCTCGAACCGGAAGCCTTCCGGTTCGGCCGACGCACAGCCCGGCACCAGGGGCAGGTCGAGGACGTCGATATCGATGCTGACGTAGACCTTTCCACCGGCCGGCAGATGCCGCAGGATGCCGTCGACTCCTTGATCACGAAAGCCGTTCACGGTGACCACGTCGTTGCCGCGGTCGAGCGATTCCTGCAGCGCGGCCTTGCTGGTCCGGATGCTGCGGGTGCCGACCTGCACCATCTGTCGGACATGGGGCAGCTTGCCGATCTTGAGCATCGGACTACCGTTGGCGTATTCCACACCGTGGACGAACGGCCGATAGTCCAGATGCGCATCGAAATGCACCACCGACACGGGTTCCTCGTAGGCCCGCACGACGCCGTAGCTGACGGCATGATCACCACCGAAGACGACCGGGATGGCACCGGCCTGCAGGATGTCGGAAGTGGCGTCGCTGATGTTGGCGAACGTCCCCGCCGGGTTGGTGTAGAGGATGTCGACATCGCCGCAGTCGACGATCCGTTCGTTGCGGCGTTCGTATTGCAGGTAATGCTTGTCGGTGTCGATGTCGTAGATCCCGGCGGCCTGTTGGACCGCGCCGTATTCGGCGAAACGGACCGACATCTCCCGGACCACCCGCGGCGCCATCCGGGCACCCGGATACCAGGGCGACCCCTCGTCACTGGGGATCCCGAGGAACGCGATGTCGGCGTCCAGGTTCTTCAGATCGGTCCGGATCGGCGACCTCAGGAAGGTCGGGATGCCGACGAAGGGCAGGTTGAGTCGATCTTCGTTCATGAAGCGGCGGGTTCCTTTCGGTCCATGGGTCGGATCGGTCCGACCACGATGAGGTAGACGACGCAGCCGGCGACGGCGACGAAGGCGGCCGAGGCCAGGCCCCAGCCGAAGCTGCCGGTGAGGCCGTACAGGGCGCCGATGACGGCGGGGCTGGCGATCCCGGCGAGGTTGGCGATGCCGTTCTGGAAACCCTGGATCGAGCCGGCCATCGACGCGCCCGACGTCGGCGCCACGTCGGCCGGCAGCGCGACGATCGACGACGTGGCGAAGGTGACGCAGCCGAACGAGAACGACAGCAGCACCAGGGCGAGCACGGCGCTGGGCACCAAGCCGACGAATCCGATCACCGCCGAGCCGAGCATGCCGGCGATGATGCAACTCTTGCGGGCGACGGTGACGCTGTGGCCACGTCGCACCAGCGCATCGGAAACCCATCCACCAAGGAAGTTGCCCAGGAAGGCGACGAAACCCGGCACGGTCCCCCAAATCCCCAACTCCAGCAGCGAGAAGTGCCGCTCCTCGACCAGGTAGGACGGAAACCAGGTGATGAAGAAGTAGATCACGTAGCTCTGGCAGCCGAAGCCGATCGCCATTCCCCACACCGTCCGGTTGGTGAACAGGTCACGCCAACGCACGGCCGGCCGATCATGATCGACTTCTTGCTGGTCCGGGTCGACGCGGGCACCACCGGCCTTGATGTAGGCGAGCTCGGCCTCGGAGATCCAGCGGTGCTTGATCGGACTGTGATAGGCCCACAACCAGATGATCACCCAGACCAGCCCCAGGCTGCCGGTGACGATGAAGGACCCCTTCCAGCCGAGCGCCGCGATCAGGGCGGTCACGATCGGGATCGACAGCAGGGTGCCTCCCCGGGCGCCACTGTCGTAGATCCCCGAGGCGATGCCACGTTCCCTGCGAGGGAACCACTCCTCGACCATCTTGGTCGCTGCCGGAAACGCACCGGCCTCGCCGACGCCGAGCAGCAGCCGCAGCCCGAACAGCGATCCGAAGCCACGCGCCAGCACGGTGGCCGCGGTGAAGATCGACCACCACGCAACGGCGGCAGCGAACATCGTCCGGGCGCCGAGCCGGTCGACCAGCCAGCCCAGCGGCAGCTGGCACAGCGCATAGGTCCAGAAGAAGGCGCCGAGCACGAGCCCGGAGGCAGCCGGATCGAGGCCCAGATCCTTGTCCATATAGGGCAACGCGACCGACAGGTTGGCCCGGTCGATGTAGTTGATCGCGATCGCGGCGAACGCCAGGCCGATCAGGATCCAGCGGACTCTGCCGCGACGAGGAACGGGTGGTGAGATCTCGGGCCGACTCATGGACGATTCCTTTCGTTGCCCGGCCGGACGGTCGGTGCGGCCTCCGGTCCGCGTCATGGTTGTGGCTCGACCCTCGTTTGTCAAGAGTGACGAACGTTCGTCCTCTATGCTTGGTGCCGTGACTCCGCGATCCGACCTCACTTCGGCGGTTCTTGCCGTGATCGGCGCCGGCCAGGGCCCGATCGGCGCCCGGGACATCCGCCGGGCACTGGCCGAACAGGGGCTCTCGGTCTCCGAGGCGACGATCAGCCGGAAGCTCCGCGACCTCGACGGCCGGCAGCTGACCACGCCCGTCGAGCGCAAGGGCCGGGTGCTGGGCGCCGCGGGCCGGCAACTGCTGCGGTCCAGCCTGCGGCGACAGGAGCAGTCGGAGATGCTGAGCCGTCTGGACCGGGTGCATACCGTCACCGACGTCATCCACCTGCTTCGCGCGCGGCGGATCATCGAGCCCGAAGCCGTACGAGGCGGTGCGGCCGGGGTGGACCAGGCCGCAGTGCGGCGGTTGACCCGGATGGTTGCCGACCACGACACGGCGTTGGCCGGAGACGGAGACGAGATCCCTCGGGCCCTGGTGCTGGACTTCCACCGGACGATCACCTCCTTCACCGACAATCCGGTGATCGCGACGATGGCCGGGATCGCGCTCGCTCCCGGTCTCGACCACGTCGAGGCGATGCTCGACGTCATTCTGCAGACCCGCCACATCAGCCGAGCCAGTGTTGCCGAGCACGCCCGGATCTGCGAGTACTTCGTCGCCGGCGACGCCGACGCGGCCGCCGAGGCGATGCAAGATCATCTTGATCGACTGACGGACGAGACGATCGCCTTCACCAGCAGCCATGGCGAGGAACTGGCGAACCGACTGCTGGCGGCCGAACGGTCCCGACACGAGGCGTGACCTTCGCCTCTATCCGCACCCGACAACCGCTGGCAACCTGAGCTTGTGCCCATGTGTTCGGCCATGATCGGCATCATGATCAGCGGATGCGGATCCTCGATTCCTCAGACGATCAGCTATACCGACAACCATCGTCGTCTTTCCTGACGCCCGGAGCCCCCGGCGGAACGTCGCCCGCGCATCAGTGATGCGCACCGATCCACCGTGAGGGGCCGCATGACCACCATCGCCCGCAGGACGGCATCACAACCTGCCGCCACGAACAATCTGAGACGGACCGCCCTGACCGCCGGCGTGTTCTACGTGATCACCTTCGCCTCGATACCCACCCTGGCGCTGTACGGGCCGATCCATGATGCGGACTACATCGCAGGCACGGGATCGGCGAACGCGGTCGTCGCCGGCGGGGTCCTCGAGGTGATCGTGGCTCTTGCCGGAATCGGCACCGCCGTCGCGCTGTATCCGGTGATCAAAAGACAGGGCGAAGCCCGCGCACTCGGCCTCGTCGGCTCACGGGTGCTGGAGGCCGCCGCGATCTTCGTCGGCGTCGCGAGCCTGCTGACGATCATCGAACTGCGCCGATCGGGAATCGGTGCCGACGGGTTGATCATCGGTCGGGCCCTGATCGGCTTCTACGACTCGATCTTCATCATCAGCCAGGGCTTCATTCCGGCCGTCAATGCCCTGCTGCTCGGTTCGCTGCTGTATCAGTCACGGCTGGTGCCCCGCTCGCTTCCGGTCCTCGGATTCGTCGGAGCGACCGCGATCGTCATCTCCGATGCCGGCGTGCTGTTCGACCTGTGGGACAGGCTCTCCGTGGTGCCGGCGATCGCCACCGTCCCGATCGCCGTCTGGGAGTTCTCCCTCGGGGTGTACCTGATCGCCAAGGGTTTCAGGCCGACCCCGCTGACAGCAGAAATGACGGCGCCGGACGGTTCCTCGCACACGTGACGATTGTCCGAACAGCACCTCACGCGGCGCCGAGAACGAGTGGCATCAGGAGGTGGATCTCGGCGACCTCATAGATCGCGCCGATCACGAACAGGACGAGCGCCGGCAGCCAGGTCCACCCCAGGGCGCGCAAGCCGGCCAGGTAGCCCTGCCGGTGTGTCGGCGCCCCGACCGCTACCGGGCGGATCCACGCCCGACCGAGCAGCCACACTCCGAAGATCACCCACACGTAGGCCTGGAACTCGATCAGGAGCGTCAGCGAGTGCGGGATCAGTGTCAGCGCGCCGACCCGGTCGACGGGCGCGAGGATGATGCCCATGTCGATCGTCTTGATCCCGAAGACGACCAGCCCTGCGAATGGGATCACCAGTGACGGCAGGACGATCAGCAGCACCGCCGTGCGCAGCACGTTGACCACGAGGATGGTCCCGGTGAACAGCAACGGATCGCGGAACACCGCGAGCAGCAGATCACCTTGCGACCTGGTGAACCCGTCCGCTCGCGCCGCGTGCAGTTCGGGGAAGAGCATCCCGATCGCCATCCCGAGAAGCACGGCACCGTAGACGCAGGCATTGATGACGAGGTAGGCCCGACGGTGGGTGCGAATCAACTGGCAGGGCTTCGTACGACCGCTCATGATTTGTGTCCGTTCGAGGTCTCGAGGGTGTGGCTCGGAGACACTATTCAACCATTTTGGTCGGTTTTCTACCAACCTGGTCGGGGAGATAGCATCGGGCCATGCCGCGCCAGACGAGGGACCAGGTCGACGCCGAGATCTTGGACCGTGCCTGTGGACTGTTCGCCCGGCAGGGTGTCGCCAGGACCTCGTTGCAACAGGTCGCCGACGAGGTCGGATACTCCAAGGCCGGGCTGTTGCACCACTTCCCCAGCAAGGAAGCGATCGCCGAGGCGGCGATCGCCGCAGCGGGCCGGACCAATACCGAGCTCGTCGAGCGAGCGGCCCAGGTCCCACCCGGCATCGAACGGGATGCACTGCTCATCGAGGCGCTGGTCGAGAACGCCTTCCGCTGGCCCGGGACCGCCGCATTCCTGAGCTCCGCGGCCTCGGCCGATCCGGCGTCGGCGCCACCGGCACTGGTGCAGGCCGGACTGGACCTGATCGAGGCATTCGGGCTCGGGAGCGGGCGGGCCGATGACCCGCGGCCGGTGCAGGTGATCAGCGCCTGCGCCGGTATCCAGGTGGCAACCGAAGCGGCCGTACGGTCTCAGAAGACCCACGCCTGGCGGCCGCACATCATCGCCACCGCGATGGCTGCCCTCGGCCACCGCCCGGCGAGCTGATGCCCGGGGTCCCTGACGGGCCCGTCACGCGAACGTCACCTGGCACGCGGCTTTGAAACATCGGTGTAATACGACGGACCAGCCCTGCAACAACCGTCCAGCAGAGTGAACGACAACCTCGATGAGCCTTCCAGCGGCCCATCGTTCCGGCAAGGTTCCGTTCACCGAAGGACACGCGTATGACTGTCTTGGAAGTCAATTCGGGCGACACCGCCTGGATCCTGACCTCGGCTGCCCTGGTGTTGTTGATGACACCCGGACTGGCCCTGTTCTACGGCGGCATGGTGCGCGCCAAGACCGTGCTCAACATGATGATGATGAGCTTCGGCGCGCTCTGCCTGATCGCCGTCACCTGGGTGCTGTACGGCTACTCGATCGCGTTCGGCAACGACGTCGGCGGCGGCCTGCTCGGCAACCCCTTCGAATACCTCGGCCTGCACGGCCTGATGGCCGACACCGGTGATTCGCTGCCGGTGATGGCCTTCGTCGGTTTCCAGGCGGTCTTCGCGATCATCACCGTCGCCCTGATCTCCGGGGCCATCGCTGACCGGGCGAAATTCGGCACCTGGATGATCTTCGCCCTGATCTGGTCGACCATCGTCTACTTCCCGGTCGCGCACTGGGTCTTCGACTTCACCGTGACCGACGATGCCGGCAAGGTGCTGCACGCCGGCGGCTGGATCGCCAACAGCCTGAAGGCGGTCGACTTCGCCGGCGGCACCGCGGTGCACATCAATGCCGGTGCCGCCGGCCTGGCCCTGGCTCTGGTGCTGGGCAAGCGGATCGGCTGGCGGCGAGACCCGATGCGACCGCACAACCTGCCGCTGGTGATGCTCGGCGCAGGCCTGCTGTGGTTCGGCTGGTTCGGCTTCAACGCCGGTTCGGCGCTGCAGGCCGGCAACAGTGCGGCAGTGGTCTGGGTCAACACCTTGACCGCAACCGGAGCCGCCGCTCTCGGCTGGCTGCTGGTGGAACGCATCCGGGACAAGCACGCCACCTCACTCGGCGCCGCCTCCGGCGTCGTCGCGGGCCTGGTCGCGATCACTCCGTCCTGCTCCGCGGTCAGCCCGATCGGCGCGATCCTGCTCGGCGCCATCGCCGGTGTGCTCTGCGCGCTGGCCGTCGGCTTGAAGTACAAGCTCGGTTTCGACGACTCGCTCGATGTCGTCGGCGTACACCTGGTCGGCGGCCTGTGGGGCACGATCGCCGTCGGCTTCTTCGCCACCAAGGCGGCGCCGGCACAGGTCGCCGGACTCTTCTACGGCGGCGGATTCGATCAGCTCTGGCGGCAGGTCGTCGGCGCGGTGTCGGTGTTGGTGTTCAGCTTCGTGCTGACCTACGTGATCGCCACGATCCTGAACAAGACGATCGGCTTCCGGGTCAGTGAGGACACCGAACGCAGCGGGGTCGACGAGATCGAACACGCCGAGTCGGCGTACGATCTGGCCAATCTGGGTGGAGGTCTGCGCGCCTTCTCGACCGGTCCGGCGCCGAGCCGGCCGCCGGAGGACGACAACTCGGGTAGCAGCAAGTCCCATGATCAGGAGGTGACGGCATGAAGCTGGTGACCGCGATCATCAAGCCCCACATGTTGGACGAAGTGAAGACCGCTCTCGAAGCATTCGGCATCGAAGGTATGACGGTCAGCGAGGCCAGCGGCTTCGGCCGCCAGCGTGGCCACACCGAGGTGTACCGCGGCGCGGAGTACACCGTCGACCTGGTGCCGAAGCTCCGACTTGAGGTGCTGGTCGACGACGGCGACGCGAGTGACATCGTCGACGTGTTGGTCAAGAGCGCACGGACCGGCCGCATCGGTGACGGCAAGGTCTGGACCACCGGGGTGGACGAGGTCGTACGCGTCCGCACCGGGGAGCGCGGGCTGGACGCGCTCTGACGCGCAACCTGACCACCGAGCGCCTCAACGTCGCGATCCGGTCCTCCTGGGATACCCAGGCGGGGCCGGATCGTCGGCGTTGGGTCACCGACGTCGTGGAGACAGCCCTGGTCCAGCTGTACGCCTCCGCCGGCGGACCGGACACCGGTGTCGCCCTGGCCAGTGTCGGCAGCCTGGCCCGCCGCGAGCTCGGCCCACAGTCCGATGTTGATCTTGTACTGCTGCACGACGGTCGGCGATCCGACCTGAACGCGATTGCGGAGCGACTCTGGTATCCGTTGTGGGACTCGGGAGTACGGCTCGACCACTCGGTCCGCACACCCGCGGAGTGCACCGAGGTCGCCGGCAAGGAGCTGACCGCCGGCGTCGGCCTGTTGGACCTCCGGGTGATCGCCGGCGACGCTGCGATGACCGCAGCGGCACGGACCAGCCTGCTCGATGCCTGGCGCGGCGGTGCCCGGAAGCGGATCGAGGAGTTGATCACCGCGATCACCGATCGCGCCGACAGCTTCGGCGACGCCGCCTACCTGCTGGAACCGGATCTGAAAGAATGCCGGGGCGGCTTCCGGGACATGACGATGCTGCGGGCACTGGCGGCGACTTGGCTCACCGACCGACCGCACGACAGCGTCCGGGCGCCGTACTCCTTCCTGCTCGACGTCCGCGATGCGTTGCACGTGACCAGTGGTCGCAACCTGGATCGCTTGCTGGCAAGCGAAGCCGCCGATGTCGCCGACCGGCTGGGTGTCGAGTCCACCGATGCGCTGCATCGGCAGGTGTCACTGGCCGCGCGCCGGATCGGACACGCGGTCGACCTGACCGTGCGGGCCGCACGACAGGTGGTGCCGGCCCGACGCGTGATCAGCTTCGCCCGGCGGCAGCGACGGCCGGTGCTGGACCGCGCACCGCACGGTCTGATCGTGCACGGCGGTGAGGTGAGCCTGGATCGATCGACGCCGCCGAGCGGTCCGCTGATCGGATTGCGTGCCGGCGCGCTGGCGGCACAGCGCGGGCTGGTGCTGTCCCCTGTCACCGCCGAGCATCTCGGCAGTTTCGCCCCACCGCTGACGGAGCCCTGGCCGTCCGAGGCCCTGGAGGCACTGCTGGAGATGTTGTCGTCGGGGCGTTCCCTGCCGCCGGTGTGGGAGGCGTTGGAACTGAACGGTTGCATCACCCGGTGGATCCCGTCCTGGGATCTGATCAGGGCTGAACCCCAGCACAACCCGATCCATCGACACACCGTGGACCGGCATTCGGTGCAGACCGCGGTGGAGGCACAGCGATTCCTCAGCTCCGTCGATCGACCGGACATCCTGCTGCTGGCCTGCCTGCTGCACGACATCGGCAAGGGGCTGCGGGGGCAGGGTGTCGCCGGAGTCGATCATGCTGCCGGCGGCGCCCCGAAGGCCCGCGAGATCGTGCTGGCGATGGGCGTGTCCGAGGTCGACGCCGATCTGATCGAGCTGTTGGTCCGCGAACATCTGACACTCGCCGAGTTGGCGACGCGTCGTGATCATGCCGATCCGGCCACCGTCGACGCGCTGGTGGCCGCGGTCAACGGACGGGCCGAGACGCTGCGACTGCTGCTCGCGCTGACCGAGGCGGACGCCCGGGCCGCCGGCCCCAATGCCTGGTCGCCGTGGCGGGCTCAGTTGATCACTGCGCTGGCCGAGCGGGTGATGTTGCAGTTGGAGGGCGAGGAGGTGCCCGACGACGTCCGCTCCGAGCTCGGCGTCGGACTGGCCCGCTCAGTGTTGCTGGACGGACGGCCACGGATCAGGATCGAGCAGCAGGCCGGTGGCTGGGCATTGATCATCGCCTGCCGGGACCGGCTCGGGCTCTTCTCCGACACCGCCGGGTTGTTGGCCGCGCACCAGGTGACGGTGCGATCGGCCCTGGTCAGCACCGTCGACCGGATCGCGGTGAACACCTGGCGGGTGGATGCGGCGTCACCGGTCGACCTGCCCGACCCCGCCTACCTGACCGGCGAACTGCAGCGGCTCGGTGATCATGATCAACGGGTCCTGGCCCCGATCCGGCGGCGCGAGTCGCGGCCCCGGCATCATGATCACCCGCCCTATGTGCAGCTGTTCACCGGCGCCAGCCGCACCGCGGCGGTGATCGAGGTCCGGGTCGCCGACCGCAGCGGACTGCTGTACGCCCTCGGTGCAGCCCTGGCCGATGCGAGGCTGTCCATCCGGTCGGCGCACGTCACCACCCTCGCCGGGCAGGCGATCGACACCTTCTACGTCACCGAACCCGACGACACCTTGCCGTCGCAGGACCGTCGCGCCGAGGCGGTCCGGATCCTCACCCGAGCCGCGACCGGCCCGGTCGCAGAATAGCAGCGGTGAACGGGACGTCGGTCCCAGCGAGGAGATCGATCAACGCCGAAGTCTCTTGTGACGTTGGGATCCTGGCCGATCAAGACTGTCAGTGGCCACGTCTAGTGTGAAGACATGATCGATGGCAGCGGGCTGATGCAAACGGCCCAGAAGGCGGCGGGTCTCGACCCGTCCTGCCTGGCCACCGACCAACTCCTGCACCAAGTCACCGCCATCGACTGGCTCGTCCGCGCCACCACCAACGCCAAACTCTGCCTCGCAGCCGCCTTCGCCGACCGCTTCCCCACCGACAGCATCGCCGCCCACCAGCTGGCCATCCCTGGCGGCGACCGGCCCATCCGACCCGGCGGGGACGGCACACCCGCGCTGACCCGGTTCTGCGTCACCGACCTCGCCGCCACCCTGCACAAATCCACCGGCACCGCGGAGCGAATCATCGCCGACGCCCTCGACCTGCGCCACCGTCTTCCCTGCCTGTGGCATCGACTCTGCAACAACGAAGTCGACGCCCTGGACTGTCAGACCATCGCCCGCCAAACCCGGCACCTGAGCCTGGAGCAGGCCCTGGAGGTCGACCGGTCGATCGCGCCGATGGTCGGACGCTGGTCCTGGAACAAACTGCTCGCCCAACTCGAAGCCACGATCATCCGCGTCGACGCCGAAAACATCAAGAAGCTCGCCGAAGAAGCCGGCAAGGAGGTCGGCGTCTTCATCAACCAGAGCAACGAACACGGCATCAAAGGCATCTACATCCTCACCGACACACCAGCCGGCATCCGGTTCTACGCCCAAGTCAGCCGGATCGCCGACATCCTCGCCCGCCGCGGACACACCGGCACCAAGAACGAACGCATGGCCGCCGCCATCGACGTCCTGGCCAACCCCCTCGACGCGGTCCGGATGATCGCCGAAGACACCGAACCCACCCTCTTCGACCCCGACGCCGACGACGACTCCCTCTTCCCCAAGCCGGCGACCTGTGACGCCGACACCTGCGAAACCAGCGCATTCCCGCCCGCAGCCGCGGCCGCGGCGTCCGGCGTGGATGATGATCACGACTCCGAGGACGAGCCGCCACCCGACCCCCTGGATGACGACGGCACCACCGACCGCTTCCCCCGCGTTGATCAAGACCGCCGGCTCGCCGAGCTCGCCCTTCGCGCCATCAGCAAGATCGATCCCGCGAAGTTCCGACCCAACGCCACGCTCTACGTCCACATCGCCAAAGAAACCCTCGACACCGGACTCGGCGTCACCCGGGTCGAAGACATCGGCCCCATGATCAGCAGCCTCGTCGCCGACTGGCTCGGCCACTGCAACATCACCCTCAAACCCGTCATCGACCTGACGGTGGATATGACACCGGTGGATTCCTACGAGATCCCACGGGCGATGCGAGAACGCATGTTCCTGAAATATCCCGGCAGCATGTTCCCCTTCTCCGGAGCGGTCGGGCGTCACCTTGACCTTGACCACAACATCCCGTTCGTCGAAGGGCTCCCGGCACAGACCCGGGAGGACAACCTCTCCCCCAACGGTCGCCGGGAACACAACGTGATCACCCACGGACTGTGGAAACGCCGACGACCCGAGCCCGGAACGTTCTTGTTCCGGGCGCCGGAAGGCAGAGTGTTTCTGGTCGACGCGACCGGCAGCCATGACCTCGGTTGTGGACAGTTCGCCCAACACCTCTGGAAATCCGCCGCGCCCACACCTCGACACTGATCCACGGAGCCGATCTGCTGCCGCAGAGCGTGGCTATGAGTTCATGCTTGCTCTCGATGGCCGCCGCCGCGCTACTGCCCCACTCGCTCGGCTGCGACGAATCGCTCGATCTCCATCGCCTGCAGTCGGCGGCCGGCCGGTGCGAAGTAGCGTTCGGCGTAGTCCTCGGGTCCGATGTCCTCGGCGGCGGTCCAGCCGAATTCTGCCAGTAGCGGGGTTACGTCGGCCGGTTCCAGGCCGAAATGCCAGATCGGGTTCTTGGCCACGAAGCGTCGATACAGACTGTCGGCGCCGTGCAGATCGGTTCCCTGGATGAGGGACCGCAGGATATAGGTGAAGATCAGCCGGCTGCCCGGTGCGGCCGACGCCAACGCGGTCAGGGTGGCCCGCACCGCAGGCTGGGTCAGATACTGGGTCACGCCTTCCCAGACGAACATCGCCGGCGCCGCCGGATCGAAGCCGGCGCCGGTCAACGTCTCGATCAGGTCGTCGGCCTCGAAGTCGATCGGGACCAGATGCAGACCGGCCGGCAGTCGACCGAGTGCGGCTTCCAGCCGGGAGCGCTTGGCCGCCGAATTGCGGGGCAGGTCGACCTCGTAGGAGGCGACCTGGTTCGGATCTGGCAGACGTGCCGCGCGGGTGTCGAGTCCGGCGCCGAGCACCACGAGTTGGCCGATACCGGCCCCGGTCGCGGCGGTGACGGCGTCGTCGGCATAGCGCTTGCGGGCCAGGAAACCACCCCACGATCCGGGCATGATCCGCTCGGTGGTGTTGATCAAGAGGTGTCGCAGCGGCGCCGGCCGGAGTGCGCGGACCAGAATGCGCTGGGCAGCCGGCAGCATCCGCGCCGCCAACGGGTCGTCGACGATCCGATGGTCGCGGTCCTCGTACTGCTCCAGAGCGACGATCAGCATCGGTCCCTGCGCCGTCTGTTGGACTTGTCGCATCGCGTCGTCAGCCACGACTCGATCATCGTCCTCCGCATCGTCAAGATCAACCGGAATGAACCACCCGATCCCGTAGGGTCGACAGATGCCGACAGCGCTGTGGAGCAGCACCTACTGGCAGGTCGCACTGCCCGACCGGCCGCTGACGACGGCGCACCTGGTGATCATGGCGACCGCACCGGAGATGGCGCTGGGATCGGTTTCGGCAGCCGAATTGATCACTGCCTATCGCCGGACACGCTCTGCGCTGTGGACGGTCGGCGGTTGTCAGGGCTTTCAGATCAACTTCGCCGTCGGGTGGTCCCCCACCCCGGGTGCGGTCGGTGAGCCCGACCCGCTCGCAGGTCATGATCGGGTGATCCACGTCTTCGGCAGGGGTGGCTCGGATCACACCTCCCCCGCCCGGGCGATGGCCCTGCCACCAGCGGAACGTCGGTATGCAGCATCCGACCCGGCGCGAACGGAATCGCTGGCGGCGGCGCTGGCGGCGCCGGTCGAGATCGACGTGCCGGCACCGCCGGATACCGAATGCGACGGTTGCGCCGGTGCCGTGCTGACCGACCAGGAACGCTGGCGGCGCGACGGGGTCCGGGTGATCCGTCCGCATCGGGTGATGATCGACTCCCAGGTCCTGCTGCTCCCGCTGCGACACGTGCCCAGCATCGGCGACCTGACCCCCGCCGAGATCGTGGCGCTGTCCACCGAGTTGGCTGAGGTGCGGGAACAGTTCGCACTCGCCTCCGGGACGACCGGCCTGAGCTGTTTCGGCAACGACGGCACCGCCGCACGGCAGGAGACCCCACACGTCCATCTGCATGTCTTCGGCCGATCTCGCGACGAGCAGGAGAATCCGTTCGCCTTGCTGGCTGCTCGACTGCCCGCGGAGGAGGTCTCCCGTGCCGCTCGGCGAGACGGCGGTGGGCCACCCGACGCAAGTTGATCAACGCCCAACCACCATGATGGGTCGCAGCAATGCTCCTGCGATGAAGGGTTGTCATGCTCGATCTGTGGAACGATCCCGGCCTTGCCGGCGGCGTACGGAGCCGGTCGATCAATGCCGAGAATCCCGACGGTGCGCCAGGTTCGGCGGCGACGGCGGCTTCGGCTCTGGGGCCCGGCCGGAAGGGATCTGCGTGCCTGCCGTTGGCGGCCGGCCAGACGCTGACTCTGGCCCGGATCGACGGGCCGGGCGTCATCCGGCACATCTGGATCACCGTCCCGGACCGTACCTCGGCGGGGCCGTTCGTGCTCCGCGATCTGATCTTGAAAATGTACTGGGACGACGAGGAGCACCCCTCGGTGGAGGTGCCGTTGGGCGACTTCTTCTGCAACGGCTTCGGCACCCGGGCACTGGTCACCTCGATTCCGATCGTGGTCGCCCCGACCGGCGGGATGAACTGCTACTTCACGATGCCGTTCCGCAGTTCTGCGCGGATCGAACTGGTCAGCGAGCACGCCGGCGACGTGGCCGCGGTGTTCTACCAGATCGACTACACCGTCGGCGACGAGATCGGTGGCCGGGCACCGTACTTCCATGCCCAGTGGCGCCGGTCCGATGCCGACACCGAGGCCGGCGAGGATCATGTGATCGTCGACGGGATCACTGGCAGCGGTCGCTATCTCGGCAGTTACATCGCGCTGGCTTCGCTGCAACGCTTCTGGTGGGGCGAGGGCGAGGTCAAGTTCTTCATCGACGGCGACGACGAACATCCGACCCTGTGCAGCACCGGCTTGGAGGACTACGCCGGCGGCGCCTGGGCCTTCCAGGACGAACTGCGCAACGATCCGGAGCCGACGGTGATCAACTTCTCCGCGCCCTACTGCGGCTACCCCTTCACCAGCAGTGCCGACCGGACCAAGGCCTCACCGTTCGCCACCGCGACCGCGCCGATGCACGGGCTCTACCGCTGGCATCTGCCGGACCCGATCTACTTCGCCGAATCGCTGCGGGTCACCCTGCAGCAGATCGGCGCCTGGGACCACGGACTGTTCGAACGGGTGGACGACATCTCCAGTACCGCCTACTGGTATCAGACCGAGCCACACCAGGTGTTTCCCGATCTGCCCGGCCGGACCCAGCGCACACCCCGCTGATCGTGAGAGTCTGGCTGCAGCCGGACGAACCGGACGCGTACGCAGATGGGAGCACCATGCAGAAGCTGTCCCTTCAAGCCCTGGCCCGAGAGCTGACCGCCGACGCGGGACGCCGTACCGCATCGCGCGCAGCCCGGACGGTCTTCGGTGGCCACGAGCACGCCTTGCGGCAGACCGTGATCGCGCTGGCTGCCGATGCCGCACTGGACGAACACGAGAATCCCGGCGAGGCCACCGTCCTGGTGCTCTCGGGCAAGGTCGAACTCCGGGTCGGCGACGACAGCTGGCGCGGCGCCCAGGGAGACCTGCTGATCGTCCCGGACGCGCCGCATTCGCTGCACGCGTCGGAGGACTCCGCCGTCCTGCTCACCGCCGTGCCGCGGGGCCAGCTCCGCGACTGACGGTGATCATCGCAGGAACGCGTCGACCTCCGCCGCGGTCGGCGGCTGCGCGCCCTGCCGTGAGCAGACGATGGACGCGGCCGCGGCACCCCTGCGCAAGGCGTCGGGCAGCTCGGCGCCGAGCCGCAGGTGGCCGTCCAGGAAGCCGGCCATGAAGGTGTCGCCGGCGCCGACGGTGTCGACGACCTCGGTCGGGAAACCGGGCACCTCGACCCAGTCCGCCGCCGGCGCGAGCGCTGCCGCGCCACCCTCACCACGGGTGATCACGACCATCTTCAGCCCGTACGTCTGCAGCCACCGTTCGGCGACCTGACGCCAGGCGCCGGACACGGTCTCGGCCGCCCCGCCGGCATCGATCCGACCGCCGGGGCTGCTCAACCGTTCGGGCGGCACCGTCGGCACGGCCAGTGCGCGAGCCAGGAACTCGACGTCCTCGTCGCTGGCCTTGACGATGCCGTTGCCGCCCAACGCCTGCAGCCACGGCTCGATCCGACGCCAGTACTCGTCGGGGTCGCTGATCACCGAGGACCGTACGTTGATGTCGATCGAGATCGGTGCCTCGACCCGGCGAACCCACTCCAGCAACACGTCGGCACCCGGCCGGACGACCAGCGCCAGCGACCCCAGATGCAGCCAGTCCTGTGCGTTCAGGGTCGGCAGCTCCTCGGCCCGCCAGTCGAAGTTGGCCGTCTGGTCGAAGTGGAACGCATAGGACGCCTTGCCCTGCTCGTCGAGGCTGACCACCGCCAACGAGGTGAACTGCTCGCTGGTCACGGCAAGATCCAGTCCGACCCCGGCCTTGTCCATGTGGCCGGTCAGCTGCCGGCCGAATTCGTCGGTGGACACCCGCCCCAGGAAGTGACTGTCGGCCCCGAGCATCGCCAGGGCGACGGAGGTGTTCATCGGGCCACCGGCCGACAGGGCCTGCCAGCCGCTGGAGAAGGTGTCGCCCGGCGCATCCTCGTCCCTGACCAGATCGATCAAGGTCTCGCCACACACCACGAACCGTCGCCCAGGGTCAGCCGTCATGACGACAATCTATCGATCCGGTCAGCTCAGGCTGCACCCCGCTTGGGCCGACGTCCGGTCCGACGATGCGGACCGATCGCCGTCGGCCGGGCATCGGTCCCCGTCCCGGCGCCGATCACGTCGTCGTCGATCGCCCCCGCCACGCCGCTGCGGATCGACTCCCAGAAGGTCGGCGGGAGTGCCCGGTCGTTGATGTCGTCCAGAATGTCGATCAGGCTGTAGTTGGTGTCGAGCTGACGAGCACGCTCGATGCAGCAGACCTGCAGGGTGCCCTGCCCGGAGATCCAGGCGGCCATCCCCAGCATCCCCAACGCGGGCACGTCCAGCGGGGAGACGGCATGCGACACCACCTGCTGCCACAGCTCGACGTGGACCCAGGCGTCCTGCCGGCGCATCAGCGCCCACGCCTCGTCCCGGACCGGGACATCGACGATCAGGCAGGCCAACCGGACCAGCTCACGCTCGGTCGGCTGCACCGCCAACCCCTCCAGTCGGCGACGTACGTGAGCCGACACCCAGCCGGCGATCTCACGTCGCCGCTCGTCCTGGGAACGGGCGAACACGTCCTCGATCACCTGCTCGGTCAGGGCCGAGAGCTCCGGCCGGCGCTCGGCCGGCGGCCCCTGGACGAGCTCGGCGATCGCCGCACGATCGGTCTGCCGACTCATCCCCTGGAAGACGGCCTCGGCAGCCAGTCGGTTGGTGTCCAACCGATAGGGAATGCCTTCGGGTGGGCAGCAGTCGGCGTTGCAGATCCGCGACCATCGTCGCTGTCCGTCGGTGTAGATCGCGTCGATCACGCCGACCGTCTGCAGCCGGTCGATCATCGGCAACAGCAACCGATCCGCCCGTGCAGCCTCGTCGCTGTAGGCGACCAACAGCACCCCACTGGCGTGATTGTTCGTCGCGATCTCGGCCAGCCGGTCCGAGACGAGGTCCGGGTCCTCCGCCAGGTCCACCCGGACGCAGACCGCGATCACCTTGTCGCAGACGGCGGCCATCACCAACGATTCGCTCGGTTGGTAGCCGAGCAGGAACGGCAGCACTGCCAGCAGGTCGTCGGGATCCTCGGCCTTCAGCCGGCGCGGCTCCGCTCCGGAGTTCCCCGGATCGGGCGGCGGTGGTGCGGTGGGCATCGGTGAAGTCGTCATATGGTGATCTACCCGAAAAAGGACAGAGCTGGCCAAGCCTGTGGACAATGCTCGGAGATGGTGCGCCGCATCGTCCGGGTTGTGGATAACTCGGGTCGCCCGACGACGGCACGGCGTCGGACGACTCCGCGGGGTTGTATTTTGGAGCTGATGAGTTCCCAACCGCCTGAGCTCGGACCGACCCGCCGCGGCCCCGAGTTCGTGCGACCGTCGGCCGACGGTTCGCAGCAGCCCGGCCCCGGCCGGCCGTTCGTCGGTCCCGGCGCGCCGTACGGGAACGGTCGGCAGCCCGGCGGGCCACAACCCGAACGCCCGCCGAACAGCCGGCTCCCGTTGGTCATCACCATCGGGGTGATCGCCCTGGTCGCCGTCATCGTGCTGGTCGCCAGCCTGCGTCCCGATCCCGCTGTCCAGCGCGAGACCGGCAACGTCCCGCCGACTCCGACCACCAGCGCGGCGCCGCAGGACACCTCGACATCGATCGGTTTCACCTCCAGCGAAGGCAGCGGCCGGTTGAGCCTGCTGTCCCATCGCTGGACCGGTCAGGGTGCCGCCAACGGGGCCTATCTGCAGCTCGAGGTGAAGATCGAGGCCACCGACGGCCGGCTCAGCTTCGGACCGCAGTACTTCCAGACCTTCGACTCCAGGAGTGACCTCTACCAGTCGACCGAGGTCGGAGCCCGCCCGCCGCTGCTGGGCAACGGCTATCTGCGAGCGGGTGAGACCGTCGACGGCGGGATCGCCTTCGACATGCCTCGCGGTGAGGTCACCCTGCTGATGAGCAATGCGAGGCTGGAGTCGGTCACCGCGCTGCGCATCTCCTGACCGCCCATCGGCAGTTGCCGACTCGTATCACCGTAGGGAATAGTCACGTCCGATAGTCGACCGATGGATCTCGACGGAGAGGCGTACTCGATGACCGAGCAGGAACCTCGCGTGTCCGAGCAGCAGCAGGGTCCGCTGCAGGCCGGTCTGAACCCCGGCTCCCGATCGATCATTCCGCGCGGTCACGGTCTGAGCTGGGCGACCCTGGTGATCACCACCCTGGCGATCCTGATGACCTCGGTCGACGCCGGGATCCTTCCCGCCGTGTTGCCGGCGATCAAGGACGACTTCTCGCTGAACAACGCCCAGGCCGGCTGGATCAACTCGGTATTCTTCGGCGGCACCTTGGTCGGCGCGGTCGCCTTCGGCCTGCTGTCGGACCGGATCGGGACCGGCTACCGCCGCAGCTGGACCTGGAACATCGCCATGTTGATCGGCATCATCGGCGGTGCCCTCACCTTCGGCTTCGCCGGCAGCTTCATCGCCTTCTTCCTGTTGCGGATCCCGATGGGGATCAGCCGGGGCGGATCGGAGACGGTCAATGTCGCCCTGGTCAGCGAATGGTGGCCCAAGGAGCACCGCGGATTCGCCGTCGGCGTGCACCACACCGGCTTCCCGCTCGGCCAGTTCCTGACCGGTGCGTTGATCGCGGTGGTGTTGGATGCCGCTGGCTGGCGGGAGGCGTTCCTGATCATCCCGCTGCTCGGAATCCCGATCATCATCGGACAGATCTTCGTCGGCACCCGGCGTAACCAGGAACGGGTCTATGAGTGGATCGACCTGCACAAGCTGACCCGGCCGCTGCCCGAGCTGACCACCAGCACCCGGACCAGCATGGAGCCGATCAAGGCAGCACTGACCAACCGGAACGTGCTGATGTCGGTGGTCCTGATGTTCCTGTTCCTGTGGTGCGAGGCGGGCTCGACCACCTTCCTGACGACCCAGCTCGTCGGGCACGGCGTCAGCCAGTCCCAGGCCGCACTGATCGCCGGCGCCTCCGGCCTGACCGGCTGGATCGGTCAGGTCGTCTGGGGCACCTGGTCGGACCGGTCCGGCCGCAAGTTCGCGATGCGGTTCCTGATCATCGGCTGGGTGCTGTCGCTGCTGGCGATGATCTTCATCACCGGCGCAACGAGCGGATGGATCGTGCTGATCTTCTGGGGATTGTTCCGCAACGCGCCGTTCCCGGTCACCTATGCGCTGCTGATCGACTCGCTGCCCAAGTACGCCGGCTCGGCCATGGGCATCATGATCGGCATCGCGTTCGCGCTGTCCGGACTGCTCGCGACACCGGTCTCCGGCTTCATCATCGATCACTTCGGCTTCACCGCCCAGTACGTCTTCCTGGCCGCGATCTGCCTGATCGGCCTGATCCCGCTGGCCCGGATCACCGAATCGGTCCGGGTGCATCACGCCTGACGCGGCCGATTGCGTAGGCTCTGCACGGGCCACGCCCCGGTGAGGGCGCACGAAGTGGAGGACGATCGATGACGGAGCAGCAGTTGGTGTCCCGCCGTGGATGGCAGGCGGTCAGGCTGACCTCGGACAGCCTCGCGGTCGAGGTGGTGCCCGGTTTCGGCGGGACGATCTGCTCGATCCGGCGACTCGAGGACGACCTGGAGCTGCTGCACCAGAGCCCGTGGGGACTGCCTCCGCACGGGTCGATCACGCTGGGTGGGACGGCGGAGGTGCTGCGCCACGACCTCGATCCGGGTGGCTGGCAGACACTGTTCCCCAACGGTGGTGATACCGCGACCGTGAACGGCGCCGAGCAGGGATTCGACGGTGAGGCCCGGATCGCCCATTTCGACATCGAGCAGACCCCGGACTCCCCCGCCGGGACGCTACGACTACGCACTCGGCTTCGACGCAGCCCGTTCGAGCTCACCAAGATCATCACCGTCGACGGCCCGGCGGTCACGGTCACCGAGACCGTGCGCAATGTCGGGCTCGGGGAACGCGAGGTGATGTGGGGCAACCGGATCCAGCTCGGCACCCCGTTGGTCGGTCCGGACACCGAGGTGGAAGCACCGGCCGGGCTGGTCCATCCCGATGCCACTCACCTGTACGACGTCGACTACGACGACGTCAACCCGTGGCCACGGACCCCGGGCTCGTCGTCCATGATCAACTTGCGATTCCTGCCGGAGCCGGGCTCGGAGAATCGGGTCGCCTACCTGACCGACCTGGCCGAGGGGACGGCGACCGTCAGCAACCCGACGGCCCGGTGTGCGGTCACCCTGGAATGGGACGTCGAGCAGTTGCCGCACTGCTGGTACGAACTGGAAGCCGGCGAGACCGATGATCATCCCTGGTTCGGTCGCGGCTACTTCCTGACGCTGACTCCGAGCAGCAGTTGGCCCGCCCACGGTCTGCACGACGCCCGCCGGATCTCCTCCAGCACGGTGACCTTGGACACCGACGAGGAACGCACAGCCGCGGTCACGCTGCGGGTCGGCCGCCCCGGCTGATCCGCCGGTTCAGCCGAGCACACCACCGAGCAGGAATCCCACCAGGGCAAGGATTGTCGCCAGCACGACCGTTCCGAGACCGTACCCGACCGCGGACCGGAAGCGCCGCTCCTGGAGTAACCGTACGGTCTCCACCGACGCCGAGCTGAAGGTCGTGTAGCCACCGAGGAAACCGCTCCCCAACACCGTCTGCAGGTGCGGCGACAGTCCGCTGCCGACGAGACCCGCGAGAAGTCCGAGCAGCAGCGATCCACTCAGATTGATGATCATGGTCCCGGCCGGGAAAGCACCCGTCGTCCGGTGCCGGATCAGCCCGTCCAGCACGAATCGGGTGATCGCGCCGAAGCCGCCGGCGAGAGCTACCAGCAGCGTGCTGATGATCATGGGCGCCGGCCTGTCCGGCGGTGCAACCGGCCCGCGATCACGATGCCGACAGCAGCGGCGACCACGCCGAGCAGCACGCTACCCAGCGCATAGCCGATCATGAGCAGTGGCTGTCCCGCACGAAGAAAGGCAGCAGCGTCGAGGGCGAGGGTGCTGTAGGTGGTGAACCCGCCGAGCACGCCGGTGCCCAGCAACAACCGCAGCATCCGCCGCGGGCCGACATCCGGACCACGGCAGGCCCACGCCTCCAACAGCACACCGAGCAACAATGCACCGCCCAGATTGATGAGGAAGGTCGCCGACGGCGCAGACAGCACCGGTGCGGCCGACTCGGTGATGACGTACCGGGCAGCAGCTCCGAATGCTCCGCCGGCTCCGACGATCACCAGATAGCTCGGGCGCAGATGCGGTGGGATGGTGCGGGATTCCATGATCAACTCCTCTGACGGCGCAGCCGACCACTGCCGTCCGCGCGGCAGCGTCCAACAGGTATCCGGTCAGGAGCCATCAGCGACATTGCGGTTCGGGCCGTCCGTCGCGGCCCCGGCGGGGTCCATCACCGACGCACATCATAGCGGTAGGTATCGCCGAGGCCCGGCTTCTACACTGCTGCCGTGCCCCTCGAACTGGTCAGCCTGATCGTCGACGACTACGACCGCGCCATCGAATTCTGCACCGAGGTCCTCGACTTCGAGGTCGTCGCCGATGAGCCGGCGCTGACGACCGACGGGCGCAGCAAACGCTGGGTGGTGGTCCGACCTGCCGACGGTGGCACCGGGCTGGTGTTGGCTCGCGCCGACGGCAACAGTCAGAGCGCGGCGATGGGCCGACAGTTCGCCGGTCGCGTCGGTCTGTTCCTGCGGGTCTCGGATTTCGACGCGTCGTTGGCGCGGATAAGCTCAGCGGGCTGCGAGATCGTCCGCCCACCGCGATCGGAGTCCTACGGACGAGTCGCGGTCTTCGGTGATCCGTGGGGCAATCTGTGGGACCTGCTGGGATGATCGTCTGCGTGATGGGCCCGTCGGGCGCCGGCAAGTCGACGTTGGCCAAACGGCTGGAAGAGTCCCGGCCCGACCTGTTCGCCCGGGTGCCGGTGGACTTCTTCTTCGTGCCGCGCGGCGACGAGGTATCGGTCGCGGAGTATCTGTCCGCAGCTTTCGGCTACGACTGGGATGCCGTCGATCGGGTCCTGACCTGTTCCGGCGAGGAACGCAGCACACCGGACTGCGATTTCGAGAGCTTCCGGTGGCGAGCTCCGTACGGGGGTCTCCCGGTGGCCGAGGCACCCGTGCTGGTGCTGGACGGGATGCGGCCGCATCCGCGCTGCGATCTGTTGATCATGCTCGAGCTCGACAGCGTGACCCAGACCGAGCGGTTGACCGCTCGTGACCGCCGTTGGGGCACCGCCGTCGCCGACCGCCGCGCTCATCTCGCTGCGACGTTCTCCCAGGGCTGCCGCGAACTGCCCCGCGAGCCGGACCTGAGGTTGGACGCCGCGGCCACGGTCGAGGACAACCTCGGGGCGATCGTCGGATTGGTCAGCCGAGCCCGTCGGTGACGGCGATCGCGTCGAAGAGATGGTCCGGCAGCACCCGGACGGAGATCGACGATCGACCGGTGACGCTCGCCTTCAGCAGTCGGTGGATGCCGTCCAAGATCACCAACCGACCGTCGGAGCGCCGATAGCCGTCCAGCGCAAACCCGAGATCGGCAGCCTGGGTCCGTTCCCACTGCTGCCGATGAGTCACCGGGTCGGTGGCCACCTCCGCCGGACTGACCCGGAACGGCTCCCCGTCCACGGCCCAGAACGGCAGGGCGAGGTGCCAATCCAGATCGGCGATCGGGACGACGCTGGTCGGCAACGCGAGCGCGTGCAGCCGGTCGGCGTCCCAGTGGAAATCGAGAATGATGCCATGCAGCTGCGCCGGCAGTTGATCGAGCAGTGGGAACGGAGCACGACTCATCAGGGCATCATGCCCGATCGGCGGTAACGTGCCGACGGTGCCCGTTCACCCGCTCACCGATGACGGTCGTGATCTGATCATTGCCGCCCTGTCCCGAATCGCCGGCCGCCCGATCGCCGTCATCGACCAGCAGCACGTCGGTCACGATCACGCGCCGGTGACGCGGCTCCGTCTCGACCAGGACCTGGCCGGAGTCGGTGACAGCGTGATGATCAAGACCCGTCGCACCGACGGTGCCGGGCACGGCGGTCCGCCGTTCCTTCGTCGCGAGGCTGCCGGGCTGCTGACCGCGGCCGACAGCGGCGTCACACCGCGGCTGCTGCATTTCGACGATCGTGCCGGGCTGGCGATCCAGACCGATGTCGGGACCTGGCCCACCTTGCAGGAGCTCTTGCTGGGCAGCGATCCCGACGCCGCCGCCGCGGGCATGATCGCGACCGGCGAAGCTCTCGGTCGGCTGCACGCCACGACCATCGATCGGGAGGACGAGCACCGCCGGACGCTGCAGGGCTTTGCCGCCGATACCGATTCCGATGCCGGCTACGTGCACACCGGCGAGCACTGGCAGCAGCTCGAAGCCGCCTGTCGTGATCTTGATCTGCCGGCCGCCGAGCCGGCGCGTGCCGAAGCGCTCGCCCTGTTCGCCCGCGCCGCGGATCCGCAGCCCGGCACTCTGATCCATGTCGATCCCAATCCGACCAACGTCCTGATCACCGCCGACGGCGCCCGGCTGGTCGACTTCGAGGGCTGCCGATTCGGCCATCCGGGGATCGACGCTGCGTTCCTGATCTACCCGTTCCCCCATCACAGTCACCCGTGGGGTCTGCTGCCCGGACCACTGGTCGACGAGGTCGAGGACAGCTATCGCCGGACCTTGGCGGCTGCCGGCACGGACCGGATGCTGGCCGACGACACCGGCATGCTCACCGACGGCGCGGCGATCACCCTGATCGGGCGGGTCCGCAGGCTCCGGCTGATCGCGGCGTCCGGTCAGCAGCCGCTGGAGAGTTGGCGCCGACGTGGTCAGGTCGTCCAACAGGTCGCGACCTTCGCCCGGCTGGCCGAGCGATCCCGTACGCTGCCGGAGCTGACCGAGTGGCTGACTCGACTGGCCGCGGCGATGGTCCGACGTTGGCCGGATGCGACCGATCCCCCGGCGCCGCTCTACCCGGCATTCGACAGCCGCTGAACGCGCCGGACGCGGCGGCTGCCGAGGAATCCGCAGACGGCTGCGGTCGCGAGCGCCGCAATACCCAGCAGCCAGACGAGCGCGCCGGCCACCGGCTCACCACGTTCCATGCCCCCGGTCGGGCGGCCCTGATCGTCGACTCCGCCCCAGATCAGGGTCGGCGGATCGGTGATCAGCTGGGCCCCGAGTGCCACCAGCGCGATGGTGACGAGCACCGCCACAACCGACCACCAGGTGAGCGAGCGCAGCAGCCACACCGTCACCGCGCAGCCAAGGATGCCGATCCAGGCGAGCACGAACGGCAGTTCGATCCCAGCCAGGTCGAACGGATCACCACCGAGGCTGGTGACCACGATCCTCGGCCCGTGGCCGTTGCCGCTGTCCAGGACGGGCAGCGCCAGGGTGATCAGCCACGCCACGACGGTGATCAGCGGAAGAAACCGGGCGATGTTGATCACCCGGACACGATAACGGCCGGCCGGGTCTGTCTGCGCTCGGCAAAGCAGACCGCGGCCGGCTCGAGATCACCAGTTCGGGTTGTCCGGCCCGTCGCCGAAGTCAGGGACGGCGATCCGGGCGCCACCCTGTTGCGCCGACTCGTACGCCGCGACGCCCGGCAGGGTGAAGCGAGCGGCCTTCCAGGCGTTGACCGGCGGCTGCGTCTTGGTGGTCACCGCACGGGCGAAGTCGTCGGCCAGGAAGTGGTGCGATCCCTCGTGCCCGTTGTGTGCACCCTCGAACTCCTTCGGCAACCGGCTGCGGTCCTGCACCCTCGCGTTACCGGAGGCGAAGCTCTGCATCAGCGCCGGGTCGACGTCGCCGAAGCCCTCCGGAAGCTGCTTACTGCGGGTGACGAACTCCTCGCTGATGTCGAGGGTCTTGCCCTTGGCGTAGTTCTCACCCTCGGTCTTGACGCTGTACGTCGCTCCGTGGCCGGACTGCTCCATCACGGCCTCGGTCCCGTAGAACCGGAACCGCGACTCGTGCCCGTTCCAGTAGCCGACCCGGCGGAACTCGTTGGTCCGCATGGTGCCGCCGTCAGCCAGCTCGAACAGTGCGGTCATGTTGGAGAATTCGTTGCCCCACAAGGAAACGTCCTTGTCGAACACCCCGTCGCCGCGGTCGTCCTTGATGCCGATGCAACTGACGCTGGTCGCGTACGACGGCACCGCTCCGAGCACGCCGCCGACGGCGTGGGTCGGGTACAGCATCGGCGGGTAGCTGGCGGTCTTCTTCCAGTCGTCACCGCCGCTGTACTGATAGGCGGCGTAGAACCCGTTGTCCATGTCGTGGACGTAATCGCCCTCGGAGTAGAACACCCGGCCGAGCTCGCCCTCGGCGATCTTGCCCCGGGCCCAGACCACGGCCGGGTTGTAGTAGCTGGTCTCGCCCATCATGTAGATCAGGCCGGTCTCCTCGACCTTCTTCACGATGGCGCCGATCTCCTCGGCGCTGATCGCCATCGGCACGGCCGAGTACACGTTCTTGCCGGCCTCCAGCGCCTGCAACACCAACGGACCATGGGTCCACCGCTGGGTCAGGATCGCGACCGAGTCGATGTCGGACTCCAGCGCGTCCTCGAAGGTGTCGAACGTCCCGGCGAGGTTGTACTTCTCCGCGTGCTCCTTGGCCCTCTCCGGCACGACGTCACAGGCATACACCTCCTCGACGTCGGGATGCAGCTGCCACAACGAGATGAAGCTGCGAGCAAATTGTCCTGTACCGATCACACCGATCTTCATGGAGATCATCCTCTCAGGGTCGCGACCCCGGCGGGCAAGTACCGTCCCACCCGCCGGGATCGCTGCCGGTATCAGAGGTTGACGGTCTTCCCGGTCCGGACCGACTCGTAGGCGGCCTGCACGATCCGTACGGTGCGCAGGCCGGAACGGCCGTCGGGATGCGGCGCCCGCTGCTCCGCGATCGAGTCCAGGAATTCGTTGATCAACGCCTGGTCGGCACTGACCCCGTACGGGAACCAGACGCCGTTCCTGGTCTTCTCCGACTGACCGCCGACCCGAGCGTTGAACGCGTCCATGTCGGCGATCCCGTCCGAGCCGATCAGCTGCAGGGTCAGCCCGCCCCAGGTCGGGTAGGAGTCCGGCTTGGACCAGCTGCAGTCGATGGTGGCGACCACGCCATTGCGATAGCCGATGGACACCAGACCGCTGGTCTCCACCTCGACCTCGTCGGCATGCAGGATCTTGTTGCTGGTGGCGTAGACGGTCTCCACCTCCTCGCCGTCGAACAGGCTGTCCAGCAGGTCGGCGACGTGCACGGTGTGGTCGGTGATCGAACCGCCACCGGCCAACTCCTTGTCGGCGAACCACTTCCGGACCCCGATCGGCAGCTGGCCGTTGTTGGTGCCGAGCACGGATCTGACCGTTCCGACCACGCCGGCGTCGTAGGCGGCCTTCAGGTCGGCGAAGGCAGTGGAGAATCGCACCGGGTGCGCGATCATCAGGTTGACCCCGGCCCGTTCGCAGGCCGCGACCATCGCCTCGGCATCGGCCACCGAGGTCGCCAGCGGCTTCTCACACAGCGCATGGGCGCCGTGCGCCGCGGCCGCTTCGACCAACGGCCGGTGCCGGGAGTTCTCCGAGCAGATGATCACCGCGTCCGGACCCCAGTCCCAGACCGCGTCGTAGTCGTCGACGTAGGTGACCCCCATCTGCTGGGCAAGTTCCGGCCCGCCGCTCTCCCCCTCCGGCCGGGTCGCATGATCGGGATCGGTGGCCACCAGCTCGATGTCGGATCGTGCCGACAGCGCCTGCAGGTAGGACATCGCGTGCAGATGCGCGAAGGAGAGTACGGCGATCTTCAGCGGTGTGGTCATGCGGAGACTCCTGTCCGGGTGGCACCTGTGATGTTGGGGTCGCCGACCGCGACCGGTTGCCCGGTCCGCAGCGAGTCGATCGCGGCCTCGGCGATCAGGATGGCGGCAAGGCCGTCCTCGGCAGCCACCCGGGGCGCCGGCCCGCCGGCGAAGGCCCGGGCGAACTCACCGATCTCGGTGCTGAACGGGCTGACCCCGTGCACAGCGGGCAACAGTCCGGTCCCTTCCTCACTGCGTGCCCCGCCGTCGATGACGACCGGCTTGTACTGGGTGGAGTCGTGGGTCAGCAGGCCGCCGGTACCGGCGACCTCGAAAGTGGTCCGGAACGCGGTGCCCTGACGCGCCCAGGTGCCGCCGACGTAGGAGATCGCACCGTCGACGTGGGTCAGCACGACCTGTGCGCTGATCACCGCATCCAGACCGTCGCCGGTCGCGGTCTGCCGAGCGAAAGCGGTCCGCACCTCGCCGGCGTTCCAGCGGGCGAAGTCAAGATCATGGATCATCTGATCCAGGATGATGCCGCCGGACTGTTCCTCGTCGGCGTACCACGCCTTCACCGGCCGCGAGCCGGTGCGGGTGAAACGCTGGACCGCGATCGTGCCCACCGTGCCGGCCGCGACCTCGCGATGCATCGTTTCGTACTCGCTGAAGAACCGGACCACATGCCCGGGATACAGCTGGACACCGGCTGCCGCACAGGCGTCGATGGCTGCCCGGGCATCGGCGGAGGTACGGCCCAGCGGCTTCTCGCTGACGACGTGTTTGCCGGCTGCGGCCGCCGCCTCGATGTATTCGCGGTGGAACGGCGTCGGGGTGCAGACGTCGACGATGTCGACCCGGCCGAGCAACTCGTCCAACGAATCGACCGGTGTGCCGCCGATCTCGGCGGCGATCTCCGAGGCGCCCTCGAGGGAGTAGATGATCACCTCCGCTCCGTGCTCGAGCCAGGCCGGCAGGTGCGCGTGCGCGATGCCGCCGGCACCGATCATGCCGACCCGCAGCGGCTGCGCCGCGGGCGGAAGGTTCTGGGTCACGGTCTCTCCTCAACTTGCCGATTCGTGGTGTCGTACTGGTCTTCGGGTACCGCAGATGCGGTTGTCGGCACCGAGATGATCGACCCGAACAGCGGGTCGTTCTCGGCGGCCATCAGTTGGGCCTGTCGGACGCCGCCGAGCGCGACGGCGGTGTCACCGAGCGTTGAAGCGACCACCGGGGTACGGCGCTGCGCCGGCTCGAGATGATCATGAACTCCGGCGATGATCTGCTCACCGGCGGCCGACAGCCCGCCACCGATCACCACCAACTCGGGGTCCAGCACGGTGATCAGGAAGCGGAGGGTGCGGGCCAGCTCGGCGCAGAAGCGTCGCACCCGTTCGACGCCGTCCTGATCTCCGGCGCGCGCGGCGGCGAAGACCTCGGCGACCCTGGTGCTGTCGGCGGTCTGCTCCCCGAGCAGCACCTGCGGGGTGTCGAAGAACAGTTCCGGGACCGAGCCGACCTCACCGGCCTCGCCGTGCCGTCCGGTCAGCACACTGCGGTTGATCATGATCGCCGCCCGGGTCCGGCGACCGGCCAGGATGTAGATCACGTCCCGACACATCCGAGCCGCTCCGAGCCATTGTTCGGCCAGTGCCGCCAGGTTGGCGTCGTTGCCGATCGCGATCGGCACGTCGACCCAGTCCCGGATCGCACCCGCAACGTCGAAGCCACTCCACTGCGGCACCACCACCGAACGGGTGATCCGGCCGGTGCTGTCGACGACACCGGGCACGCCGACAGCGATCGCCCGCAACTGCCCGACCGGGATCGGGACGGCTGCCGCCGCCTCGGTCACCGTCCGGCGCAACAGCGACAACAGGTCAGGCCCGGCGATCTCCGCCGGCACCTCGGCCCGCCGCTCGACCCGGACGGCGCCGGTCAGGTCGGCGATGCTGACCAGGATCTTGTGTCGTCCGACATCCACCCCGGCGAGGAAGCCGGCATCGGCGTTGATCAGATAGCTGCGCGCCGGTCGGCCGGCACCCGTGCGGCCGACCCGATCCGGTTCCTCCGCCAGGACCAGCCCGTCGGCGAGCAGGCTGCCGACGATCGCGTCCAGGGTCGGCCGGGACAATCCGGTCAACGCGCGCAGCTCGGAAACGCTGGCGGCCCCCTGGCCGGACAGCGCCCGCAGAACGGCGGCCGTATTGGCCTGCCGATGAAGATCATGCGACATCGGAGAATATGCTAACCAGTTTTACATAATTACGGCAAGGGTCTGCGCCCTTCCGGTCAGGTGATTCGCCGGAGTCGCCGACCGCCTTCGGCCAACGGGCTTCCGCCGCAGGTACCCGACCGGCGGGTGGCCCTCGCGGCGCAGCACATCCGGCCACCTGCGACACTCGTCCGGTGCACCGCGGCGAAGATCATCACACTCCGACGGATGGACCACCAGATCAGGGCAGCCGGGCGCTGCCCACCGACGGCGTGCTCCGGTTTCGCGACAAGTCCTTCCCGGCCGGCAGCCAACTCGTGATGGCGATCGTCAACCGGACCGCGGACTCCTTCTATGATCACGGTGCGACCTGGGACCCGGGGCGGGCCTCCGCCCGGGTCGACGAGGTGATCGCTCAGGGTGCCGACATCCTGGACATCGGCGGGGTGAAGGCCGGACCGGGCGAGACGATCGACGAGGCGGAGGAGATCCGGCGGACGGTCGACTTCATCGCGGCCGTCCGGGATCGCCATCCGCGGATCGTGATCAGCATCGACACCTGGCGTTCGACGGTTGCGGCGTTGGCGCTGGAGGCCGGCGCTGATCTGATCAACGATGTCTGGGGTGCCCACGATCGAGGAATCATCGAGGTCGCAGCCCGCTATGACGCCGCCCTCGTCTGTGCGCACACCGGCGGGCTGGCACCGCGGACCGGGCCCTTCCGGGTGGAGTATGACGATGTGGTCGCCGACGCGATCACCGCGATCACCGGACTGGCCGAGACCGCGCGGCGGACCGGGGTGGCGACCGAGTCCATCATCATCGATCCGGCGCACGATTTCGGGAAGAACACCTGGCACTCGTTGGAGATCACCCGTCGGCTGGCCGAACTGGTCGACACCGGCTGGCCGGTGCTGGTGTCGGTGTCCAACAAGGACTTCCTCGGTGAGACGCTCGACCTGCCGGTCTCCGAACGGGTCCCGGCGACACTCGCGGCGACCGCCGTCTGCGCCTGGCAGGGTGCGACGATCCATCGCGTGCATCAGGTTGCCGAGGTCCGCCAGGTCGTCGACTTCGTCGCCGCGGCCCGCGGTGATCGCGACCCGGCACGCACCGTACGGGGATTGGTATGAGACTGCTCAATCTGCCAGGCGCGCCGATCCTGCTGCCACGGGTCGGCGGCCGGACCGATCCTGCTGCCGCCCTCCGTGCCGTCTGCCTCCGCGCGGTCGATGAGGTGCTGGACGACAGCATCCGCCGCGTGATCGTCCTCGCCGCCGGCGACGAGACCGCGGACTGGTCCTCCGACCTTCCCGACCCGATCGGCCGGCTCACCGGCGCCGCCGGATCCGAGCCGTCGCTTCCACTGCCGCTCGCCGTCGGTCGCCGTCTCGTCGGCCACCGCTCGGAACCGCAAGCAGCGCCGGAGTTGATCTTGCGGACGGTCGCCGGCTCGGACCGAGCCGATGACGACGCCGACCTGATCATCGGCATCGCCGACGGCAGCGCACTCGCCCATCCGGGCGGCCCGGCAGCGGTGCATCCGCGGGCCGACGATTTCGATCGTCAGCTGGTCCGGGCCTGGCGGTCCGGCGACCCCGCGACCTTGGCGGCTCTGGACCGGCAGCTGGCGACGGAGGTGATGGCCACCGGCGGGCCCGTCTGGCAGCAGCTCGCACGGTCCGCCGGCGGGTCCGACTATCAGACCAAGATCAACTTCGCTGATGCACCGTTCGGGGTCTTCTACCTGGTCGCCAACTGGACCTGAACCGAGCACCCGCATCGCGCCGGGCCCGGGGTCGACGATGGCGGACAGCCGCCAATGCCGAAACGCGCCACCGAACGCCCTGTCGCTGGTCCCGGTCGATGCAGTAGGAAAGCACCTGACGTCGCGCGGCCGGCGACATCATCTCTCCCGTTCCCCACCTCTCTCCCCCGCCCGAACCGGCCGAACCACGGAGTTTCCCATGCCTGCCTCCCCGCCCACCCGCCCTATCCGCCGGCCGCGATCGGCTGCAGCGATCGCCGGCTCGTTGATCCTGATGATCACCGCCGGCACCGTCCCAGCGACAGCTCGACCCAACGACGCACAGCTCGGCTTCCGTGCCGATGGGCCGACGACCACCGCCATCTCCCTCGGCGCCGGCGACAGCATCTCCACCAGCACCTCCGACGGACGGACCACGGTCCTTCCGCTCCCCCGGGCCGACGGCAGCGACCCGGGCCTGTTGCTGTCCAGCAGTGCGGGATCGACAACGGTCCAGGCCACCGACACCGACGCCGCACCGACGGTGCTCAGCGGACATCCGGAGACCATGATCACCCGTGCCGCGGAGCCGGTCGAGCTGCACCTGAAGGCAATCGGTCGGGACGGCCGACAGGCCGGTGCCCATGTCAGCATCTTCGACGTCACCGGCGGCGAGGTCCAGGCCAGTCGCCAACTCACCGAGGGCCTCAGCCACGACTGCACCGCCGCCAACTGGGCGGTCAGCGACTGTGTGCTGCTGCCCGCGGGGACGTACTCGATCATGGCGTTCGTGCAGACCAATCCCGCTGGGACCGCTCCGCTGGCCGACTCCCGGACCGCCCAGAGTGTTGCGCTGGTCGGCGACCCGGAGACCAAGATCACCGGTGACGACAGCTTCACCTTCGATGCACGGACCGCGAAGCCGATCACCGTCGACACTCCTGGGCACCGCACCAAGATCAATCCCGGAGGTGCGATGCAACTCGGCTACCGGCGAACCGCCGCCGACGGACAACAGCTCGCCCTCGACTACCGGCCCTCGTCGCTGATCGATGAGACCTTCTACCTGCAGCCGAGCGCACCGGTGACGGTCGGAGAGCTGGACACCCTCACCCGGCTCCGGCTCGAGGCACCGGACATCACGATGCGGACGGTCGGCCTGCGGCCGAAGACGTTGCATCCCGCCTACTACGACCCGGTCTGGTTCTCCGACTTCGCCTCCGACTGGCCGACCTTCGACGGAGCGGCCCTGCGTCGGGTGGTGGATGTCGGTCGGGCCGACACCACCGATCTTGCCGGCCGTCAGCTCCATGGAGCGATAGCGGTCGCCGAACGCTCCGATGATCTGTCGGTCGCCGAACAGTCCAACGCCGCCGCGGGCGCCGGCGCCTCCATGATCGTAATCTACAACGACGGGCCGGGCGACAACGACGACCCGAACGGCACCGGTGTCAAGATCAGTATCCCGACGCTGCGGGTCGACCACGCCGAGGGCAAAGCCTTGACCCGGATGTCGATCCTGGATCGGGTCGCCGTCTCCGGTGAGGACGCCAGCCCGTACCTGTACGACCTGGTGATCAAGGAGCACGATCGGATCCCGCGGGACCAGCACTACCGGTACGGTCCCGGTGACCTCACCACTCAGCGGCGGGAGATCCATGGGCAACCGTCGATCGACTCCACCTTCTCCGAAGCGTCGTATCAGTTCCAGCCCGAGGACACCTTCTCGATCTCCACGGTGTTCCCGTTCCGCGACGGGCCACGCAGCCGCACCGAATACCGGCTGCCCGACCCGGACACCGCCTGGAGCTACTCGGCTGTCACCCCGGAATCGTCGTACAACGCCCTGTTCCCGCACGAGGACGTCCTGCCGATGCTGTTGAGCGATCCGCAACGCGTTGCGTACCGCCCGCACCAGCGGGTGGACAAGCCGATCGGTACGGCGCCGATCACGGCGTCGCCGAACGTACCGGTCCAACGCGCCGGTGATCAGATGCGGATCGTGATCAACGGATTCGCCGACGCGGACGGCAACAGAGGTCAGTCCTACAGCACCGACAGCGGCATGAGCACCCTGCTGCAGATCAAGGCCGACGACCAGTTGATCGGCGAGACGACCCACCTGCCCAGCGGGGTCGCGCAGTTACCCGCCAGAAGTTCGAAGATCAACATCTCGTTCCGCTCGGACAATCCACAGCCGTGGGCCCAATTGTCCAGCCACACCGAGACCAGCTGGACCTTCGAGTCCGACAGCACCGACGGCACCGTACGGACCGAACCGCTGATCCTGACCGACTACGACGTCGCCACCGATCTCCGCAACCGGCTCGGCAAGCGCTCCTTCGAACTCGGCCTGCTGCATCAGGACGGCTCGACAGCCGCCCCGTTCACGACCGTGGAGCTGGATGCCAGCTACGACGACGGCGACAGCTGGGCACCGGTCAAGATCAGCAAGCTGCACGCCGGCACGGACCGCTATCGGATCACCCTGCCTGCCGGAAACGGCCCGGTGTCCCTGCGGCTGCATGCCGAGGATGCCGAAGGGTCGTCACTGGACCAGACCACGATCCGGGCCTTCTGGGTCCGGTGACAGCCACCCCAGGCCGGCGGCTCGGGCGCCGGCCTGGAACCTGGTCCGGACGTGCAGGTTGTCCATCAGCTGGGAGATCCGGCGGCTGAGGGTCCGCGGGCTGGTGCCGAGATGCCGCGCGATCACGTCGTCCTTGGCCCCGGAACCCAGCAGTGCCGCGAGTTCCCGGTCGCTGCGGTCGGAGTCGGTCGGCTCGTGGTCGGAATCGGGTACGACGATCGGCGTGGCCAGCTGCCAGAGCAGGTCGAACAGCTGGGCCAGTGCGTCCAGCAACACCGACGGTCGGATGCACAACGCCGCCTCGACCGCCTCGTCGGCGCCGACCGGCATGATCGCCAGCTCCCGGTCGCTGATCGCCAGCTTCATGCCGATCGCGGGATGCACCCGGGACTGCTCGCCTGATCGGATCGCGTCCTGGACCGCCTGCAGAGCACCGGGCTCCTCGATCGCCTCCGGCGCATAGATGCCCCGCACGGTGACCTCGTCGCGGAGCAGCGACTTGACCGTCGACTCGGCGCGAGCGCTGTCGGTCACGTACGGCGGCCGGTCCAGCACCAGCAGTTCGTCCCGGGTTCGGTCCAGTAACTGCTCGAACCGGGCGGCGATCGCCGACGGACCGACCACCACCTCGACGATGTCCTCGGGTCGGTGCCGTTCGGCGGGTGGAATCAGGGTCAGCAGCTGCCGGGAGGCCAGTTGCACGCGGGCCAGTTCCTGCTGCCGACGCGAGACCAACACCTCGAGCGCGACGTCGGGTCGGGCCGCACGCATCCGGAGCGGACGACCTGGCATCCGATTGACCAGCCCGAGACCCTCCAGATCGGACAGCAGTCCGGTCACCTCGGCCGGCGTGCGTTGCAACTCCTCGACCAGGTCGTCGGTGGTCGCCTGGCTCCGGGAGAGCAGCGCTCGGTAGACGGCTTCGGCCGCCGGTGAAATCCCCAGCGCCTGCAGGCTGGGAGCCGCCGTCGTCTCGGAGGTTTCGTCAGGCATTCGATCATGGTCCCAGTTGGACCGGTCAGCCGTACACCGGGGCGCGCTGCCCGGGCAGATCGATGACGATGCCGAACGCGTCCACAGTCCGGAGCCCCCTGGTCCTTCAGACTGCCCGGCCTATCGGGCATGGTCTGTCGATATCAACGCTTCGGCGTAGCCAGCATGCCGTTGCAGCTCGCTGTACGGCATGTACGGAATCAGCTGGTGCCATGAGTTGTACCGGTGCAGCTGGGCGACGGTCATCGCCGGCTCAACCAGGCGGCGCAGGTCGTGAATCGGTGCCGTCGCTGTCCATCCGTCGAGGTAGCTGTCGACCAGGTAGTTGATGCGGTGGTCGTCGATCGAGCAGTTCCATGCGCTGGCAGCTCGGTAACGCGCCACGTTGAGAACACAGAACGGATGACTCCAGACCGCGTCGGCGAAGTCGAAGAACCGCGGGCCACCCTCGCGGGGTACGAACGCGTTGCTCGGTTGGAGGTCGTTGTGCTGCACGGTGTCCGGTAGCGGGATCATCGCGAGCTGACTGGTCGCATTGCCCACAATGGTGCGAAGCTTGGCCGCGCGGGTGATCACGTCGTTGTCCAGACGGAGCGGATGCCCCACCGGTAGTCGCCGGAGATACCGCAGTTGTTGCTCGAAGCGTTCGCATGCCCGGGCTGCCGGTACTACCGGCAGACCTGTTGCGATCACTTCGGCACGGTGATCGGCCACAGCTCGTTGTACGCAGCCGAACCCCGCGAGGGTGCGTCCGAATGCGTCGGTGGATGCCCGTGATTCGTCCAGTGTCGCGCCACCGTCAGGGGTCAGCATTCGCCCGTGATCAAGATCAATTGCCAGCGGTTCCAGCACCTGCCCCGGCACCAGCTGGCACAACGTCGCAACGAGGCCGACCTCGAACCGCAGCGCCGGACAGTTCTCCTTCAACCAGAAGCGGCCCTGATCCGTCGGCACGACCAGATGCGTGGACCACGGCTTGAGTCGCACCTGCTCCGCCGGTCCGATCGCGGCGATCCCAGCCCGGCTGAGCCGGGACCGAATCCACTGCTCCGCTTCCGTTCGCCAGGGATCGCTTCGCCAAACAGTCAGGAGATCCTGGCCTGACTCCCCTGGCGCGGCCTCCATCTGCCCGATACTGCCAGACTTCAGAACCGCCGACGTGTGTCGCACAAGGGATCCTCGACCGCACACCGATGTGTCCGAATGTCAGGCGGCAGCCAACTCCATGGCCAGGTCGAGCTCCCGACGCTTCTCCGACGAACAGACGCCGATCCGCTCGATCAGAAACTCATCGCTGATGCTCATGCCCCAGGTACAGCAGATCCTCCCGTCCTCCGGGAGCTCGACCCGCACGACGCCTTCCGCTGCCGGTCCCTCCGCGCCGCTGAACCGGACCTCGATCCCGACCGCCTGGACCGGACCTGCCTCGGCAAGGATCTGGCGTCGATCGGCGGCGTCGACCGCCTGGTCAGATGACATGCTGATATCCGACGGCACCACATCGAGAGGATCATGCTGATGTCCGAGGTACGCATCCACAATCTGTCGATCTCGTTGGACGGCTTCGCCACCGGCGAACCCCAGACCCTCGAGGCCCCGTTCGGTCACGCCGGCGAACGTCTCCATGGATGGATGTTCGCCACTCGGTCCTGGCACGGGGCCGGCGGTTCCGAGGGCGCCGATCACGCGTTCGCGGCGCGGAACGACCATGGCATCGGCGCCGAGATCATGGGCGCCAACAAGTTCGGTCCCCCCGGTTGGCAGGACGACCCGGACTGGAAGGGCTGGTGGGGACCGAACCCGCCGTTCCACACGCCGACGTTCGTGCTCACCCACCGGCCGCGGCCGTCCGTCGAGATGGAGGGCGGCACCACGTACCACTTTCTCGACGCCACGCCGAGTGAGGTGCTCGGCCAGGCACGTGCGGCCGCCAACGGGCGGGACGTGCGGATCGGCGGCGGCGCAACCGTCGTACGGGACTTTGTCGCCGCCGGCTTGGTCGACCATATGCACCTGGTTCAGGTTCCGATCGTGCTCGGCCGCGGTGTCCGGGTGTGGGACGGCTTGGAAGCCCTCGAAGAGAGATACGACATCGAGGCGACCTCGACGCCGAGTGGCGTCACCCACCTGACCTTCACCGCGAAGCAACGATCTGACCAACCGGATGAGGGATGATCATCACGCAGATGACCTTGGAGATGTTCGCCGCCGAGCAGACGCCTGTCCAACAGTCCGACACCCGTAGAAAGCGGCTGCCGCGACGGCATCGACGGCAATCGGACGTTGCGAGTGTGCACCGAACCAACGTCGATCAGATCGCGAATCCGCGGAGCGATGTCAGGAGACGGCGCGCAGGGGTGTCACGTTGTCGGGCAGCGAGGGCGTGCCGGCCACCGCATCCACGGCTTCCAGCAACGCTCGCGCCGAGCCCTCCCAGCTGAAGGTCACTGCCTGCCGTCGAGCGGCGGCCGAGCGAGTCTCCCACTCCCCCGGGTCGTCCAGTTCGCGGATCGCCCGCGCGAATCCGGCGGCGTCGCCGATCGGCACGTACTGCCCGGCTGCTCCGGCCACCTCACGGAACACCGGGATGTCGGTGACCACCACCGGCGTGCCGACCGACATCGCTTCCACCAGGGGAATGCCGAAGCCCTCGTCCCGGGAGGCCGACACCAGCGCCGTCGCTCCGCGGAGCACCCGGCGGTAGGTGTCGTCGTCGGCGCCGTTGTGGAAGACCAGCCGGGCGTGCGGTGCCAGCGCGGTCAGCCGTTCCCGCTGCTCCGAACTGATCTTGCTCATCAGATGCAGCGTGTGCCCGGGCAACATCTCCGCCGCCCGGACCAGCACCTCCACCCCCTTGTAGGGCATGAAGGATCCCATGTAGACAAGGGATCTGGTCGCCGGCAGCCGGCCGCCATCGGGTGCCGGATCGGCGGCGTTAGAGACCACCGTCACCGGTCGCCGAGTCAACCGGTGCCGTTGGATCGAGCGCTCCGTGGTGTGCGAAACCGTGATCACCCGATCGGCCCGGTTGAGCAACAACCGTTGCGGCCACCAGGCCAGGTGGAACAGCCGCCAGAGCAGTCTGATCGGGGCGGCGAACTCCGGCGGTGGTGTCCGCTGCCGGTAGTAGATCAGGTCATGCAGGGTGAGCAGCAGTCGATAGTCCCGCCCGATCGAACCGACCGTCTGCATCGGGCTGAACATCACATCCGGTCGGATCCGTCGCACCCGCAGGCCGACCAGCGGTTCCAGCGGGCTGGTCGGGTCGTTGGCAAGATGCCACCGCAGCCCGGTCGGCAACTGATCCAGTTGACGACGATCACTGATCAACAGCTCGACCTCGAGCGGCGCACCGGCCGGGGTGCAGTTGATCTTGCTCAGGGCACCGACCAGCCCGGCGGTGAAGCGGCTGATCCCGTCATGTCGTCCGATCCGGACGTAACGGCAATCGACGAGGAGTCTCATGCCGACCCGATCTCGTAGCTGATCATCTCAGGCCACCGAACGGAGCTGGCCACGGACGGCCGCGCCGGCCGAGGCGTAGATCTCGGTGAAGGTGTCCAGCGTCGCCTCGAAGTCGTGATGGCTGACCATCGTCCGGCTGTGCTGCCCCATCCGCTCCCGCAGCCGCGGGTCGGCCACCAGGGTGGACAGCCGGAGGGCGAGCTCACCGATGTCACCGGGGGTATACAACCAGCCATTGTGGCCGGACTGCACCAGATGCGGCAGGGCCATTGCATTCGCCGCGACGACCGGCTTGCCGGCCGACATGGCCTCCAGCGTGACCAGGCTCTGCAACTCGGCCACGCCCGGCATGCAGAAGATCGACGCCCGCCCGTACGCGGCCAGCAGTTCCTCGTCACTGACCTGACCGAGGAACGACACGCGATCGTCGACCCCCAGCTCGGCAGCAAAACCAACCAGGGCGTCGAACTGATCGCCGCCCCCGACGATCTCCAGTCGGGCACCTGTCTCGGCCGGGATCCGGGCGAAGGCCGCGATCAGTTCGTCGACCCGCTTCTCCTGGTCGAGCCGGCCGACGAACAAGATCACCGGACCGGCCTGCGGGTCGGCGTTCAGTTCGGCCTGCCGGGCGGCTTCCTGGTAGCGCTGGACGTCGATTCCGTTGGAGACGGCCTCTCCGGACAATCCGGTCGCCTCGGTCAACAGCGACACCGCCAACGGGGTCGGCGCGGTGATCACGTCGGCTTGACCGAAGACCCGGGCAAGATCACGCCAGGCCATGCGTCCCGCCGGACCGTGGAACCGGCGCGGCAGGAACGGGACGTAACCGAAGACGTTCTCCGGGACGAAGTGGTTGGTGGCCACCAGCGGGATCCCCAGTCGATCCGCGGCGTTGGCGACGGCGCGGCCGACCACCATGTGTGACTGGACGTGGACGACATCGGGCTGCAACTGCTCCAGCAGATCCCTGGCGTCGGGGCCGGCCAGCCACGGCAGGCAGACCCGCATCGTCGCGTGCCAGCGATAACGGATCGACCGCATCCGATGGATGGTGACCGCACCGTCGTGCTCGAGTTGCTCCGGTCCCTCGGTCGACGCGGACACGACATGCACCTCGTGTCCGCGGGCGGCCAAGCCCCGAGCCAGCCGGCCGGCGAACCGGGCGGCGCCATTGATGTCCGGCGCATAACTGTCGGCCCCGATCACGATCTTCATGGTCGTCCTTTCACCAGAGTCTCGACCCGTCCGCTGTGGTCAGGCCGCATCGTTGAAGAGTTCATTGGTCTGTCGTAGGAGCTGTCGCTCGTCGTCGCCGTCCCGGTCAGCGCCGGTGCGACGTCCCGGCCGGCCCGGCGAGCTGCCACCTCCGGATGGGTCCGCGCCAGCACGATCACTCCGGCGACCGAGGCCGCGGCGCAGATGATCATGCCGATCATGGCCGGCCCGGGCAGTGCGGCTCCCTCGCCCAACAGCACCAGACCGATCAGGACGGCGATCATCGGATCGACCACCGTCAGACTGGCGAGCACCACCTCGGCGGGCCCACTGGCGTAGGCCTGCTGCACCATGGCGCCGCCGACGACGGCGTTCAGGATCAGCAGTCCGACCATCGCGAGGGTGACCGGATCAACGAGCCGACCAAGATCAACTCCGTTGGCACCAGCCTGCACGTTCTGGGCGATCGCCCGCATCAGGGCAGCCACCATGCCGACCCCGAGAGCACCCGCAATCGCACTGATCAGGCAACGCCGCCAGCCCTCGATCCGTCGGGTGATCCCGAAGGCGATTCCGATCACCGCGAGCAGCACGGCCTCGGCGATCAACAGGGCCCCGATCGGGACGTCGTCGGCGGTCGACACCTGCTTGGCTGCGACCGCGACGAAGGCGCCGACGCTGACCACGCAGAGCAGGATCGGCACTGCGGTCGCCTTGGACGGCCGCTGCCCGGCGAGTTTGGCGGCGAGCAGCACCGCGATCGGTACGCCGAGGATGCCGATCGGCTGGATCACCGAGACCGGCGCGATCACCAGCGCCACCGCATGCAGGCAACTGCCGAGCAGCATCAGCCCTACGCCGCCGAGCCATCCGGGTTGTTTGGGCAGTGCCAGCAGGCCGCGCAGACTGAGCCGGTGGTGCCGCGGATGCAGGTCGCTGAGATCGTCGGTGCCGTTGCTGCCGGAGAAACCGTCGGATACGGTGCGCCGGACGGCCCGCTGCTGATAGACGGCCGCTGCGGCGAAACAGATCGAGTCGATCACGGCAAGCGCGATCGCAATGACGGTCCACATGCCTTCACCGATCATCGGTGCCCCGCGTGACGACCGGCGTCGGCCGGGTGACTGTCGTCGGAACCTTCGATGAACACGGCGCGTGCGCGGCCACCCATCGGACCGGGCTCGGTGGCCCGGAGGTCGATCGCGATCGCGCTGCTCCTGTTCACGTCATAACCGTGTCATGAGCGGAGCTGCCGATCCATCAGGGAGACCACCTTCTCCACTGTAGGGTTAACCAGAGCAGACCCTGGGTGGATCGCCCAACAGCACGCGTAGTCCTCAGGTCTGACGTCGGCCGGTTCACGACATTCGCAGCCGACGTTCAGGTGTCGCTCAGCCTTGGAGTGTTCAGCCTGGATCCACCGATGTGCCGCGTAGCGAGCGGCACCAGACGGGTGGATCGAGGCTCAGGCCTTCTGCAGCAGGAATTCGTCGATCCAGCCGGCTGCGGCGGCGGGCTGCTCGTAGTGGATCAGGTGACCGACCGGACCCAAGATCACCAGCCGTGCATCGGCGAGTCGACGAGCCAGCCGCTGTTGCGCCGCGATCGGCACGATGTCGTCGCGGTCTCCCCCGATCAGCAGGGTCGGGACCAGCAACCGGTCGGTGTACTCGCCGATGTGGTGGGATACCGATGCTTCGAACGCCTCGACCACCACCCGGCGGTCGGCGTACCCGGAGAAATACCGGTGATGTTGATCATGGATCCAGCTGCGCAGATCCGGATCGTCGGTGGTCGCCATCACCTCGCTGAGTCCGCGGACGATCAGTCGGCTGCTGAGCAGCGGCCCGCCGATCGGTTCCGGCAGCGCCCGGCCGACGCGGTAGTAGCCGACCGCCAACCGGGACAGGAAGCCGCGCGGACCTTCCAGCGCCGGAGCGGCGATCGGATTGATCAACACCAGTCGGTCGACCGACAGCCCGTCGGCGACCGCTGCGGAGCTGATCACCGAGCCGAACGAGTGTCCCAGCAGCACCAGCCGGCCGGTTGCCCCGGGCGGGCGGACCTCGGCACAGAAGCGGTCCAGCCAACCGGCGTAACCGGCGATGTCGTGTCGGCGATCGTCAAAGGGTGGGCTGGCGCCGAAACCCGGCAGATCGGGCGTCAGCACCCGATGATGTCCGAGCCGCGCGACGATCGGCAGCAGCCCGTGATGGTCACCGCGGAATCCGTGCACGGCAACGATGGTGGTGGCGGCATCCGGGTCGCCCCATTGCCAGTAACGCGTGCCGTCGGCGGTGCTCGCCTCGGCAACCGGCACCGGATCGGGATGCACATCTACCGACGTCATGACCGCGAGCGTAGTGCAGCTGCCGAAGCGGCCCCTTGGCACGGCTGCGTATTCTCGGAGGGCATGAGCTGGACCTCACCTCCTGCCGCAACCGGCCCGTACCGTGCTCCGAGCACTCCGTCGAGCCGGCGGATGGGGCCGCTGTCGGCGGCGTTGCTGATCGGCGGCCTGCTGGCGCTGATGTGGGTGCTGGAGTTGTTCGACCAGTCCACCGGCGGCTGGCTCGACCAGTACGGGATCCATGCCCGAGAGCTGGACGGTCTGCCGGAGATCTTCTCCGCCCCGCTGCTGCACGCCGGTTTCGATCACCTGATCGGCAACTCGGTGCCGTTCGCGGTCTTCGGTTTCATCATCGCCCTGGGTGGCTTCGCCCGCTGGCTCGGCTCGACCCTGATCAGTGTGGTGGTGTCCGGTCTGACCGCCTGGCTGCTGACACCGGCCAACACCATCGTGCTCGGCGCCAGCGGCCTGATCATGGGCTGGCTGACCTACCTGATCGCGCGCGGCGCGTTCGACCGTCGCCCGATCCAGATCATCATCGGTGTCGCGGTACTGCTGCTCTACGGCGGGATGATCTGGGGTGTGCTGCCGACCGAGGCGGGTGTCTCCTGGCAGGCTCACCTCGGCGGTGCCATCGGCGGCGTGATCGCCGCCCGCTGGCTGCACGGCCGCGCCGCCCGCCCAACCCGCTGACCCGTCAGTTTCTCCCCGACACGCCGGGCGTGTCGGGGAGAAACTGACGGGTCACGGGGTCGCGGGTCCGCTGGATGTGCCGCGCCAGTGGGCCACCAGGCTCATCAGGTGGTAGACCACGATCGCGGCAATGCTGCCGACGGCGATTCCGCCCAGGGTGATCTGACCGGCGTGGAAGGTCAGGTCGGAGATCCCGATGATCAGCGCGATAGCCGCGGTGAACTGATTCTGCGGCTTGGAGAAGTCGACCTTGTTGTCCAGCCAGATCTTCACCCCGATGATGCCGATCAGCCCGTACAGCGCTGTGGTGACACCGCCGAGCACACCGGCCGGGATGGTGTTGATCGCGGCGCCGATCTTGGGTGACAGTCCGAGCGCGATCGCCACGATCGCGGCCACCCAGTAGGCAGCCGTGGAGTAGACCCGGGTGGCCGCCATCACCCCGATGTTCTCCCCGTAGGTGGTGGTGCCGGAGCCACCGCCGGACCCGGCGATCACGGTTGCCACACCGTCGGCGATCAGCGCTCGACCGGTCAGCTTGTTGACGCTCGGATCGGTCAACTGGGCGACACCGCGGACGTGCCCGACGTTTTCGGCGACCAGCGCAAGCACCAGCGGCAGGAAGGCCGGCAGGATCCCCCACAGCTGCGGATGGGTGAACGGATTGGTCGGCGCGGTGAAGTCGGGCAACCCGATCCACGGCGCATCCCGGACCGCCTGGAAGTCGACCGCTCGGGCGATCAACGCGGCGATGTAGCCGATGAGCACGCCGATGAAGATCGACAACCGGCCGAGCAGACCGCGGAACAGGACGGCGCAGAGCACCACGGCGGCCAGGGTGATCACCGCGATCACCGGCTGCTTGACGAAGTTGTCCTTGGCCGCCGACGCGAGGTTGAGGCCGATCAGGGCGACGATCGCACCGGCCACAACCGGCGGCATCAGCACCTGCAGCCACCGGGTGCCGGTCAGTTGGACGACGACGCCGATCAGTGCCAGCAGCAGTCCGACGGCGATGATGCCGACCAGCACACCGGAACGACCGTGGGATGCCGTCAGCGCCGTGATCGGGGCGATGAAGGCGAACGAGGATCCCAGATAGCTGGGCAGCCGGTTGCCGGTGATCAGCAGGAACAGGATCGTCCCGATCCCGGAGAAGAAGAGGGTGGTGCTGGGCGGGAAGCCGGTCAGCAGCGGTACCAGGAAGGTGGCACCGAACATCGCGACGACATGCTGGGCGCCGATCCCGATCGTACGAGGCCAACTGAGCCGCTCGCCGGGGCCGACGATCTGATCGGCACCGACGTTCTTGCCGTCGCCCTTCAGCTTCCAGGGCCCGAGGCCGTTGAAGGACATCCACTACTCCGATCCGACGCCGACATTGCGCCGCATCGTAGCGATCCCCGCCCGGTCTATCCCAGTGACCGTCTCCGCTGATCGGCGCGGATCACACCCCAGACCAGCAGCCCCTGCGCAGTCAGGTAGGTGAGCATGATCAGGAAGTCGAGGATGTTGTCCGACACCGGGTGGTAGAACCAACTGAGCCCGAGCAGCGAGTCGCTGATCACGAACAGCAGCCCGCCGACACCGGCACGCCGGCTGATGCCGGTGGCCAGGATGGCCATCGTGACCAGGCTCAGACCGTAGATCGCGATCGGCACCGCCAGGTCGCCGGCCTTGCTGATCAGCGCGACGGCGATCACACCGGCCAACGCCACATAGACCAGCACCGCCCACCGACGTCTCAGCAGACTGTGTCGCCGGTGCGGCCAGAAGGCGGCGATGAAGAAGAACTGGGCGACCAGGAACAGCACGATCTTGGCCAGGTTGCTGGCGCCGCCCGCGGTGTCACCGAGCCAGGACAGCACCAGCGCACCGAGAACCAGCACGACCGTGCGGCTGAGTGCCGGTCGGGCGGCCAGCAGCACACCGATCAACAGCGGCATCGCCAGCAACCGGAGGAAGAAGGCGGCGCCGTCCAGCCCCAGCGCCTCAGCGACCAGATCGAGGATCGAACACACCACGAACGCCGCGGTCAGGACCCACATCGGCACCCTCCGAGTCCGCCCGAACGTCCCAGGCGGACCGGATGCCTCAGGCGGGGTCGAGGGGTCCAGGGCGGTCATGGCGGCAAGCGTAATGGGCGCCGGTGACACAATCTGTCGTCCTCCAGGATGACTTTTCAACCGGCCCGACAGCCGACGATCGACGCGACCGGCGGCGTGACAGGATGGGGCGCCATGGCGACCAACGATGCGAGATCCCGCTCAGCCGCCGGTTCGGCACTGATCCTGCCGTACGCCGGCACGGCACCGACCATCGACCCGCAGGCCTGGGTCGCGCCGAACGCCACCGTGATCGGTGCCGCCACCCTGGAGGCGGAATCGTCGGTCTACTACGGTGCGGTCATCCGGGCCGACATGGCCGAGGTCAGGCTCGGTGTGGGCAGCAATCTCCAGGACAACGTCGTGGTGCACACCGACACCGGGCACCCGAGCCTGATCGGCGCCGGCGTCAGTGTCGGCCACCTGGCGGTGGTGCACGGCTGCACGATCGCCGACAACGTGTTGATCGGGATGGGGGCAACCATCCTGAACGGCGCCCAGATCGGCACCGGTTCGCTGGTCGCTGCCGGCACGGTCGTGCTGGAAGGCACGGTGATCCCGCCCCGATCGCTGGTCGCCGGGGTGCCAGGAAAGGTCCGCCGCGAGCTGTCCGACGCCGAGGTGGACAAGGTGATCGCCAACGCTCAGGAATACCTGCAGCTGACCGCCGAACACCGGCAGCTCTGAGCCTGATGAGCACCATCGAGGAGCTGCCCGAACGTAGCCGTACCGTCCAGCAGGCTCTGGCGGCGGCCGACTTGGACGCCGAGATCATCACCCTGCCGTCCTCGGCCCGGACCGCCGCCGAGGCTGCCGCGGCGCTGGACTGTGAGGTCGGAGCGATCGCCAACAGCCTGGTTTTCGTCAGCGTCGATGCCGACGGCAACCGCAACCCGCTGCTGGTGATGACCAGCGGTCGGCACCGGGTCGACACCACGGCGCTGGCGGCCACCCTCGGCCACGGCGCCATCGACCGGGCCCGGGCCGAGGAGGTCCGGGCGGCGACCGGTCAGGTGATCGGCGGCGTCGCCCCGGTCGGCCATCCGGCCCCGTTGCCGACCGTGATCGACATCGCCCTGGCCGACTACCCGCAACTCTGGGCCGCCGGCGGCACCCCGCACACCCTGTTCGCGATGACCTACGACGAGCTGATCGCGATCACCGGCGGCCGTGTCGAACAGGTCGGCGACTGAGTCCGGCCGGATCGGTGACTAGGGCTCGATCGGTCGGACCCGGCCGCGGTAGTGGGCTTCCAGGGCGGCGTTGGCCTGGTCGCTGCCGGGGACGTTCATCGATCGGTAGACCGGTGGGGTACGGCCCCGGTCGAGCAGCCGCCTGCAGACGCCTTCGGTGATCATCTGGACCGCGGTGACGCCGACCAGTGACGAGGTGGCGCCGACGACGATCGCGTCACCGATCGGCAGCCCGGCGTCGCCGAGCGGTGTGCCGGTGTCGATCACCACGTCGGCGAGTTCGTACAGCTTCGCGCCCGAGGGGTGTCGGGAGGCGACCTGACGGCTGTGGCCCAGGGAGGTGATCGCGATCAGCCGATGACCATGATCACGAACGATCCTGGCCATCTCCACCACCGAGCCGTTGATGCCGGAGTTGGAGGCGATCAGGAAGCAGTCGGTGTCCCGCGGTGCCGCCAGGGCGTAGATGTCGCCGGCCAACGACGGATCGCGTTCCAGAGTCGGCTCCAGCAGCGTCTCGGCGGCTCGGCCTGGTGGATGCCGAGGCGGTCGGTCAGCAACAGTACGAGGCGTTCAGCAGCCTGTTCGATGCCGCCGGCGCGGACACCATCGTCGCGGCATGCGGGCGTCTGCTCACCAGAGCGAAGGACCCTGAGCCTGTCGAAGGGTCGGTGACTCTCGATTCGCCAGATTCCGTTACTGGCTGAGGAATCCGCAGCCCAAGAACTGTCAGACCCTGGCCTTAGTGTGAATACATGATCGACGGCAGCGGGCTGATGCACACAGCCCAGACGACGGCGGGCATCGATCCGTCCTGCCTGGCCACCGACCAACTCCTGCACCACGTCGCGCCATCGACTGGCTCGTCCGCGCCACCACCAACGCCAGGCTCTGCGTGGCAGCAACCTGGGCCGACCGCTTCCCCGCCGACAGCATCGCCGCCTACCAGCTGGCGATCCCCGGCGGCGACCGCCCGATCCGACCCGGCGGCGACGGCACCCCCGAACTCAGCCGATTCTGCGTCACCGATCTCGCCGCCACCCTGCACAAGTCCACCGGCTCTGCCGAGCGGATCATCGCCGACGCGCTCGATCTTCGCCACCGTCTGCCCTGCCTGTGGCGGCGGCTCTGTAGGAATGAGGTCGACGCTCTGGACTGTCAGACCATCGCCCGCCAAACTCGGCATCTGACCTTGGAGCAGGCGTTGGAGGTGGATCGGTCGATCGCGTCGATGGTCGGCCGCTGGTCCTGGAACAAGCTGCTCGCGCAACTCGAGGCCACGATCATCCGGGTCGACGCCGAGAACGTGAAGAAGCTCGCCGAGGAAGCCGGCAAGGAGGTCGGCGTCTTCATCAATCAGAGCAACGAACACGGCATCAAGGGCATCTACATCCTCACCGACTCACCAGCGGGGATCCGGTTCTACGCCCAGGTCAGCCGGATCGCCGACATCCTGGCCCGCCGCGGCCACACCGGCGCCAAGAACGAACGGATGGCCGCCGCCATCGACGTCCTGGCCAACCCCCTCGACGCGGTCCGGATGATCGCCGAAGACACCGAACCCACCCTCTTCGACCCCGACCCCGACCCCGACCCCGACGACTCTCTCTTCCCGAAACCGACGAACGACGCCGACACGTGGACGGCCGGGCCGCACGCGTCCGCATCATCGGCGCTCGGCGAGGATGTCGACCAGGACCAGCCCGCCGAGACCGCGACGCCCGCACCGGGCCAACAGCCGCATGATCACGACAGGGCGCGTGAGCCGCAACCCGATGATCACGACTCCGAGGACGAACCGCCACCGGATCCCCTGGACGACGGCGCAACCGGCCGCTTCCCCCGTGTTGGTCAAGACCGCAGGCTGGCCGAGCTCGCGATCCGCGCGATCGGCAAGATCGACCCCGCCACGTTCCGACCCAACGCCACCCTCTACGTCCACATCGCCAAAGAAACCCTGGACACCGGACTCGGGGTGACCCGGGTCGAGGACATCGGCCCCATGATCAGCAGCCTGGTCGCCGACTGGCTCGGCCACTGCAACATCACCCTCAAACCCGTCATCGACCTATCAGTCGACCTGACACCCGTCGACTCCTACGAAATCCCGCGCGCGATGCGGGAACGCCTGTTCCTCAAACACCCCGGCAGCATGTTCCCCTTCTCCGGGGCGGTCGGCAGCCATCTTGATCTTGACCACAACATCCCCTACGTCGAGGGCGTCCCGGCCCAGACCCGGGAGGGCAACCTGTCCCCCGACGGGCGCCGGGAGCACAATGTGATCACCCACGGACTGTGGAAACGGCGACGACCCGAGCCCGGAACGTTGGTGTTCCGGGCGCCGGAAGGCAGAGTGTTCCTGGTCAACGCGACCGGCAGCTACGACCTCGGACGTGGCCGTTTCGCCCAACACATCTGGCAGACCAGCGCGCCCGAACCTGACGCCGCCTGACTTTCTCCGCAACCGAAGCCCGAACTTGGCGACTCCTGTGCGTCCGCTTCGAGTTCGTTGACCGGCGATCAGCCGGCGGGCAGCGTTTGCAACCTCCAGGTCATGTCGAGCCCCGTCCCCTGTCAGGCGTCGTGCGATGCCCGTCCGGCCGAGCAGGACTGTGATGTCCTCGATGCGGCGGCCGCTGCATCGACCGTCCAGCGGACCAAGACGCCTGGCCGAACGCCGCGGAGCTCTCAATGGAGTCTTCCTGCTTCAGCGTCCTCGCGATCAACGGCCGGTCGGCGGACCCGCCGCACAACTACGCGGGAGCGGTGTCGATCAGTTCCGACGGGTCTGGTAACTGCCTGCAGACCACGACGGGCGGGACCGAGCCTCGATCTGGAGACCCGATCCCGCCCATGGTGGCGATTGCGTACAGGAGCCTGGCGTCAGCGACCCACGTTGCGCTGGCCACGCCGGGACAGCGCGTCCAGCACGACGGCGGCGAGCAGCACCAGGGCGGTGATGATCTGCTGGGCGTCGGAGTTGAAGCCGATCAGATACAGCCCGTTGTTGATCGAGCCGACCACCAGCGCACCGAGGATCGGGGCCCAGGCCGAGCCACGACCACCGAACAGCGAGGTACCGCCGATGACGGCAGCGGCGATCGCGTTCAGCAGGTCCTGAGTGCCGACCAGGGTGGATCCGGCGTTGGTGGTGACGCCGGCCTTGATCAGGCCGAAGAAGGCGGCCAACAGGCCGGCGATCATGAAGACGCTGATCCGGACGGCGGTGACCCGGATACCGGACCGGCGGGCGGCCTCGGCGTTGCCGCCGACGGCGTAGATCGCCCGTCCGTATCGGGTCTTGCGCAGCATCAGGTCAGCGGCGATCGCCACCACTCCGAGCGCGAAGAACGGCAGTGCCAGACCGAAGTCGTAGTTGACCGCGATCAGGAACCCGAACAGCACCGCGGCCAGGATGACGCTGCGGACGATGATCGGGATGTACGAACCGGTGGTCAGTCCGGCGCGCCGGCGACGGATCAGCCCGACGACCTGGGCTACGACGTAGACACCGATCACGATCACCCCGAAGGTGTAGGCGATCGGCGCCGGGAAGTAGTAGTTGGCGAAGTCGGCAACGAAGGTGTCCGACATCGACAGGTTCTTCTGCTGCCCCAAGGTGGTCAGCGTCAGACCGGTGTAGGCCAGCAGACCGGCCAGCGTGACGACGAAGGCAGGGATCCCCACCACGGCGAAGAACCAGCCCTGGACCAGCCCGACCACGATGCCGAAGACGAGCATGATCACCACGGCGAGCAGCGGATTGACCCCCTGTCGCAACATCAGGACGCCGAGGATCGATGCCGACAGGCCTCCGAGCTGGGCCAACGACAGGTCGATCTCACCGAGCAGCAGGATGAAGTTGATCGCCAACGCCAGCATCCCGACGTAGGCGACCTGGGTGGACAGATTGACCAGGTTGGACGGCGAGACGAAGTTGTGGTTGATCGACTGGAAGACGATCACGATCACGACCAGGGCGAAGATCACCGGGATGAAGCCCAGCTGGCCTTCACGCATCCGACGCCCGAACGCCGCGACCGGGTTCAGCCGCTGCACTCGCTCGTCGGTCGCGATCGGTGATGCGGTTGGCGTGCTCATCGTCCGGACTCCTCTCCTGCTGGGGTGCCCGGAAGCACATCGTCGATGGCGTCGGCCCCGTGCCGCCGAGCTGCACGTTGGCTGACCACGTTGTCCGACGCACCGGTGATCGCGGCGACCAGGGTCTCCGAGCTGGTGTCACCGGGGAAGTCGCCGCCGTCGCGGCCCAGCCGGAGCACGTGGATGGTGTCACAGACCGCCTGCACGTCGGCCATGTTGTGGCTGACCAGCAGCACACCGAGGCCCTGCTCGCGGAGGCGTTCGATCAGGTTCAGCACCTCGGCCGTCTGCGCAACACCCAACGCCGCCGTCGGTTCGTCCAACATCACCAATGCCGGCTGTCCGAGCAGCGAGCGGGCGATCGCGACGGTCTGCCGCTGACCGCCGGACAGTGCAGCGATCGGGATCCGCACGCTCGGGATCTTGGCCGACAAGGCTCGCAACAACTCCCAGGAGCGGCGTTCCATGGCGACCTCGTCCAGCATGAGGCCGCCCACCATCGCTTCCTGACCGAGGAAGAGATTGGCGACAACGTCCAGGTTGTCGCACAACGCCAGGTCCTGGAAGACGGTGGCGATGCCGCCCTTCTGGGATGCCTGCGGGGTGGCAAAGCTGACCGATTGACCGCGGACCAGCATCTCGCCGGTGTCCGCGGTGTGAACCCCTGCGATCACCTTGATCAGTGTCGACTTGCCGGCGCCGTTGTCGCCGACCAGACCGACCACCTCACCGGCGTGCACCGTGAGATTGACGTCGGTCAGTGCCTGCACTGCTCCGAACCGCTTGTGAATACCGGTCAGTTCCAACACCGGTTGTTGTTCGGACACCCGAACTCCTCGTCCTCGTCCTGCTGCTCCGCCCGAGCCGTACTTTGTTGATCATGAGTGTTTGATCACGGCCGGCAGCCCGAATCGGGCAGCCGGCCGTGATCACGACATCAAGAGGTCACTCCGACGTGTCGACGCCGGCTTCCTTGCACAGCTTCTTCATCGCTGCGTTGTTGCAGACGTCGCTGGCCTTGGTCTGGCCCCCGCTGAACACCTTGTCGATGTTGTCCTTGGTGATCACGTCGGCCTCGACGAAGTCGGTCGGCGTGTTCTTGTAGGTGTCCTTGGCGTCCGGCTTCTTACCCTTCGCCAGCGCGACGGCCGCGGTGGCCGCGTACTTCGCCTGCGGCGCGTAGGACTTGTAGATGGTGGCGTACTGATCACCCTTGAGGATGTTCTGCAAGCCGTCCACCTCGCCGTCCTGACCGGTCACCACCGGATCGACACCGGCCTTGCTGGCCGCGGCGATCACGCCGCCGGCGGTGCCGTCGTTGGCCGAGTAGATCGCGATCGGCTTCTTCTTGCCACCCTGCAGCTGGCCGGCCACCCACTGGCGGGCATCGTCGGGGTTCCAGTCCAGGGTGTCGTGCGATCCGGCGATGTCGACGCCCGCGCCCTTCAGCACCTTGGTGGCGCCCTTCTTGAAGTCGGCCGCGTTCGGGTCCTTCGGATCGCCGTTGACCATCCACACCGGCCCGGACTTCGGGTCGACGCCCTTGGCCTTCAGCCCGTCGAGCACGGCCTGGCCCTGCAGTTCGCCGATCTTCTCGTTGTCGAACGAGGTGTAATACGCCGCGCCCTCGAAGAACCGGTCGTAGGAGATCACCGGAACATCCTTGGCCTTGGCCTTGGCCAGCACCGAACCCAGCGACGACGCGTCCACCGGGTCGAGCACGATCACCTTCGCCCCATCGGTCAACGCGGCCTCGACCTGCTGTTGCTGCTGGGTCGCGTCCTGGTTGGCGTTGTTGTACAGAATGGTGGCCTTGGGGTCCAGGGCCTTGACATCCTTCTCGAAATTCGGCCGGTCCTGAGACTCGTACCGGGTGGTTTTGTTCTCCGGCAACAGGAGAGCGATCTTGGCCGGACCATCGCCGCCGGATCCGCCGTTGGACCCACCCTCGTTGCCCTGACCCTTCTGATTGCCGCAACCGGCGAATGCCGCAACGGCTGCCAGGGCGACTGCACCAGCAGCCAGCCCGCGAATGGCTCGGATACGCATCTACGCACTACCTCTCTGACATCGTTGTCATATCAATGACCTGGCCCACTGTGCGCGGAGATCAGGGCTTTGTCAAGATTTCGTGACCGGACAGACATCGAATGCGCCTCAGACCAACTCGTAGCGACGCCCGGAGCCGCGGTCGATCAGCCGACACGGAATCACCACGGTCTGCGGCGGCTGCTCGGCATCGGCCAGTCGGGACAGCAGCAACCGGGCACCCTCCCGGGCCAGTTCGGAGACGTCGTGGGTGATCACGCTGATCCCCAGCACCTCGGCCAGTTCGAAGTCGTCGAAGCCGATCAACGCCGCCGACCTGTTCAGCCGCTGGAAGGCGTTGATCGCCCCCATCGTGATCAGACTCCCGGTGCTCAGCAGCGCAGTGGGCGGCAACCCTCGCGACATCACTGCGGCAACGACGTTCTTCGCGGTCCGGGCGGTGTGCGGCTCGTCGCGGACGTAGCACTCGACGTCGGCGATGCCGCCCTCGCGCAGGGCCTCGGTGAAGCCCCGCATCCGTTCCTGATGAGTCGCCAGCTGGCCGCGATCGCCGATCACCGCAATCCGCCGATGCCCAGCCTGCAAGACGTTTCGTACCGCCATCCGAGCGCCGGCACGATCGTCGAGCATCACCATGTCGGCTGACACACCGGTCTTCGGACGGTCGAGGAAGATCACCGGTACGCCGGCGGAATTGGCCAGGTAGCGATGGTGTTCGCTCGCCGATGAGGCCACCACGAGTCCGGCCACCCGGCGCTCCAGGAACTCCTCCACCAGCCGCTCCTCCGCACCCGCATCGGTCTCGCTGGTGGCAGTGATCAACTGGTAGCCGGCCGTCCGCAACTCCCGCTCCAGGACACTGGCGACCCGAGCATAGAAGGGGTTGGCGAGATCGCCGGTGACCATCCCGATCAACGTCGAGCGGGAGCCCCGACGCAGTTCGCGGGCGATCCGGTTGGGCCGGAATCCGAGCATGCTGGCAGCGCGCTGCACCTTTTCGGTGGTCGCCTCGGCGACATAGCGCTCCCCGTTGAAGACGCGCGAGGCCGTCTTGACACTGACACCGGCTAGCTTGGCTACCTGAGCCAGTGTCGGCGCGGCCTGCGCTCCTGGCGATCTGCTCATCTGTTTCTCGGCCGAACGCCGGTCCCCTCTCTGACATCGTTGTCATGCCGTCAGCCGAGAGTAGGCCGGAACCGGACAACCGTCAATGTCGGTGGTGACAGCGGAAATTGGACGGCGCCCGCGGACCACAGGGACGATAATCGTCGCCGTGTCCGATCAGCCGCAGACGCCCCGTCCGATCGTCGAATCGGTACTGCGGTCGGTCTGTGCCGCCGACGTCGAGCGGCTCACGCCTCTGAGCGGCGGCGGGATGAACGAGAGCTACCGCGCCGTATTGCACCAGCACCCTCCGGTCGTGGTCCGGATCGCGCGCCAACCTGTGCCCTGGTTCATCGACGAGGCCGAGCTGATGACACGTGCCGCCGGTGCCGGGGTGCCGATCGCCGAGGTGCTCGGCCTGGAGCAACACCGGCACAACGGTCAGTTGCTGTCGTTCTCGGTACAGCGGTTCGTGCCCGGTCGGTCGATGGACGACGTCCTGCCCGGGTTGCCGCCGACCGACCGTGAACGCCTCGTGGTGGACGGTGGCGAGCTACTCGCCCGGGTGCACAGCGTCGCGGCGTCCCGGGGTTTGCGTCACGTGCCGGAAGCGCCCGACGCCGCCGCGTTGGCGCGAGCCGTACGCATTGTCGCCGAGCAGTTCGGCCCGGACGCCGCCGCGATCGTCCGGCGCGGCGCCGACTTCCTGGCCGATCAGGTGATCAATCTGCCGACGCCGTCGGATGCACTGGCCCACGGCGACTTCATGCCGAAGAATCTGCTGGTCGATCGCGGAGCGATCGTCGGAGTCATCGACTGGGAGTTCGCCGGCCCGGCATCGCCGGCATTCGATCTGGCCCGCTGGGAGGTGTCGGCCGGCCCTCTGGTGCATGATCGGACCGACCTGTTGCGCCGCGGCTACGCCCGGGTCGCCGATCCCGAACGGGCAGCCGCCGGCCTGGTGCCGGTCTTCGCCGTCGACTGGGCTCTGGAGAAGCTCGGCTGGCAGAACCCCGCCGGCCCGCCCTATCTGCGGCGCTGTGTCGAGGTGATCGACCGCTACGCGCCGGGCTGACCTGCCGGTCGTCGTCAGTCGAGCACCCGATCAAGATAGTCATTGCCGAACACGCGCTGCGGATCGAGGTCCTCCCGGACCGTCCTGAAATCGTCGAACCGTGGGTAGCAGGCAGCCAGTCGCCGGGCGGTCAGGCCGTGCAACTTCCCCCAGTGCGGGCGGCCGTCGTGCTCGAGCATGATCCGCTCGACGGCATCGAAGTACGGCGCGGTGTCGGCGTCCCGCCAGTAGCGGTGGACCGCGATGTAGCCCGTCTCCCGGCCGTGAGCGGTGGACAGCCAGATCGGGTCGGCGGCTGCCGATCTGACCTCGATCGGGAAGGAGATCCGCATTCCCCGATCGGTGATCAGCCGAGCCACCGCACGCAGAGCATCCGGCACCGCCGATCGCGGCAGTGCGTACTCCATCTCGCGGAACCGGACCCGCCGGCTGGTGGTGAACACCCGATGCGAGAGGTCGGTGAACGACCGGTTGCCGGTCACCCGGCCCGCCGTGCGATTGATCGACGGCGTGATCGCCGGCAGCCTCGCCTGGACCGCACAGAGCAACCGCAACAACTCGTTGGCGACGAGGGTGTCATCGATGAACCGTCTGGCCGGAGGCAGCGGGGCGAGTTCGCTGCCGGCCGGCAGCCGGGTGTTGATCTTGGTCAGCGCCGTCGTGGTGTGCGGGAACCAGTAGAACTCGAAGTGGTCGGCGCCGTCGCATCGGCCGGCGAAGGTGTCCAGTACCTCGTCCAGCGGCTCCGGTCGTTCCTGCGCGGCCAGCACGAAGGCCGGCACACACTGCAGTGTCACCGCGGTGAGCACCCCCAGTGCGCCCAACCCGACCCGGGCCGCGTCCAACAGCTCCGGATGATCTGCCTCGGAGATCGTGATCATCTCGCCGGTGCCGGTGATCATCTCCATCGCCACCACCTGGGTCGCCAATCCGCCGAACCGGCTGCCGGTGCCGTGGGTGCCGGTGGAGATGGCACCGGCAACGGTCTGCCGATCGATGTCGCCGAGGTTGGTCATCGCCAGCCCGTACGGGCCGATCAGTGCCGGTACATCGGCCAGCCGGGTCCCCGCGCCGAGAGTCACCCGCCGTTGATCGACATCGACCGCGAACAACCCCGAGAGTCGGCACAGATCCAGCTGGATCCCTGTGGTGACAGCGATCGGCGTGAAGCTGTGCCCGGCACCGACCGGCTTGACCGTGCCACCCCGGAAGGCTGCTCGACCGACGATGTCGACGATCGCCGCGGCGTCAGCCGGCGCGATGATCGCCGACGGTGTGGCCCGCTCGGTGCGACCCCAGGTCCGCCAGCCGGTCGTCGCGCTCACAGGAACGTCCGCCCCTCGCCACGGTAGGTGGGGAGTCGGTCGATGATCGTCCAATCCCCCGACTCGCTACCGTCGATGATCATCAACGAGTCGACGTGCTCGCTGATCTCGCCTGCCTTGCTGTGCCGGAACCAGACGCGGTCACCGATCGCGAGTCGGTCGGCGTTGGGTCCGCGCAACGGTGTCTGCACCTCGCCGGCGCCTTCGGTGCCGATCAACGACAGTCCGGTCGGCCACACCGGCAGCGGCGACCGGTCCGCTCCCGGTGGTCCTGATGCGATCCAGCCACCGCCCTGGACAGTGGCGATTCCCGGTCGAGGCCGGCGGACGACCGACAAGGCAAAACCGACCGCCGGTGCCGGCGTGAAGTCCCGGTAGCCGTCGAACAGGTGTGAGCCGAAGATCCCACTACCAGCAGCGATCTCGGTCACCGAGCCGTCGGCGGTGGTCGACTCGATCGAGCCGGTCCCGCCCCCGTTGACGAACTCCAGATCGGGCCGGCCAGCCGCGGCCAGCAACTCGCGGATCGCTCGCACCGCCCTGCCCCGCCGTTGCGCCAGTTCGCCGGCCGACCGCTGTTGCATCCGACGGACGACGGCGGACCGCGCAGGACGTCCCGGCACCGCGTTGCCCAGCCCGGCGATCTGGGCCTCGTACGCCATCAGCCCGACCAACCGGAATCCCCGACGGCACAGCACCTGCCGGGCCAGCGCCAGCACGGCCTCGGGAGTGTGCAGCGGCGACCGGTAGACACCCAGATGCCGGCCGGCCAGGTCGAGCGAGGCATCCAGCTCCAGGCAGACAGCGATCTCGGGACGGCGCGACGGTGCGGCGATGGCGTCGATCAGATCCAGCTGTGCAGGGTCGTCGATCATGATCGTCACCCGTCGGCAGATCTCGGCATCGGCGATCAGTGCCGCGATCGCGGTCCGGTCGACACTCGGGTAGCCGACCACGACATCGTCGACGGTCCCGGCCAGCCAGATCGCCTCGGCCAGGGTGTAGGCCAGGACGCCGCGGACGCCGGGCACCCGCTGACAGTCCTCGACCAATCCACGGACCCGCAGGGATTTGCTGGCGATCCGGATCGGCTTACCCGCCGCTCGCCTGATCAACTCCGCCAGGTTGTGCCGCAGCGCCGGCAGGTGGCCGACCGCGAACGGCGGGTCCTGATCGGCGGTCGCCCCGCTGATCGACGGCCAGTAGCGTTCCGGCCGGTGCCACGGCGGCGCAGATCCACGGACCGCACTCGGATCGGTGCGGAGGCTGAGATCGGACATCAGAGGTCAGCTGCTGCCGGCAGCGACCGCCAGTTCGACGGCACGGCGATGCGCCGCATCGAGTTCGGCGGCCGCCCGATCGGCCTCCGCGGCCAGTCCCGGAACAACGGCGGACAACGTACGACTGGCCGTGATCACCGACACCTCCATCCCGAGTGCGTCACCGAGGATGATCTGCAGCGGCGGCACGGTGTGATCCCAACCGTCGTTGGCGGTGCCGGGATCGTAGATGCCGCCCCGGCTGCTGATGATCACGGCCGGACGGCCCGCCATCGGCTGGCTGTCATCGTCGAAGGGCGTGGTCACACCGGGTACGTGGATGTAGTCGATCCAGGCCTTCAGTGTGGAGGGCAGCGAGTAGTTGTACATCGGCGCACCGACCACGACCGCGTCGGCGGCGATCAGTTCGTCGATGATCTGCCGCTGCAGGGCCTCGGCGTCGGCCGGTGGGTTCGCGTCGGCCGAGCGCAGCCGCGGCGGCCAGTGCAGCGCGGCGTCGGCCAGGTGCGGCAGCGGATCGGTGTGCAGATCACGCCGGACCACCCGATGGTCGGGGCTGAGTCCGCGCCAGGCATCGACGAAGCTGGCCGTGACCGCGCGGGACACCGAGTTGTCGAGGTCGGCGGAGGAGTCGAGTTGCAGCAGCGTTGGCATGGCGGCACCGTAGCCGACCGATTTCGCCGATCGCTCCCGTGGCCACTCCGACAGCAGCAGAATGGTGCTGGAGCACGGTCACGGCAGCCCCGATCAAGGAGGATCATCCGATGGCGACAAGTCTCGATCCGTACCTGTCCTTCGGCGACAATGCCCGAGAGGCGATGGAGTTCTACCAGGGGGTGTTCGGCGGTGAGCTGACCGTCTCGACGTTCGGCGACTTCCAGCTCAGCGACAATCCCGCCGACACCGACAAGGTGATGCATTCACAGTTGGTCTCCCCCGGCGGCCTGACCCTGATGGGCGCCGACACCCCGACCGGGATGCCGGGCGGGCAGTCCAACGGGACACTCTCACTGAGCGGACCGGATGAGGCGGAGTTGCGGGGATTCTGGGACAAGTTGAGCGACGGCGGCGAGGTGACGATGCCGTTGGAGCCGGCGCCCTGGGGCGACATCTTCGGGATGTGCACCGACAAGTACGGCGTGTCCTGGATGGTGGACATCACCCAACAGGCGTGAGCTTTCAGCCGCGGACCGGCGCGATCAGATCCCACGCCTGCTCGGCGGTCCGCCCCGACTCGCCGTCGGCGCCGAGCAGCATCCTGGTCAGACCGCCCGCGACATAGTCGGCGTGCACGGTCGCCGGGACGGTGTCGAAGCCGTCCGGGCGGGCGCCTGCACCGAAGCGGGCCGCGAGCCGTGCCGACAGCAGTTCGGTCAGGCGTGCGGCAAGCAGGCCGCGGTCTGCGGCCCCGAGCCGATTGAGTGCGGGGCGATGGTCTGCGGCGGCCGCGAACATGTCGACGAATTCGCCGGGCACCGGGCCGGCGCCGTCGAGCCGGCAACGGTCCAACGGCTCGGCGATCGCGGCCAGTTCACCGGCCACCGCGTCGGCGACCAACTCGTGCCGGCTGCCGTAATGCTGATGCACCGTGCTGCGGTTGACGTCCGCCGCGGAGGCGACCTGGGCGAAGGTCAACCGCGCGGGATCGGTGTCGTCGAGCAGCCGGAGGGTCGCCGCGCAGATCTGCGCGCGAGTACGACGGAATCGCGGATCGTCGCGATTGGCGACGGGCCGGATCCGGCGTACGGCTGGCTTGACGGGCACACCGAAGAGCCTATCCGCGTGCCCGCGACCCGACAAACGTCGGTTTGCCGCCCGACGCGACGAGTACGATCAGCGGCGAGGAGGCCACCATGCCGAAGAGCCGTGTGGTCGAGGTCCGCGACGATGTCGAGTTGACCAATCTCGACCAGCCGATCCTCGACGGGTCCGACATCACCAAACGCCGCTTGGTCGACTACCTGGACGGCGTGGCCGATCGCTTGCTGCCGGGCTTGGCCGAGCGCGCTCTGTCGGTGATCCGGGCCCGCCCCGGCCAGCGACCGTTCATGCAGAAGAATCTGCCCGATTACGCGCCGGACTGGATTCCGCACATCGACGTCTGGTCCGAGACCTCGCACCGGACCGTGCACTATCCCCTCTGCCAGGACCGCAGAACGCTGCTCTGGTTGGCCAATCAACGGGCGGTGGAGTATCACCCGGCGCTGCTGGACGACGTCGGCAGGCAGTCGGTCCTGGTCATCGACCTCGATCCACCGGAGGGCGCAGACTTCACCGCCGTGATCACCGTCGCCCAGGCGGTGCACGAGGTGCTCGACCGTTGCGGACTGGCCGCGGCGGTCAAGACCAGCGGCTCCAAGGGGGTGCACATCGTCGTCCCGGTCGACCGTTCGCACGCCGTCGACGACATCGCCGCTGCGACCCGCGCGCTGGCGGCCCGGACCGCGGACCTGGATCCCGATCATGCGACGGTCGCCTACGTCAAGGACGAACGGGAGGGCAAGGTGTTCGTCGATTCCACCCGCGCCGGTGGCGCGACCGTGGTGGCCGCGTACAGTCCGCGGGCCCGACCCGGACTACCGGTGTCCTTTCCGGTCGGCTGGTCGGAGTTGCCCGACGTCCGGCCGGCGGACTTCACCGTCGAGACGGCTCTGGATCGACTGGCCGGTGGGGATCCGTGGAAGCAGCTGATGCCGGCCGACCAGACGCTCCCGGCGGAGTTGATCACGGAGGGGAATCAGATCCCGATCGCCCGCGTTGCGGCGATGCACGAGGGCAAACGACGCAAGCGAGCACAGGAGACGTGATGATCATCGAGTTGTACGGCGACATCGTGTCGCCGTGGGCCTTCCTCGGCAGCCGTCAACTGGAGCTGGCCCTGGAACGGGTCGCACAATCCCCCGACGATCCGGTCGAGGTCGTCTGGCGTCCGTTGCTGGTGGACCCGACGGCCCCGAGCCCGTCGGTCGACCTGGCAACCGCGTCGCTGGACGAGGCCGTCGATGCCGCACTGCAGCAGACGACACCCGGGCTGGAGGCCGGGATCCGCCGGATCGAGGCCGGACAGCTCGCCGCCGAGCTCGGATACCAGCCATGGGCGCCGGCCTGGCGAGCCAGCAGTTGGGCGGCGCTGCGGATGATCACCGCCGCTGTTGATCATGGTCCCGGTGTCCAACGCGAGGTGGTCCGGGCGATCGGCACCGCCCATTTCGTCGACGGTGTCGACATCAACACGCTGCCCTTCCTGCGTTCGATCGCCGAACGGTTCGACCTCCCCGACCCGGTCGGACTGGACGGAACCGATGCCGCTCCGGCCTACCTGCAGCCCGGTTTCCCGGCCGACGATCCGGTCGAGCGAGCGACCCGCGAGGCACAGTTGTTCGGGCAGGCGCTCGGTCTCACGATCTCGCCGACCGTGGTGCTGAACGATCAGGTGATCGGTGTCGGCCCGCAGTCGCCGGACGAACTGGCCGAGCTGATCACCACAGCTCTGGCCGACCCGCCACGGCCGGTGCCCGACGAGGTTCGCAGCTTCCGCGCTGCGCGCACCCTGATCGAGGAACGTAACCCGCGCGGAGCCCTGTATCTGTTGGAATCCCTGCGTCCGGAGTACGACGGTGTCCGAGGCTTCGAGACCCTGGTCGCACGAGCGCTGGCGGCCACCGCAAGCCTGGAACCGGCCCGGGCCAAACTGGAGGAACTGATCAGCCGGCATCCCGACGATGCCTACCTGCAACTCCTGATGGGCAAGACGTTGCGGCGGATGCAGGATCCGCGGGCGGACAAGCACCTGGCCCTGGCCGCCGCGATGAATCCGGAGTACCTGGACTTCTGATCCGTCGACTCAGACCGGCCGGGTCGGAGTCAGGAACCGGTTGACCAAGCCCGCGCCGGCGATCACCACAGCGGCTGCCAACGGTGCCAGCATGGCGGCATCGGTACCGACCTGCTCGGCCAGCCGGCCGGTGATCGCCGATGCGGTCGCCTGGCCGACGACGACGCCCGAGCCGACCGTCGTCATGACGGTGGCCGACCGGCCGCGCGGACTGCGCTCGGCGGCAAGACTGAACTGGGTCACCAGAGTCGGACCGATCCCGACGCCGAGCACCAGCAGCACAACGATCGCCGCCGGCACCGTCCTCACCCCGGCAAAGGCGACGGCTCCCAGCACCATGATCATCGCGAACACCAACCAGCGCGCCCGCAGAGTGAACCGCAACGGGAAGGTGCCCGCTGCCAGCGCCAGCGAAGCGGACCCGATCCCCATCACACCGTAGACCAGACCGGCGCGCTCGGCCTGTCCGAGATCGGCCATCAGCGAGGTCAGGGAGGTGAGGGTGGTGCCGAAGAACAGACCGATACCGAAGACGCCGACCAGGACGGTGATCAACGCCGGTCTGATCATCTCCGAGAGCGGCGCCCGATCGGCGTCTTGCCCGGACGACACCGTCACGACGGCTGCACTCCGATGCAGGGCGAACGCCGAGACGAAGATCAACGCGAGCCCCGAAGCGCCGATCACCGCGGCGGCCGGACCGATCGCCGCAGCCAGTACGCCGACGATCATCGGGCCGAAGACGAAGATCATCTCGTCGGCAGCCGACTCATAGGCCATCGTGCCGCTGAATACCCTGGCCCGGCATTCCGGGTCGATCTTGGTGCTGATGATGCCCACCAGACGGCTGCGCGACATCGGTGACACCTGGGGCGCCGTCGCACCGATCAGGAAGGCCAGAGCGAGCAGCACGGCGTTCGGCAGCGGGCCGTAGACGACCAGTGTCATGATCAACAGCACCAGACTGTTGCTGACCCCGGCGACCAGCACGACCCTGCGCTGTCCGAGCCGGTCGGCCGCCGCCCCGATCAGTGGACCGAAGATCGCTGTGCCGAGCCCGGCGACGGCCGAGGTGAGCCCGCCGAGTCCGAGCGACCCACGGGCCGCGACCACCAGGGTCAGCACGCCGACCACCATCATCGCGTACGGGAGTCGCGCGACCAGCGCGATCGGGAAATAGGACCGGCCGACGGCGGCCACCAGGCCGGCGGAGGTCTCAGCCACGGCCTGGGCCGGCTGAGTCCCAGAGCTTCGGGTGATTGGCATCGTGTGCTGCCTCCCGCAGCGGACCCGCAGATTTCACGTGCCGCCTTGGGCCGTCGACGCCGACCGGACCAGGTAGATACACACTGTCGCCCGTCCAGGGTAATGCCCCCTGCGACGGGGCAGCGAATTTGGAGACGTTTGGTATACCAATTGCAGAGGTTCCACCGATCTATCCGCACGAAAGGCCAGCCGATGGCGATTCGACCGCTCCTGACCCCGGCCCTGGCCGCACTGGCGCTGCTGGTCGCCGGCTGTTCCGCCACCGATCCGAGCGGCTCCGGCGCAACCTCACCGACAGCGGCACCCTCGAGTTCGTCCCCTGCGAGTTCAACCCCGCCGAGTTCAACCCCAGCGAGTTCAACCCCGTCGAGTTCGGCGGCCGCGAGTTCGGCGCCGTCGACGTCTCGCCCGGACGGTGTCAGCAGGACAGAGGCCGGACGGGCACTGCTCCGGGCCACCCGCGACGGCGACCGTGCCGGCGTCCGGGCCGCGATCGCCGACGGCGCGGACCTGGAGGTTCGCGGCGATGCACGACGCACCCCGCTGATCATCGCCACCCGGGCGAACGAGATCGACATCGCCCGGACCTTGCTGAAGCACGGCGCCGACCCCGATGCCAAGGACGCGATCGAGGATTCGGCGTTCCTGTACGCCGGCGCCGAGGGTCTGGACGAGATCCTGCGGGCGACGATCGAGCACGGCGCCGATGTCGACAGCCTCAACCGCTACGGCGGGACCGCGCTGATCCCGGCCGGCGAGCATGCGCATCTGTCGACGATGCGCATCCTGATCGATGCCGGCGTGCCGCTGGATCACGTCAACGACCTCGGCTGGACCGCACTGCACGAGACGATCGTCCTGGGTGACGGTTCGCAGCGTCACGTCCGGGCTGCCCGGATGCTGCTGGAGGCCGGTGCCGACCCGGAGCTGCCCGACCGTCACGGGACCTCGCCGCGCCGGCTGGCCGAGACCCGTGGCTTCACCGAGATCGTCCGCGTGATCGACGAGTATCGCTGATTTTCGTATACCACCAGCCGACTACCATGGCCCGGTGGCAAGACCCGCGTTCCGTGCCGGCATCGGTGCGCTGTTGATCAGCTGCGCGACGATGCTCACCGGTTGCACCGATTGGACGGCTCCGGCCGCCGAGCTGCCGACGGCCGAGGTCTATCACCATGCTCCGAGCAACGAGGTGTCCGTGGCGACCGCGGTACCCGCCGGTACCGCGCGCCGGCTGACTGCTCCGTTGGTCGCCGACGGATGGTTCTGCGCCCAGGTCCGTCGCAACAGCGACGGCCGGGCGGTCTGGTGCCGGACCAGTCGACTGACCGATGGTTGGCGCACCGTCCAGGTGGCTCAGTTCCTGATGGACGACCAAGATCAACTGGTCTGGGCCTGGTTTCCCGAGCCCGACGAGCCGGCCGATCGGGACCCCGGTGATGCGGTGACCCGGGCCGCCGTGGCGAGCCTGCGGACGGCGTGGCTGAAGCCTCGGCTCGCCGTCGCCACCGAGGTCGACGAGTACTACAGCCGACTGCGGCAACGCCGGGGCGAACCCGAGGCCGACGGTGTAGCGAGCCGGACCTGGTCCGATCGCCACGCCGGCTACTCCTATTCGAGCCTGAACGGCCTGATCGTCTCCGTACGCGGCCGATCCGTCGACAGCTGGCCGTTCGGCGCCGAGCACTACGCGACAACGATGAGCGCGGCGGTCGGCGACCTGCTGGACGGTGGCTACGACTGCCACTATCCACCACAACAGATCTGCAACCGCCCGCAGTCCAACGGCTCCTTTCAGGTCACGCTGCACGGTGACCAGATCGTCTCGGCGCGGTTCAGCACCGGTAGCCGGATCGAGCACGGCCGGCAACAGCATCTACTGACCGAAGAATTCCCGCACGGGCTGACCTTCGTCTCAGCGGCCGTCCGGCGGGCGGTCACCGATCGGCTGGAGCGATCCCGCGCCGACGGCACCAGCTTTGCCGGAGTCGTCGACGGCACCGTGGTGATCATCGACGCCGACCGGGCCCCGGCGACCGGTCGTGACTTCGCCACTCCGCTGACGGTGCAGATCGGTGCGCCGCTGCTCGGCACGCTGCCGATCTGACCCGGCGGTCGCCGGCTCACTCCACCTCGGCGCGGATCCGTTCCAGGGTGGCCCGCATATCGCGCAGGTTGGTTCGTGTCCGGGCCCGTCCGACGATCGCCCAGTAGACGTTCAGGAGCCGGGACGGCACCGCGGCGAAGTACTCCCGGACGTCGGTCCCGTCGGCGGTCGGTGTCAGTTCGTATCCCCACCGGATGACCGGCCGATCGGCACGCCCGACGGCGAATTCGAAGCGTCGACCGGGTACGGAGTCGGTCACCACACACGGCGTCCAGTAGACCGGCCCGCGGCCGTTGCGCCGGACGTGCCCGCGGAACCGGGCGCCGACCTCCGGCCCGGTGGACCCGTGGGTCCACTCCCCTTCGAAGGTCTCGGGGCTGTAGCGACCGATTCGGGTCGGGTCGCTGAGCAACGCCCAGATCTTGTCGGCATCGGCCCGCATCGGCACTGTCACTGATCCTTGCATCCGGTGCACCCTAGAGCGTCAGGACGATCAGGACCACATTGAGTGCGGTCAGCGCGAGTCCGCTGACCCCTCCGGCGATCATCGTCGGTCGGCGGTTACGCAGCCGTCCCATCAGGCTCCGTTGCGAGGTCAGCCAGAGCAGCGGCAGCAGGGCGAACGGGATGCCGAAGGACAACAACACCTGGCTGAGCACCAGGGCTTTTGTCGGATCCAGTCCCGCGCCGAGGATGATCATCGCCGGAACAGCGGTGATCAACCGGCGCGTCAGCACGCCGAGCCGGATCCGGAGCAGGCTCTGCATCACCTCACCGCCGGCGTATCCACCGACGGCGGTGGAGGCCAGCCCGGACGCCAGCAGTCCGATCGCGAAGATCATCGCGATGACCGGCCCGGCGCCTTCCCGGATCGCGGCGAACGCCCCGGGGAGCGAGTCGGTGCCCTGCTGGCCGCGGAGCAGCGTGCCCGCGGAGACGAGGATGGCCAGGTTGACGCCGCCGGCGATGACCAGCGCGATCGTGACGTCCCAGCGGGCGGCTCGCAGGGTCTGCCGGATGCTGCCCGGCGCATTGTGCCCGGCATAGCGATCACGAGCGAGAGCCGAGTGGGCGTAGATCGCGTGCGGCATCACGGTCGCCCCGAGGATCGAGGCAGCCAGCAGCAGGGACCCCGTCCCGTCGAGCCGCGGGACCAGTCCGCCGACGACGACGGTCGGCGACGGCGGGCGTACGAACAGGCTGGCGGTGAATCCGATCACGATCATCAGCAGCAGTCCGATGATCACCCGTTCGAAGAACCGTTGTCGGCCGGCCGACCGGATTCCTAGCAGGAGAAGGGAAACGACGGCGGTGATCGCACCTCCGACCAGCAGCGGGAGGCTGAAGAGCAGATCGAGGGCGACCGCGCCACCGATCACCTCGGCGACATCGGTGGCCATCGTGACCAGTTCGGCCTGCAGCCAGTAGAGCCGTCGCGGCCACCGGCCACGGATCCGCTCGGCCAACAGGTCCGCCAGGCTGCGGTCGGCGGCCAGCCCCAGCTTGGCCGCCAGATACTGCACCAGCCAGGCGATCAGGTTGGCCAGCACCACCACCCACACCAACAGGAATCCGTACCGGGCTCCGGCGGTCATGTTGGCCGCGACGTTCCCCGGGTCCAGATAGGCGATCCCGGCGACCAGCGCGGGGCCGAGCATCCCCACCAGCCGGCGGCGGGCCGGTCGCGCTGCCGTGGCGGGGAGCTCGGTGATCACCATCGCGGTGTGCCTACAGCGTCTGTGCCGAGACGATGAACGGACTCGCGGCCTGCAGTACCTTGCTCTTGGTCTGCGGGGTCTCGAAGGCGCCCTTGTACACGCCGCCCTCCGCCTCGCGCTTCTGCAGCACTCCGATGATCGCGGCATGCCGCGCCTCGACACCGAAGATGCTGGCCGCTGCGGTCAACAACTCCTTCTCCTGGAACAGCGACGGTGCCGCGCCGAGATAGGCCTGCACCCCCAGGTTCTCGAAGGTGTAGGCCGCATCCAGGAAACTGTGCTTGGACTTGAACGATGCTCCGAAGTCGACCTCCGGCGCCGGCATCACCGAGCCGCCGAGCTTCTTGATCGTGTCCTGGATGGCCATCACATGTGCCTCTTCGTCGGTCTGTACCGTCTCGAGGTACTTCTTCGCCCTGCCGTGGAGCAGCTCGTGTCCGTTGCCCTGCCGGTAGAACTCGGCCTCCAGGTATTCCAAGGTGAGTGCGTAGTTCAGCACATCCATCGGACCGTCGAAGTCGTTGTCGTCGGCGAAGGCCCATTTGGTGCCGAGCATCTCCAGCGCGATGCCGGCCGGAATGACGGCCGCGGCGCCCTTGATCAGATCGCGTCGTTTCATTGCTTCCTCCTCAGATTTCCGCGGTCAGCTCTTGATGAACGGCTTCGCCGCGGCCAGCACCTGGTCCATGGTCATCCGCTTTTCGAACGGCTCCGGGAACGGGTCGCCCTCGATCAGGTAGGCCAGAACTGCGGCATGTCGGGACTCGACGCCCGCGATCGACGCGGCAGCGGCAAGGATGTCGCCGTCCTTCACTCGGGCGACCTGACCGTGGTAAGCCGTGACACCGAGCTCTTCGAAGGTCGAGGCCGTCTTCAGGAACTTCGATCGACTGGTGAACGTCCCTTCGGGATACTTGAACTTCGGTTTGTCGACGGCCTTACCACCGAGGTCCTTGATCGTCGCCTTGACCGCCTTCACGTGCTCCTGCTCGTGATCACGGATCGGCTTGATCAGCTCCAGCGCCCGGCCGGACAACGCGTCGCCCTGAATCCCCTGGGTGTAGAAGTCGGCTTCCAGGTATTCCAGCGTGAGCGCGTAGTTGAGGATGTCCAGATCGTTGGTCTTGGAATCACCCCAGGCCCGCGAATCCATCCGGGTCGCGGCTGCGAGGGTCGATCCCGCACCGATCACCGCGGCGGTCTTGAGGAACCGCCGGCGCACGTCGTTGTCACGGAAATTGATCACCGGCTTGCCGTCGAAGACTTCCGGCGGCCCGTCCTGCGGTGATCCGCCCGCAGCGCTTACTTGATCAGTCATGTCAAACAACTTCCTCTTCGTGTGTACGGATCCTGATGTTCGGATCTGGACCATCTGTGGTCCGATTGCCAGCACCTGCGCGCTCGGTGGTCACCCCCTTCTTTGTCCCCGTACGGTCCGCGTCGCGTCGGTGGTCACTCGGCCTCAGCTCGGACGACGATGCGGTAGATAGGATTGCCCTCCGGATGACAGGCGAACAAGGTGATCTGCTTCGCGTTGTCGTCACTGGGCTGCTCGACGACGAAGTCCTTGAACTTCGCCTCCGGGACGATGGTGGTCTTCTGCACCCGGTAGCTGACCGGGTCCTCCTTGCCGTAGGTCGAGATGATCTTGTTCCCCGGCTTCAGCAGGTTGAGGTACTTGAACGGTTGGGTGTGGGTGTTGCGGTGACCGGAGATCACGGCATTGCCCCGATGGCCCGGCATCGGCGTCCCCGGCCAGTGCCCGGGCCCCTTCTCCAGCGTTTTGGCGAAAACGCCTTCTCCGTAAGGGACATCGAGGTTGATCGCCGGCACCCGGAGCCGGCCGAGTTTGACGTACGGCCCCGGTTTGGTCTTGACGGCGGAAAGATCCGCGGGCGAGACCGGTAGGTCGTAGCCGATGCTGCCCTGCGACGACATCCTCTCGGTCACGTCCCGGACGGCCTGATCGTCCGGCGCCTCGTCCGCCGGTGACGCCGCGCGGCTCGAGCCGCTGTCCGGACCGGGCGACTCCAACTGCCGCAACACGGTGGGCTGTTGGGCGTCGGCACGTCCGGTGATCGAGTCCCACGGAATCAGCCACGGGCCGACGGCGACGACGGCCAGGATCGGTCCGCCGATGAGGATCCGCTTCCACCACCGTGGTCGGCGCTGGTTCGGTTGGGGACTGTCGATCGACATCTGCGGCTCCTCCGGGTCGGAACGGTGTCTGCGTGTCCGTGCCTTCTGGGAGCTGTTCGGTGACGACGGTCGACCGGATTGGTCGGCTTTCCGGGCAATCCGAATCCGCCTCCGTGGCGAACACCTGGCGAGTGCCGTTCGGGATGGAGGTGACCGTGAGGTGCAACAGTCGGGACCGACCGCGGCATCGCGCCACAGAGCAGGCCGTACGATGCCCCCTGACGTTGATGTCGACGGACAGGGTTCGGGGACGATGAACCTGTTCGTTGTTCCGGATGGCCCGCCCGATCCCGACAGCGGTGCGGCCGATGCCGATCGGGCCCGCCGGCCCGAGGCTGGAGGCCGGATGGATGAGGACCTGCTCGCCGACCTGGTACGGCGGTCAGCACTCGGGCACGAGGACGCCTTCGCCGAGCTGTACGACCTGACCGCGTCCCGGGTCTACGGAGTGATCCTGCGGGTGCTGCGGTCGTCGGATCAGGCGGCGGAGGTGACCCAGGAGGTGTTCGTGGAGATCTGGCGGACCTGCACTCGCTATCGCCTCGACCGGGGCACCGTGCTGACCTGGATGCTGACGATCGCGCATCGCCGCGGTGTCGACCGGATCCGCTCGGCTCAGAGTCGGACCGACCGCGAGGAGCGCTACTCCCGGCAGACGATGGCCGAGCCGCGGGATGATGTTGCCGAGTCGGTCGAACAGCGGTGGGACACCGATCGGGTCCGGGCCGGGTTGGCGCAGCTGACCGAGTTGCAGCGTGAGGCCGTCACGTTGGCCTACTTCGGTGGCTACAGCCAGAGCCAGATCGCCGGCCTGTTGGAGATACCGCTCGGCACGGTGAAGACGAGAATGAGAGATGGCTTGATCAAACTTCGAGACGCGCTGGAGGTGCGAGCATGACCGATCATGATCCGCACCAGCTGCTGTCCGGATATGCGTTGGACGCCCTCGACCCCGAGGATCGCGCCCGTTTCGAGGAGCACCTGGACTCCTGTGACGACTGTCGTCGCGAACTCAGCGAATTCGGCCCGGCGATCTCGGAGTTGTCCGCGCTGAGCGACACCGCCCCGCCGCCGCAGCTGCGGACCGACGTGCTGACAGCGATCGGCCAGGTCCGGCAGGAGGACCCGGTCCCGGCGCACGGCGAGCAGCCCGTCCCGTTGAACCGGGCACGGCCGGGCCGCGGCCGGTTGGTCCGTTCGGTGACGGCACTGATCGGTGCTGCCGCTCTGGTGGCGGCGGTGGCCCTCGGTGGTTGGGCGTGGGGCCGGCACCGACTCGCCGAGCAGCAGCGAGCCGACGGTGTGGCGATCTCCCGGGTGCTGTCCGCACCCGATGCGCGCACCTACCGGCAGACCGCTCCGAACGGGATGCGGATGACCTACATCGTCTCCGAACAGCGCAACGCCGCGCTGGCCGTACCGTCGGAGGTCACCGCCCCGGGGGTGGACCGCACCTATCAGCTCTGGACGGTGACGGTTCGCGGGGGCGACAAGGTCTTTCGCCCGGATCGGACGTTCGCTGCCGACGCAGGTCCGATCCTGCTGACCGGGGACATCCGCTCGACGGCGGCGGTCGGTGTCACACTCGAACCGGAGGGTGGGTCCTCGACGCCGACCGGCGATCCGTTCGCGGTGCAGTCCTTGTGAGCCGGATGGCCTGAGCCGGGACAAGAATTCGGCCTCCTCCGAAACCCCGAGGAGGCCGAACCCCTTGCGGCGGTCGCGGGCTGTCGCCCGTATCGCTTGCAATGCTTCACCACCGGCCAGTGGCGCGTCTAAGGCTTAGTGTGTCCCTCCTCACAACGAACGTCAAGAGTGCGAAGGAGACCCGATGGCATCCCGAGGACTGGCCGAGCGGACGGCAGTGGTGACCGGCGGTGCGAGCGGTATCGGAGCCGCGATCGCCACCGCCTTTGCCGATGCCGGCGCCCGGGTGACGGTGGCCGACATCGACGGCGATGCTGCGGAGGCGATGGCAGCCACGATCGGCGGCACGCCGTGGCGGATCGACCTCTCCGCGACCGAGGCGCTGGAGGATCTGCACCTGGATTGCGACATCCTGGTCAACAATGCGGGTATCCAGCGGGTCAGCCCGATCGAGGAGTTCGATCCGGCGATGTTCCGTCGGATCATCACGATCATGCTGGAGGCACCGTTCCTGCTGGTCCGGGCCGCGCTGCCGGCGATGTACGCCCGGGGTCACGGTCGAGTGATCAACATCTCCAGCGTGCACGGCCTGCGAGCCTCGGCCTACAAGTCGGCGTACGTCGCCGCCAAGCACGGTCTGGAAGGAATGTCGAAGGTGACCGCCCTGGAGGGCGGGCCGCACGGGGTGACCAGTAACTGCATCAACCCCGGCTACGTCCGGACTCCGCTGGTCGAGGGCCAGATCGCCGATCAGGCCCGGCAGCATGGCATCGCCGAGTCCGACGTGCTGGAACGGGTGATGCTCACCGAGTCCAGTATCAAACGGCTGGTCGAGCCGACCGAGGTCGCGTCGCTGGCGGTATGGCTGGCCGGGCCGGATGCGGGCATGGTGACCGGAGCGTCCTACACCATGGACGGTGGCTGGAGTGCTCGCTGATCCCAGATGAGCCGGGTTGCTGAGTACGATGCGAAATCATCGGGGATCCGTCGAACAAGGGAATCAGATGTTTGAAGCAGATGACATCCGCGACTGGAGAGGTGAGCCCGTCGTGGACGAAGACGGCTCCAAGATCGGCAACCTGGAGGGTGTCTACTACGACACCGCAACCCAGCAGGCATCTTTTGCCACGGTCAAGGTCGGATTCCCCGGCGGTGGACGACTGATCTTCGTCCCCCTCGACGGCGCGCGGGTGTCGCCCAAACATGTCCGGGTGCTGACCGACAAGAAGACTGCCAAGGACGCTCCGGCGATCGACACCGACGGCGAACTCGATGCCGCCCTGGAGCCGGAGATCTTCTCCCACTACGGGATCGCCTACCAACCCGGCGCGTCCGGTGAGCGCCGTCTCGGACGCCGCTGAGCGAACCCGTCGCAGGACCGGCCCGAGCTGGCCGGCGCCTGCTCAACCCTGAGCGTAGAACTCGGCAACCGCGGCGAAGGCAGCTTTGGGTTCCCACGGCATCCCCGGATAGCTGCTACCGGTCCGTTCCTCGAGGACTTTGACGATGCCGAAGCTGGCGAGATCCAGGTCGTCGCGCGGGTCGCCGTCGGGACGATGCGGAAGGTTGTCGAGGGCGAAGAGGAAGACGAAGGCACTGTCCACTCCCTCGCTGTCGAAGATCGCCAGCAGTTCACCGAGGTAGCCCGCCTGACCGGCCTCGTCGCGTTCGACGACGTCGCTCAGTCGGGTCGGTGCCCCGGTCTCGGGATCGTTCTCGATGATCTCCATGCTGCGCGGAGCCAGGTCGCCGGCGCCTCGCCAGGTGGCGGCGCCGAAGCCGGTGATGGCGACAGGTTTCGAACTCTGCGCAACCAGGGTGCGCACACCGGATCGGAAGATGTCGGCGACGGCTGCGGAGCGGATGAGTTCCACCGTCACGACGTCGAACGGGTCCCAGTCGACGGCTTCGAACTGGATGGCGGCGTAACTGACCGGCCCACGGAAATACTCTCTGACGGCCGTCACAGCTTCGGCGAGAAAGGCATTGAGTCGCCGACTCACTCCGGCGAGCCGCTCGGCTCGCCCTTCGGCAGTGGCCAGCAGCGTGGACAGCCGCGCGTTGACACCGTCGCCGTCGATGAACCCACGATTCATCACGCTCAGCTCGACACCGGCGACGAACACGATGTCCGCGCCGGCCACCCGAAGCCGCTCGGCTCGCTCGGCGCAGTCGGTGAAAAGGTCGAGGATCTGGTCGGTGGTCTGCTCCAGTGGGTACGGGGAGAACCAGACCTCCATCCCGAGTTCTGCCGCGAAACCGGCCGCGATCTCCAAACGTTCCGGGTCGCCGCCGACGAGCTGAACGGCGTTGCAGTTCAGATCGTTGCGGATGATCCTCAGTTCCTCCTCGACCCGTGCTGCGTCGAAGACCTCCCGGGAGTTGCTGCCGTGACGGACAAAGCCCGTGTCGTAGGTCATGCCCCTGCCTCGCATCTCGTGATGCTCCTTCCGTCGAGTGGTGCCACGACTCTACACAAAACTGCGCGCACGCAAATTTGCTGGCGCGCATGTGGGCTGCGACACTGAGGACGTGACCGAGGACGACATCGGACTGCGGGAGCGGAAGAAGCAGGCCACCCGTGTGGCACTGCGCGACGCCGCGCTGCGCCTCGCGCTGGAACGTGGCCCCGACAACGTCCGTGTCCACGACATCGCCGAAGCGAGTGGCGTCTCGCCGAGGACGTACAACAACTACTTCTCGAGTCGGGAGCAGGCGATCGTCGCCGCCATCACCGCGGACCGGGAACAGCGCATCGTGACCGCGATTGCCACCCGGCCGGACGAGATCAGCCTGTCCGAGGCGGTGATCAGCGCGATCGTCGAGCAATACGCCGACCCCGGGGATCAGGCACGGGACGTGCTGTTGATGATCACCACCAGTCCCGCTCTCCGAGAGTCGTATGCAGACAGCGTCGCGATCAGCGAGCGGCCGCTGGCAGACGCGCTCATAGAGCGCGCACCCGACATCGATCCACTGACCGCACGGGTGCTCGCTGCCGGCGTCGGTGCGGCCGCACGAGTGGCCATTCACGACTGGCTGACATCGGTTGCGGTATCCGCATCGAGCACCGGATTCGTCGTCCCCGCCGGCTCATTGGCCGAGCGGATGCGGGCCGCCTTGCTGCCACTCGCGCCAGCATTCGAGGCTGCCGTGAAACGGGCGAGTCTGCCGCACTGACCCGATTCCGACATCGTCTCCGACACCCCGACAGAACGAAGGAGCCCCGCCTCGCGATAACGCGAGACAGGGCTCGAACCTCGACTCTCCTGTGGAGCTTAGGGGATTCGAACCCCTGACCTTTTCCATGCCATGGAAACGCGCTACCAACTGCGCCAAAGCCCCTTGAACAGCGGATGCGATCTTAGCGTGCACCTGCCGCGGATGCGAAATCGGGGTGACCGGTAGCGTACGGACATGGCCGACGACGTACGCAGGATCATGTGTTTCGGGGATTCCCTGACCTGGGGCTGGGTGCCGGTGCCGGGTGGGGCGCCGAGCGAGCGCTACTCCCCCGACGTCCGCTGGACCGGTGTGCTGAGCCGCGAACTCGGCGCCGACACCGTGATCATCGAGGAAGGACTGAGCGGGCGGACCGTCGCCGGTGATCACACCGACGACCGACTGGCCGCCGCCGACTATCTGCCGGCTGCGCTGGCCAGTCAACTGCCGCTCGATCTGGTGATCATGATGCTCGGCACCAACGACACCAAGGCCTTCTTGCATCGGGAGCCGATCGACATCGCCGCGGCGATGTCGATCCTGGTCGGCCAGATACAGGGCTCGACCGGCGGTGTCGGCACCGAGTATCCGGCACCGAAGCTGCTGCTGGTGGCGCCACCGCCGCTGACCGAGATCCCGCATCCGTGGTTCGAGGCGATCTGGGTCGGCGGCCGGCAGAAGACCGAGGCGCTGTCCGGTCTGTACGCGGCGCTCGCCGACTTCACCGGCGTCCATTTCTTCGACGCCGGCAGTGTGATCAGCACCGACGGCGTCGACGGGATCCACTTCACCGAGCAGAACAATCGCGATCTCGGAGTTGCCCTCGCTCCGGTGGTCCGGGAGTTGCTGTCCGGAGGTTGAGTTCGGCCGTTCGACAGGCTCCGGGACCTTCGACAGGCCCAGGGAGCTAGGCGACGCGGTCGTCGTCGGGGACGCTGAGTTCGGCCTGCAGGTTGTAGTTGGCGATGTACCAGTGCCCGAGCGGGTGCCGGTCCAGGATCACCCAGGCGCAATTGCGCAGCCCACCGAGGGCGGTGTGGTCGATGCCGAGGAATTCGGCGATGCCGACCCGCCCGGCCAAGCCGTGCATGGTGGCGACCACCACCGCCTCGTCGTCGGCCCGCTCGACGATCTCACTGAACGCTGCCGCGACTCGTGCCGCGACCTCACTGGTCAGCTCGCCGGTCGGTGAGCGCCGGACGTCCAAGCCCTTGGCCACCGCCTCGACCGATTCGGGGTCAACCTCGCGGGCCTGGTCGACGGTCAGCCCTTCCCAGCTGCCGACGTGGATCTCCCGGAGCCGTTGATCATGGACCACCGTGAGGCCGGTCTCGGCAGCCAGGGCCTGCGCGGTGGCCGCGGCTCGAGACAGGTCGCTGGCGACGATCGCGGTCGGCTCCAGGTCCTTGATCATCTTCGCCGCAGCGGCGGCCTGCCGCTGACCGAGTTCGTCCAGCGGGATGTCGGCCTGCCCCTGGTAGCGGCCGGTCGCGTTCCATTCGGTCCGGCCATGCCGCCAGACGATCAGCCGGCGGGCGGTCACTGCTGCTCCTCGAGATCGAGATCGATCTCCGGGCAGTCGTGCCAGATCCGTTCCAGGGCATAGAAGGTGCGTTCCTCGACATGCTGCACGTGCACCACGACATCGAGGTAGTCCAGCAGCACCCAGCGCAGTTCGCGGTCACCTTCGCGGCGGACCGGTTTGGCGTCCAGGTCGCGGAGCCGCTCCTCGATTCCGTCGACGATCGCGCCGACCTGCCGTTCGTTGGTCGCACTGACGACCAGGAAGACGTCGGTGATCGCCAGTTGGTCCGACACGTCGTAGGCGACGATGTTGGCGCCGAGCTTGTCCGAGGCCGCTGCCGCGGCCGCCTTGGCCAGTTCGATGGCGCGTTCGGTGGCAGTCAGAGTATTCCCCCTCGTTCGGTGCCCGATGCTCGTTCGATGTCGGGTAGGCGATTGGCCGGCAGACCAGAGCCGCCACCGGCCGGCGCCGTCTGATGGCCGGCATGGTCGGGCTCGTCGTCGTGGTAGAGCCCGCGCTTGGCGATGTACTGGACGATCCCGTCCGGCACCAGATACCAGATCGGGTCACCCTCGGAGACACGATCCCGACAGCCCGTGGACGAGATGGACAGCGCTGGCACCTCCATCAGGGTGAGCCGCCCCTCCGGCACCTGCTCCTTCGGCGGCACGCTCAGCTCGTGCCCCGGCCGGGTGACGCCGACGAAGTGCGCGAGCCCGAAGAGTTCCTCGACGCCGCGCCAGGTGAGGATGGCCGACAGCGCGTCGGCGCCGGTGATGAAGAAGAAGTCGACATCGTCGCCGCGTTCGGTGCGCAGGTCACGCAGCGTGTCCACGGTGTAGGTCGGCCCGGGTCGGTCGATGTCCACCCGGCTGACGGTGAAGCGCGGATTGGACGCCGTGGCGATCACCGTCATCAGGTAACGGTCCTCGGCCTCGGACACTTCGCGGGCGTCCTTCTGCCACGGACGTCCGGTCGGGACGAAGACGACCTCGTCCAGGGCGAACCGTCGAGCCACCTCGCTGGCGGCGACCAGGTGGCCGTGGTGGATCGGGTCGAAGGTGCCACCCATCACCCCGAGGCGATAGCGGTGGCGCGGCGGGCGGTTGCGATCTCGTGCCAGCCCTGCGGTGCGTTCGGTCACGTATGTACGGCGATGGTGCGCCGAGCCCGAGGGCTCAGCTGTGCGGCCGGCCCTTCCCGATCGAGAGGACGACGGCCAACATCGCCAGCAGGCAGAGGAAGGCGATCAGTCCGAAGATGATGGGGTGGACTGGCAGTTCGGTCTCCATCGCGGCGATCTGCAGCGCGATGGGGGTGGTGAGGGCCGAGCCGAGCGTCATAGCTGGACAGCCTACCGTCCCGTACCGAGGACTTCGCGCAGGCGTCGGTCGAGCAGCCGTTCGGCCCGGTCCCGCGGCATCCGGTCCGGCTCGGTGACCAGGGCCGCCGCCAACCCGTCCAGCAGGCCCAGCAGGTCGGCGGCCATGTCCTGGCGCCAGTTCGGTTCGCTGTCCGGCCGACACTGCCGCAGCAGTTCGGCGATCAGTGCTTCGATGTCCCGCCAGTCCTTGGCGTGCGCTGCGGCCGCCTGCTCGTCGACGGCGGCCCGGGCCAGCCGCTGCAGCCAGATCACCGTCCCAGGGCGCCGTTCCTCCCCGGCGCCGAGCAACTCGGTGAGGACCGCGCGCAGCAGCAGCTCCGGATCCTGCTGGCCCTCGGCGTTGCACTGCAGGCGAGCGGTGAACTGGTCAGAGACCCGGTCCATCGCGGCCGCCAGCATCGCCGACTTCGTCGGGAAATGGTGTTGCACCGCGCCGATCGACACCCCGGCAGCGGTGGCGACCCGCCGGACGCTGACGCCCTCGAACCCGTCGGCCAGCATCAGCTCGACGACGGCATCGAGCAGCCGGTCCCGGGGAGCGGCAGTCGATTCGGGCTTGGATGCGTCGGGCATGGGCCAGATCCTCTCACCAATACGGTCGTATTGTACGCTGGATGTCATGACGCCTCCTGCACAGCGCCTCCGTTCCCTCGACGTCCTGCGCGGCCTGGCGATTCTCGGCACCCTCGGCACCAATGTCTGGCTCTTCACCAATCCGTACGGCCTGCTCGGCTACCTTGCCGCACCGATCCCGCCGGGCACGCCGGCCGGCTGGGCAGCGATCGGCCAGGTGCTGCAGCAACTCGCCCAGGGCAAGTTCCTCGGGCTGCTCACCCTGATGTTCGGGATCGGACTGGAGATCCAGCGGCGGTCGGCGATACGGCGCGGTCGGCCCTGGCCGGGCCGCTATCCGTGGCGGGCGGCGCTGCTGTTGTTGGACGGGGTGCTGCACTACGTCCTGGTGGTCGAGTTCGACGTCCTGATGGGATACGCGGTCACCGGTGCGGTCGTCTCCTATCTGGTGGTGACCAGTGATCGAGCTCAGCGGACCTGGATGATCGTCACCGGATCGGTGCACGTGCTGGTGATCAGTGCCTTGACGGTCCTGTTGATCACCCAGCCCGGAACTGCCGCTTATCCCCCGATGCGGACCAACGTCTACGCCGAGGGCAGCTGGTGGGACCTGCTGCTGCTCCGGGTCCAGAACCCGGGGATCTTCCGACTCGAGCCGATCCTGATCACCGGCTATTCGATCTTCATGTTCCTGCTCGGCGCGCGGCTGCTCCGCGCCGGCGTCCTGGAGCCGGCCGGCGCGATGCTCCGTCGGCGACTGATGATCATCGGCGGTGCCGGCTTCGTCGTCGACTTCGTGATCCAGGTGGTCGGCGGCTCGGACGGCGTACTCTTCGGTCGATACACGACGGCCGCCCTGGTCTCGCTCGGGCTGCTCGCGCTGGTCACCGAGATCGTGCTGCGGACCCGGGCCGGTTGGTTCAGCCGCCGCCTCGAGCAGATCGGCCGGATGGCCCTGAGCAGCTACGTCGCCCAGAACCTGATCGCGTCGATCCTCTGCTACGGCTGGGGATTCGGCCTGGCGACCAGGATGTCGGACGAGTGGCGGGTCCCGGGGACGATGATCATCTTCGCCGCCACCGCGGTCCTGATCGCACTGTTCGCAGCACTCTGGCAGCTGCGCTTCGCCCGTGGTCCGGTCGAGCTTGCCTGGACCTGGTGCTACGACAAGATCAACAGTGGGTTGGACCGGGTGCTGTCGAAGCCGCAGCCGGAGCGCGAAGCCGTCGTCAGCGGATCTGACCGGCTCCGCTGACGACGAATTTGGTGCTGGTCATCTCCGGCAGCCCCATCGGTCCCCGGGCATGCAGCTTCTGGGTGGAGATGCCGATCTCGGCGCCGAACCCGAATTCGCCGCCGTCGACGAATCGGCTGGAGGCGTTGACCAGCACCGCGGCCGCGTCGATCTCGGCGACGAACCGGGCGGCCGCCGACTGGGAGTCGGTGACGATGGTCTCCGAGTGCCCGGTGCTGTAGCGCCGGATGTGGTCGATCGCGTCATCCAGGGAGTCGACCTCGGCGGCGGCGAGATCGAGGGAGTTGTATTCGGTGCCGAAGTCCTCGTCGGTGACCGGGACAACGGTGCCGTAGCCGGCCACCCGTTCATCACCGTGCACCGTGACGCCGGCCTCGGCGAGCCGGCGCAGCGCTGCCGGCAGGAAGTCCTCGGCGATCTCCCGATGCACCAGCAGCGTCTCGATCGCATTGCAGACGCTCGGCCGCTGCACCTTGGCGTTGATCATGATCTCCAGCGCCATCTCGGTGTCGGCGTCGGCATCGACATACAGATGACAGTTGCCGACCCCGGTCTCGATCACCGGCACCCGGCTGTTGCCGACGACGTGATCGATCAGCCCTGCACCTCCCCGCGGGATCAGCACATCGACCAGGCCACGGGCCGCCATCAGCTCATCGGTCACCGTTCGCGGCCCTGGCACCAGTTGGACGACGTCGGCGGGCAGGCCGGTGGCCCGGATCCCACTGCGCAGCGCGGTCACCACGGCGGCATTGGAAGCGGCGGCCGAGGACGAGCCGCGGAGCAGCACGGTGTTACCCGACTTCAGACAGATCCCGGCCGCGTCGGCGGTCACGTTGGGACGGGCCTCGTAGATGATGCCGACCACCCCGAGCGGGACCCGGACCTGTCGCACCTGGACGCCGTTCGGATTGGTCCAGCCGCGCACGACGTCACCGATCGGATCGGGCAGCCCGGCCAACGCGCGGAGTCCGTCGGCCATCCCACCGACCCGCCCCGGGTCCAGTCGCAGCCGGTCGACCAGCCCCGGTGCCGTCCCTGCCTGCTCGGCGGCGGCGACATCGGACTCGTTGGCCGCCAGGACCGCGTCCTCGGCCTTGGCCAACGCATCGGCCATGGCGTGCAGCGCGCGGTCCTTGACACCGCGATTCGCGCCGGCCAGCGAACGGCCGGCGATCCGGGACCTGCGGGCGAGATCGGCAACGGCGGCCGGGTTCTGTTCGGTCACCCGACAATTATCACCGTCCGACACCGCTCGGCAGCAAACTCCCCCGAGTTGTCAGGCGGTCGTTGCGCGATGGCCCACCTACGTTCTGACAACTCTGGTGGCGAACGGCCTCGGCCGTACGCCGGAGCGGCGCAGCGCGTAGCAGCCCAGGTTTGCCGTGGTCAGCACGATCAGGAAGCCGGCGACCAGCTGGTTGGAGATGTCGTCGGCAAGCAGTCCCCAGCTGAACCAGAGCAGCTGGCCGATCACCCCCATCGCCAGGTACGGCACCGAGATGGCGGAGATGTCGCGGCAGACCATCAGGCTGCGCAGCTGCAGCAACTGAGCGACCGACGCGGCGATGAAGACCGCAACCGCGAACGCCAACGACCCGACGGTCGCCGCCAGCGTGAGGGCGACCAGCGCGGCCGCCGCCGGCAGGCAGAAGGTGCGGATGATCGCACCGCCGTCCAGTCCCCCGAACCGGCGGCGGACCACGCCGCCGGACAGCGGGCGACGATCCCGTTCGATCATGATCAACATGCCGGCCGCGCAGACCGAGACCAACAGACACGGCAGCCAGAGATTGATGTGGTGGGTGATGGCGCCGTAGGACACCCAGGACAGGTTGCTGGCCAGGCTGGACTGCCAGGAGAGTCGGGAGATTCCGGCGGTGGAGCGGGTCCGGGCGACCCGCGCGATCAGCGGCAGGGCGACGCAGGCGCCATAGACACCGGCCGTCCAACCAAGGACATCGACGATCACTTCGATCTTGCTTTCTGCCACCCCCGGTGGCCGACGAACACTCTGCTGGGCTGTGAAGTTGGGCCCGTCCCGGTCGCGTTCACATCGGCTTCGACGAGGGCGCAGTTGATCATGGGCGCACCGTGCGGAGCGTCCTGGATGATCATGGTGAGCAGGGCGCACGGACCCGTGCCGTGGCGCGCAAGAGCGCGCGACGGCATAGCTGTGTGCACTGCCCGTTCCGGGCTGGGAAATGTGGTTCTCCGGGTAGCCCGGAGGGATGTGGGGTCGGCGCGAGCGCCGGGTTTCGTCGCCCCGTTTTCGGAGAACCCGATCGATTTCGACGTCGAAATAGTAGGGCCGCGACAGCCGGCGGATCAAATCGGATCCGGCCGATGTCGTGCACATCACATCGGGCCGTCGATCCCTGTGTCAACAGGGATCTGGGCCGTCATCGTCGGCCTTGCCACCGGTTGCCGGCAGCGGCTGCCGGCTGCTCGATCCCGATTGTCGAACACGCCACCCACGGCCACTCGTATCATGCTAACTTAGGCTGACCTAAGTTGATCTTGTCTGGGGGTTCATGGTGAAGCGACGGCAGATGGTCGGGCTGATGTCGGGAATCGTCTTGCTGACGGCAGGCTGCAGCAGCGGGGCCGGTTCGGAGACCCCGCAGACAGCCACCGGATCGGCGGGTGGCGGATTCCCGGTGACGCTGCCGTCGGTCAACGGACCGATCACGATCGACAAGCAGCCACAGCGGGTGGTGCTGCTCAACGACCAGTTGGTGGAGACCGCGGCCGCGATCGGACTCACCCCGATCGGCGGGCCGAAGCCCGGCACACCCTTGGGCCCGTGGGCCGACGGGAAGATCGACCAGCAGAACAGCGCCGTGTACGCGATCCCACCGTTCGACGGCATCCCGGCCGAGAAGGTCGCCGGCTATACACCTGACCTGATCATCGGCAGCGACTACCAGGTCGACGCAGCGACCTATGCCAAGCTGAAGAAGATCGCGCCGACCGTGGTGCTGGCGCTGAACACCGACGACAACGCCGAGGTGCCCACCTGGCAGTCCAGCGCACTGACCATCGGCAAGGCGACCGGCCGCGCCGACCGGGCCCGGCAGGTCGTCGACCAGGTGCTGGCGAAGATCGCCCGGGTCAAGCGCGACAACCCGCAGATCGCCGGCAAGACCGTGCAGCTGGGCAACTTCCTCAGCTCCTCGGAATTCGTCTGCACCAACAGCGACAGCGCGTCCTCGGCACTGTTCCTGCGCAGCCTCGGACTGAGGCTGGCCAAGCTACCCGGAGCCGGCTCCGAGCCCCGGGTCGTGCTGTCCAAGGAACGCTTCACCGATCTGAACGACGTCGACCTGGTGATCATGGGATCGAGCAGCCCCGAGCTGGCCGCGAAACTGGCCAAGGATCCGATCTTCAGTCGACTGACACCGGTGCGGAAGAAGACCGCCGACCAGGTCGACCTGACCTGGGTGACGGCCTACAACATTCCTACCGTGCTGAGCATCCCTGCCCTGTTGGACGACCTCGAGCCGTACCTTCAGCGGCTCTGACCGTAGGCGCGGATCGCCACCACGTGCGCCTGGTCGGCGCCGTTGGTCGCACTGACGACCACCCGGATCCGATCGGTACCGATCGGATCGGCGAACCGGTGCCGTCCGTGCCGGCGATGGTTGCCCTCGACCGACGCGACCGACTGCCACCGGCCGTCGACCCGAGCCTCGACCCGATAGTCGCGGACGACGCTGGGCAGTGCATCGAACGGCGTCCGATGGTGATGCAGGTTGATCAGGTCCTCCTCGACGTCGTCATCGAAGATGATCACCAGCTCGGCGATGCTCTGTGGTTGGTCCCAGCCCAACTCGATCCACGGTTCGGGATCGAGCGCGAGCGATTCCGAGGACCACAGCTGCGGGCCGCCGTAGGGACGGGCGTAGCCGCCGATCACCTGCTCCGGTTCGAACACGTCGGTCGGCTCGAGCAGCCGGTGACACAGGCCCTGGCGATGCAGCACCTGCTTCCAGCTGCGGAACTGCTCGGTGTACTGCTCGTCGGCAGCCGGCTCGCGATGCCCCAGCAGGATGCTGCCGGTGACCCTCTGTTCGGCGGTGTGCACCGAGATCGCGGGGTTGGCGGCGAAGACCAGGAACGCGTTCTGCGGCTGCTCGGGGGTCCAGTCGAGCTCGAAGCGGACCCACTGCTTCTCCCCCGCCGGGACAGCAACGGTGGTCTTCTCGATGAGCTTCAGCGGCAGGTAGTTCTGCGGCTTGAGCGGATCGTGCAGCTGACAGCCGAGCTCGGTGTCCTCGTCGGCGTCCAGCAGCACCTCGATCCCGCCGAACCGTCCCCCTACCGGCACCACCATCCCGAGCGCGGCGTCCAACCGATACCGGTCGGCGGGCTCCTCCACCGACACCCGGCGCAGCACCGACGACGCCGACGCACGAGCGGTCAGGGCAAGATCATCGGGATCGTCGTTGCGGACCCCGAGGGTGGACGCATCGGCCCGCAGCATGGCCCGACGGACGCGGTAGAACTCTTCGTGCCCGAGCTGCCGCGGGGTGAACCCGTCCCGGGCTGCGACCGAGGCGCCGATGCCGGCGGCCTCGCCGATCACCGCACAGGTCGCCATCACCCGCGTGGTGCCGAAGGCGACATGCGAGGCGCTGATGTTGCGGCCGGCCATCCACAGGTTGCCGACATTGATCGAATACAGGCTCCGCAACGGGATGTGGTAGTTGCCGTCCGGGTGCCAGTGCTTGGATCCGCGTTCGGTGGCGTAGACACCGCCGGGCGGGTGCAGATCGATCGACCAGCCGCCGAAGGCGACCCGGTCTTCGAAGGGGGTCTGTCCCAGCACATCGGCCTGGGTCAGCACATGATCACCGATGAAACGGCGATACTCCCGTTTGCCGGGCACCGAACCGATCCACTCCAGGGTGAGATTGTCGGCATCGAACTCGCCGGAGTTCTTGATGTAGTCCCAGATCCCGTACACCACGCCTTGCAGTTCGTCGCGGACCTGTTCGTTGTCATCGACGACGTCGTACTCGCCGCCCCACTCGATCCACCAGAAGGCGCAGCCGTTCATGTCGGTGCGGATCACCCGGTGCTCGGGGATGCCGGCGGCCACGATGTCCTTGGCGAAGGACGGCGGGACGAACTTCGACGGCTGGCCGATGTCCTTGCTGTAGAAGAGGATCGTGCTGCCCAGCGTATTGTTGTCCGGCACCTCCGGCGCCCAGGACTCGTCGTAGACGGAACGGGCTTCACGGCCGGTGCGATACTCCGCGCCGGCCAGCAGGCCGATCAGACCGTCACCGCTGCAGTCGATGAACTGGTCACTGGTGAAGGTGATCAACTTCTCCGAGCCCATCTGCCAGCCGGTGACGGAGTTGATCACCCGCGCATCGTCGGGGCCGTCGGCGGCGACTTCGCGGACGTCGGTGTTCAGGTAGAGCGTGATCCTCGGCTCGGCCCGGACCGCCTCCAAGACCGTCAGATCCCAGTAGTACGGATTGCCTTCGGGATTGACGAACTGGTTCTCCACGAAGAGTTCGCCCATCACGCCGGTCTCCCGGGCGAAGTGTTGCACCCCGTGGGCGGTGGCACCGCAGACCCAGACGCGGACCTCGCTGGACGAGTTGCCGCCCAGCACCGGCCGATTCTGGATCAGCGCGACCTCGGATCCGTTGCGGGCTGCTCCGATGGCGGCGCAGACGCCGGCCAGGCCGCCGCCGATCACGGTGATGTCGCTGTGTACGGACTCGGTCTTCATCGTTGTCATCTCCGGTCGGTCGGAAGGGGTTCGTCGATCTCCACCCGCAAGGTCTGCGGCAGAGTTGTCGGCAGGTCGTCGATGCCGGTCTGGCCGGCAGCCGGGCCGGCGAACGGGTGCTCGGGGCCATACGGGTTGTGAGCGGCGACCCGATCGGGAACTCGCTGGGCGACCAGCACGAAGAGCAGTCCGGCGGTCAACACGTCACTGGCACGGCCGGCGAAGAACTCGGTCCAGATCCGCCCGTTGCGGGTGCCGGTGAACAGCACGATGTCGCCGGCCCCGGCCACCGCGGAATCGACCTCGCCGGTGATCACCACGGTGGTCGCCCCCTGTGCCGACGCCAGCCGGACGAATTCCTCGGCGATCGGGTCGTTTCCGGACCGAGCCACCACGATGCCGACGTCGCCGGTGGACAGCAGCCCGGCTCCGATCCGAGAGGACTGGTTGCCATCGTGGAACCAGACCGGGACCCCGATCCTCAGCAGCCGGATGGACAGCTCCTGCGCCGGGATGGCGTCGCCCCACTCGCCGTAGACGTGCACCCGCTCGGCCGCCGCGATCGCATCGGCCGCCCGCTCGACCGCCGCCAGGTCGATCGAGGCCAAAGCATTGCGGAGTGCGTTCACCTCGGTACTGGCCAGCACATTGAGGACCTTGTCGGCCGGATCGCCCGGTGCGATCGCCGAGCCGATGTCGGATTCCCAGGCCGATTGGGCGGCCCGTCCCGATTCCCGCGCGATCGCTGCCCGGAGAGCCGGGTAGCCGTCGAAGCCGAGGTGGGTGGCGAGCCGGGTGACGGTTGCCGGCGCGGTGTCGGCGGCCGCCGCCAACCGGGTGATCGAACCAGCAGCGATCTCGTCGGGAGAGGTGAGGATCGTCCGCGCCACCCGTGCGGTGCCACCGCGCAGCCGTGGCAACGCGTCGGTGATCAACTGCAACGGGTTCGCCGGCTGCGCTCTGGTCTCCGACCCCGGTGTGTGCTTGGCCACCCTGCCTCCTGTGATCAGGTGTAGATGAATTGTGCCGTTGCGACGGTGTCGGTGTCACTGACCAGTCGCACCCAATGAGCACTGAATCCGGCCGGAAACACGTGGCTCGCCGTCCGTCCGGGAGGGACGACCAGGTCCTCGGTCCGGCCGAACCGACCGTGTCCGGCGAAGTCGATCTCGATCGTGATCGTCGCGGCCAGGTCTCCGAGGTTCTCCACGTGCAGGCACTTGTTGTCGAAGCCCGTCATCAGGTACGGGTCGGAGGGCACACCGGCCCGCACCTCCGCCTGCCACCATGGTCCGCCCCACCCACTCGGCTTGCCGTAGCCCCACAGGTCATCGGTCTTGCCGAACCAGAGACCGGACTGTGGCTCGGCGGTGTACGGATTGAGCCCATGACTGGGTGAGGCGTTGTCGGCACCGAGCACCAGCATCCCTTGCCAGGAACAGAAATCACCGAGCACACTGAGGTGGGTGGAGATCGGCCGGACACCCCAGACCCGACCGCCGTAGGCCCACGGCGACAGCTCGTAGAACATCCCGTGGTGATCCATCAACAGCCGTTCGTGCTCGGTCTCCCGGATCCGCGGCCACTCCGTCTGCCATTTGTGGTCGAAGCAGTGTGAGGCCTTCGGCAGCCGATAACGCGTCCAGCTCAGGTCGGCTTCGGTGAACACCTCCAGGATGGCCGACGCCTGGTCCCAGCCGGTGGCGAAGATCGTCCCGCCGAACTCGTGCCGGCCGCCGATCGCGGTGAACGGCAATCGCTCGATGATCGTCCAGCGGCTGCCGTCGTACTCGGCCAGCCGGCCGCGGCTCTGCCGGCCGGCCCATTCATCCTCGCCGTACTCGTTGGAGCAGATCACCAACCGCCCGAAGCTGGTGTAGCAGTCCTTGTAGTGCACCTTGAACTCACCCTCGGTGCCGAGCTCGTCGTTCAGATCCCACAGTTGGGTGGCGGTGTAGTCGATCAGGTCGAGTTCGAAGATCTCTCCCTCCATCGCCAGGACGTAGACCCGGGTGTCGGGATCGGTCAGGTGCCGCGCGGTACCGCAGAGTCGGTGCGGCACCAGTTCGTCGATGGTGATGATCTTGTGCTCGGCGGTGATCACGTGCGGCCCGAGGACGAGTTGCGAGGTCGGGAAATGCACGAACCGGTTGGTGTAGGTGCCGTCCACACCGAGCGTCTCGGGAACCACCTCCATCGTCAGGTCCGCGGCGATCCGGCGCAGGCTCACCCCGCTGCCGCTGTCGGCCTTGTGGGAGTTGTAGTTCTGGACGTAGAGGTAGCTGTTCCAGGGGATCAGGGAACCGACGCCGATCTCACTACGCGGCGGACCGAAGTCGCCGACCTGGGCGACCGACGGCACGATTCCGGAGAAGTTGAGCACGCAGCTTCCTTTCGCGGGTGACGATGAGGCCGAGGTCATCATTTGATTCCGGTGTGAGTCATGGCAGCGACGAACCTGCGTTGCAGCAGGACGAAGACGATCAGCACCGGGACGATCGAGACGACCGAGGCGGCCATCGACAGTCCTGGATCCATCTGTCCCTGCTCGTCGACGAAGTTGGTCAGGCTGAGCGGCAGCGTGTACACGTCGGGGTTGCTGATCAACACCAGCGGGGACTCGTAGTCGTTCCAGGACCAGACGAAGGCCAGGATGCCGAGCGCGCTCATCACTGGCGCGGCCAGCGGCAGATAGATGGAGGCGAAGATCCGGAACTCGCCGGCACCGTCCATCCGAGCCGCTTCGGCGAATTCGGCCGGCTGGCTGATGAAGAACTGCCGCATCAGGAAGGTGCCGAGCACGGTGAACATACCGGGCAGGATCAGCGACCAGAGGGTGTCGTAGAGGCCGATCTTCTGGAAGTAGATGAACCGTGGCACCAGCAACAGCTGGGACGGGATGATCGCGGTGGCCAGATAGAGCAGGAAGATCTTCTCCCGACCGCGGAAGCGGATCCGGGCGAAGGCGTAGCCGGCCATCGTCGCCGTGATCAGTTCACCGCCCACCCGCATGAACGCGACGAAGATCGAGTTCAGGAACGCCGGCAGCACCGAGGTCTCGCCGACCAGCACCTCGGCGTAGTTCTTCCACTCCGCAGGCTTCGGGATCCACTCCATCGGGATCCGGTAGGCATCGACACTCTGTTTCAGCGATGTGGACAGCATCCAGGCGAACGGTGCCAGAAAGGCCAACGCCAGGATCCACAGCGGGATCCCCCACAGCCAACGGCGTTTGCGGTCAGTCATGGAGTGCCTTCCCGCGTTGGGCCCGCCAGGTCAGCAGGGTGAGGACGAGCACCCCGGCGAAGGTCACCAGGCCGATCGCCGAGGCATAGCCGAACCGGTAGAACTGGAAGCCGTTCTGATACATGTAATAGGACAAAGTGGTCGTCGAGTTGCCCGGACCGCCGGAGGTGATCAGGGCGATCACGCCGAAGCCCTGGGACGCGCCGATGAACAGGGTGACCAGCAGGAAGACCGTGGTCGGCAACATCGCCGGCCAGGTGATCATCCGGAATTTCGCCCAGACGCCTGCCCCGTCGACGTCGGCGGCCTCGTACAACTGGGTCGGTGCGTCCTGCAGAGCCGACAGATAGATCAGCGAGGCATAGCCGACACTCCCCCAGATCGCCATCAGGATCAGGGCGGGCAGCGCCCAGTGCGAGGAGGCGAACCAGCCGGGGAGATGTTGCAGACCGAAGAACGACAGCACCTGGTTGATCAGTCCGGCCCGAGGGTTCATGATCATCAGCCAGGTCATGCCGATCGCCACCACACTGACGATGTAAGGCATGAAGAAGATCGCCCGCAGGGCTGCGCGACCGGGCAGGTCCCGATTCAGCGCCAGCGCGAGGAACAGTCCGAGCACAACCGTCACCGGGACGCTGACACCGGCGTAGATCACCGTCAGCAGCAGCGCGTTCCAGAAGCCGGGGTCGCGGGCGATGCTGACGAAGTTCTGCAGGCCGATGAAGTGGATCCCGTCGATGCCGGAGACCACGTTCCAGTCGGTGAAGGCCAGCACCACAACCGAGACCAACGGAATGATCGTGAAGGCGAGCACCCCGATCAGGTTCGGCGCGATGAAGGCCAATCCGACCCAACCACTGGGCTCGGAACGATTCCGACGCGACCGGTCGGCGGGACCGGCGGTGTCGACCGATGTCGGGCGAACGGCTGTGGAGGCGACCATGATCACTCCGTCCCGATGTCGCGTCGGATCGCGGCGTCGGCGAGCTTCTCGGCCTCGGCGATCGCCGCCTCGGGTGCCTTTTCCTCCAGCCAGCACAGGTCGCGCTGTTGGGAGTAGGCGAGCTCGATCTCCGGATAACCGGACAGCTCGGTATCCATCACCAGCTTGGGGTGCTGGTCGACCAGCACCCGATGGAAGGAGTCGACATCGAAGTGCTTGTCGGGCTGCTGGCCGAGCAGCCCGGTCAGCACCGTCTCGGGGTCGACCGTGTCCAAGGCAGGCATCTTGCCGGCAGTGATCATCGGGGCTGCTCCTTCGGTGACCCAGTGCCGGGCGAACTCCCAGGCCAGGTCCTGGCGACGCGATGTCGGATTGATCATGATGAAGTTGCCGTAGGTCCCGGTATCCCAGTCACCGCCACCCGACACGGTCGGCACCGGTGCACAGCTGACCCGGAAGTCGTGGGCGTATTCCTCGTCGTCGTTCAGGTAGCGCAGGTTGAACGGCGCCGTCGGCCAGATCGCGAAGTCGCCGGCCAGGAAGGCATTCTGCTGATAGGCATCCAGTTGCCGGGCCAGCACTTCGCGCCACGGATAGAGACTGCCCTCGGCGATCATCTGCTGGCCGAGTCGCAGCCCCTGCAGGAAGTGCGGGTCGCCGAAGTTGGATCTGCCGTCAGCGGTGTACCAGTAGTCCGAACCGAGGGCGATCCGCGCGACATCGGGAACCGTGTAGGCGCCGGCCGTCCGATCGGTGGTCAGTCGTCGGGCATAATCCCGGTAGTCCTCGATCGTCCAGGCGGTCGGCAGCTCGGCGCCGGCCCGTCGACGCAGCTTCTCGTTGATCAACACGAAGTTGGGTTCCCGGGTCGTCGCGAGTCCGTGGATGCGGTCGCCGGACCAGAATGCGCGCGGCTGTCGCCGATCCAGGAACGGTGCCAATTCGGGGTCCGCCCGAACGCGGTCGGTGAGGTCGGCGGTCAGCCCGGATTCCGAGCGCAGTGCCAGTGAGGCGGGCAGGTAGGTGAAGTAGATGTCGATGTCGACTCCGCCCTGCAGCGCGGAGTCCAGCTTCAGGTTGCCACGTTCGTCGTTGACGTAGCGGGTGTAGTTGATCTTGGTGCCGGGGTGGCTCCGCTCGAAGTCCTTGATCAGATCCGCCGGACCGGACTCCGCCGGCACACCGCCCCAGACCTGGAGCGGTCCGTCACCGGACGGTGTCCTCCTGCCACAGGCCGGCAGCACGCCGGCCGCTGCGGCGGCACCGGTGGCCGCCAGCAACCGTCGCCGGCTCAGTCGGCCGGAGCCGGTACGCGGTGTCGCCATCGTGATCCCCCTCGACCGGTCGCCCACACGTCTGCAAGACATTAGCTAGATCATCGGAGAATTCCAACCCAAAACGCAAATCTTTTGCAGCGTGACACGGCACTCAGAGTCGGGTGGCGGTCCGGACCAGTCCGGCAACGGCGGTCGACCGGCTTTGCGGGGGCCAGGCGATCACGGTCGTGACGGTCGGTGCATCGATCACCGGCACCGACACCAGGTCCTCGCCCAAATGCGAGCGCACCGACTCCGGCAGCAGCGCGGCGGCCCGACCGAGGGCGATCAACTGGAGCAGTTGGGAATGCTCGCGCACCTGCGGTCCCGGCCCGTCGGGATAGCTGCCGTCCGTGCGCGGCCATCGAGCCATCGGCGGGGCGGTCAGTGCAGCGACGTCGGCCATCCGGAGATCGGTCCGGCCGGTCAGCGGGTGGCCGGCAGGCAACACCAGCAGCTGACTCTCGGACCCGAGATCCTCGGTGTCGAAACCGGCCGTGCCGTCGAACGGCCGATGCAACAACGCGACGTCTGCTCGGCCGTCCCGGAGCAACTGTTCCTGCTCACCGATCCCGCAGAGCACGACCTCGACGCTGACCGCACCGGGTTCGGCGGCGTAGACGTCGAGCAGCTTGGACAACAGTCCGTTGGAGGCACCGGCCTTCGTCGCGAGCACCACGCCAGGGTCGCCCGTGGGCGCAAGGGCGGCCCGCCGGGTGCGCCGCTCCGCGGCGTCGACCGCATCCAGTGCCGTCCGACTCTCCCGCAACAGGACCACGCCCGCCTCGGTCAGCCCGACCGAGCGACTGGTGCGTTCCAGCAGCGGCGCGCCCAGTCGCCGTTCGAGTTGCCTGATCGCCCGGGACAACGGCGGCTGAGCGATCCCGAGCCGCTCGGCGGCCCTGCCGAAGTGCAGCTCCTCGGCCACCGCAACGAAGTAGCGCAACTCCCGCGTCTCCATGATCGCAAACGCTACTTCCACTCCGCCGCAACCGATACCCCTGGGGTATCGCTAGACACCCGATCGGTGTTGGTCCGAGCACCACCACGGAGCAGCATGGGCGCCATGACAGAACAGACGATCGCGCTGGTCACCGGCGCGAACAAAGGCATCGGATACGAGATCGCCGCCGGCCTGGGCAAGCTCGGCTGGCAGGTCGGCGTCGGCGCTCGTGATGACGGTCGCCGTGCGGAGGCCGTGGCGAAACTACGGGCGGGCGGAGCCGACGCGTTCGGGGTGCCGCTGGACGTCACAGACGAAGCCAGCGTCGCTGCCGCCGCACAACAGCTCGAGGCACGTGCCGGCCGGCTCGACGTGTTGATCAACAACGCCGGCATCACAGGTGGCCCGCTGCAACAGCCGACCGCCGCCGACCTGCCGACCATCCGGGCCGTGCTCGAGACCAACGTGCTCGGCGTGATCAGCCTGACCAACGCCGTGTTGCCGCTACTGCGCCGTTCGACGTCACCGCGGATCGTGAACATGTCCAGCAGCGTCGGCTCGTTGACCCGGCAGACCGATCCGGAAGGGCAGACCGGACCGATCTCGATCGCCTACTCCCCGTCCAAGTCGTTGCTGAACGCGGTCACCATCCAGTACGTCAAGGAACTCGCCGACACCAACATCCTGATCAATGCCGGCTGCCCCGGCTTCGTCGCCACCGATCTGAACGGCTTCCGCGGCCACCGCACCCCCGAGCAGGGCGCGGCGATCGCGATCAAGCTCGCCACCCTGCCCGACGACGGCCCGACCGGCGGCTTCTTCGAGGATGCCGGCGTCGTGCCCTGGTGATCGAGCACTTCGAGGAACTCGCTCCCGGCGCTTGTCAGGGCGTCCGGCTAGGGTTCGATCCATGATCGGACGACTGCACGGCATCGTCATCGACTGCCCCGACCCGGAGTCGCTGGCGACCTTCTACCAAGATCTGCTCGGCATGATCAGAGTGCAGGACTCCCCGATCGTGATCGGCGATTCCGCCGATCGGCCCGGCCTGTGCTTCCGGCAGGTCGACAACTACCGACCACCGACCTGGCCGACCGGCGAACGCCCGCAGTTCCTGCATCTGGACGCGAGAGTCGATGATCTTGCCGAGGCGACGCTGCGGGCCGTCCAGCTGGGCGCCACCCGACTGGACGGCGGTGGTGACAACTTCACCGTTCTGGCCGACCCCATCGGCCACCCGTTCTGCCTGGTCCAGTTCTAGCCCCCACAGCCCCACTGCCCTTCGACAACCTCAGGGACCTTATTCGAGCTTGATCGAAGTTCCCGCCAGATCCCCTTCCGGGTCGCTACCGTGATGCGCCGTCACAGGACAGCACGATCACCGAAGGAGACGTCGGGTGAGGACTACCCATCGGCCGCGGGTCGGCAGGACTCGGCCGCGCGGTCCCGCCGTTGTCGCGGGAATGATCGCCGCCCTGGCCCTGTTCGGAGCGTGCGGGACACCGGACGCGCAGTCGACGTCGGACGTGCAATCGACGTCGACCCCCGAGCCCACCTCGGTGACAAGTCACCCGGCGACACCGTCGACGAAGCCACCACGGCCGAGTTCGTCATCCTCCGAGGTGCCCTCGGACTGGCAACCGGTGACGTACGGGCACCTGCGCTACTACGTTCCACCAGACTGGAAGATCCGCACCGTGCAGCGCGGTAACACGACGGTCCCGAGGCCGACGTATGCCCAGGGGTTCTGCACGTCCAACCCGAGCGAGTCGCTCGGCATGGTTGTGCTCACGCAGAAGCGGCACGCCAAGAACGCGCGGAAGACGGTACGGGCCGAGGTGCAGCACTCGGCCGACGAGTTCTACTCCGACCGTTCACACCAGCTGAAGATCGGTCAGGACGACGCCAAGGGCGGCACCGCGGCGCTTTCCGCGCGCATCGACCTCGCACCGTCGGACGATCCCTGCGACGGAGAGGCGGCGGTGATCGCCATTCTCGGATGGTCCGATTCCGAGGGCGGCGTCACGATGTTGATCGCCGTCGGAGAAGTCGGCCTCCGACAGTCCCCGGACCCCGGTGACCTCGCGCGGATCGTCAACAGTGTCGAGGATGCCGATTGACCCGCGGCGATCGCCCCGGCCGCGTGACCTTCCTCGGGTCAGGCGATCAGGGACCGGATCTCGGCCGCGGAAAGCCGCGAGCCGGACGCGGCAGCGCCGTCCATCACGCTGGCGAAGAGTTTGGCCTTGTCGGCCTTCAACGCCATCACCTTCTCCTCGATGGTGTCCTTGGCGACGAGCCGGTAGACCATGACATTGCGGGTCTGCCCGATCCGGTGGATCCGGTCGATGGCCTGCTGCTCGGAGGCCGGGTTCCACCAGGGGTCGAGCAGGATGCAGTAGTCGGCCTCGGTCAGGTTGAGACCGAAGCCGCCGGCCTTCAGGCTGATCAGGAAGATCGGCACCGCACCGCGTTTGAAGGTGTCGATCACTTCGGGCCGGTTCTTGGTCCGCCCGTCCAGGTAGGCGTAGTCGATGCCTGCGGCGGTGAGTTGCTCGGCGACCTTGGTGAGGAATCCGGTGAACTGACTGAAGATCAACAACCGGTGTTCCTCGGCGAGGATCTCGGTGACCAGATCCGCCAGCGCCTCGAGCTTCGTGGACGGCACGTCGGCGTACTGGTCGTCGTGCAGTGAGGCGTCCAGGCTGAGTTGCCGCAGCAGGGTCAGTGAGCGGAACACCTCGAAACGGTTGGCATCAAGATCATCGAGCAGGCCGAGGATCTTCTGCCGTTCGCGGTGCAGATGGGTCTGGTAGACCTTGCGATGTTTGGGCAGCAGATCCAGGGCGATCACCTGTTCCTGCCGCGGCGGCAGTTCCGCTGCCACTTGTTCCTTGGTCCGCCGCAGCATGAACGGGCGCACCCGGCTACGCAGCCGGTCCAGCAGAGTTTGATCATGGTTGCGTTCGATCGGCTTGGCGTAGTCGTCCCGGAACGCTGTCGGGCCGGGGAACAGACCCGGCGCGGTGATGGAGAACATCGACCAGAGCTCCATCAGGTTGTTCTCCATCGGCGTCCCGGTGATCGCCACCTTGAACGGCGCGTCGATCATCCGGACGCACTGGTAGGCCCGGGACTGATGGTTCTTCACGAACTGCGCCTCGTCCAACATCATCCCGGCCCAGCGCAGCGCGGCATAGTTGTCGAAGTCGATCCGCAACAGCGTGTACGAGGTGAGCACCAGATCGGCGCCGGCCACGGCATCGGGGAGCGCGACGCCGGACTTGCCTTCGGTCTCGGTGATCGCGACCACCTTCAGGTCGGGAGCGAACCGGGAGGCTTCGGCAGCCCAGTTGCCGACCACGCTGGTCGGCGCGACCACGAGGTAGGGCTCGGATCCGCCGGTCCCCCGCTCCCGGGCGTGACAGATCAGGGCCAGGGTCTGCAACGTCTTGCCCAGTCCCATGTCGTCGGCGAGCACCCCGCCCAGCCCGTGATCATGAAGATAGGCCAGCCAGTCCAGGCCGTCGCGCTGGTAGTCGCGCAGGGTCGCGGTGAACCCGGCGGGTGGTTCGATCCGCTCCACCTCACCGGCGCTGCGCAATCCGCTGATCGCCGACCGCCACTCGGCCGCCTGCTCCAGATCGACGCCGAGCTTCTCGATCTCTTCCCACCAGTCGACCTGGAAGCGGCTGACCGTCACACCGTCGGCCGTCGGTTCGCCGATCGCCCTGGCCTCGGCGATCAGATCGGCCAGCTGCCGGAACTCCGGGCGGTTCAACCGGAAGTAGGTGCCGCTGGGCAGCACCAACATGGGTTCGCCCTTGGCCAGCGCCTTGAACAGGGTGGCGAACTCCACCCGTTCACCGTCGACCTCGACGGTCACCGACAGCTCGAACCAATCCCGTTCGCCACGGATGTGCTCGGTCTTGACCTTGATCATCGGCGGCCGGGAGGCTTCGGAGTATTCCGGCAGCTGACCCTCGAAGATGATCATCAAGCCAGCCTGCCCGTCCAACTGCGGCAGCACCTCGGAAACGAAGTGGATCATGTCCTCGGTGCCGAGCTTGTTGCGGGCCAGCAGCGAACGCGAGACCGAGCTGTCCAACAGCACGTCGAAGCGTTTGAGGTCCAGCCGGGTCAGGATCTCCTGCTCGGCGGGCAGATCACGATTCTGCGATCCAGCGCCGACGACCAGCGAGAACCGTTCACCCGGATCGTCCTCACCCCGTCGATACCACCAGTCCCAGCGCAACTCCATCTGGTGATCCGACCGAGGCCTGAGCTCCAGCGCCAGCACCGGCTCGCGGCGGGCAGGTGGTACGAAACTGTGGTCACTGGAGCGGACCGCGATGGTGGTCCGAAGACGCGGGAAGTAGTCGTCCAGGAACTTCTGCTCGTCCTCCCCGGGCACCACCAGCGACTGACCGCTGATCAGCAGCCGGCTGATCGCCGGATCGAGTGGCTGCTCCAGCATCGCGAACCGGAGTCCGCCGTCGTCGTCGCGGCGGGCCAACAGCTGCTGCGGTACGCCGACCACGGTGGTCTTGGTCGGATCGAAGGTCTCCCCCTGTTGTTCGAAGACCGGCGCCAACGTGAGTCCGTCGTCGTCACGGTGGGCCTCGAGCCAGACCCGGACCGGCTCGTCGTCGATCAGCACCGGGGCTCCGCTGTCGTCACCGATCAGGGTCAGTCCGGAGCGCCGGACGTCGCCGAGCAGGGCCCACAGTGCCGAACTGGAGACGTCGTCGAGCCGCTTCCAGTTCTGCTGATGGGACCATTGATCGCGGCCGAGCCCTCGGATCGCGGCCAGCAGCTGGTGGTGCCCGGGGTCGAAGTCTCCGGCCGGCGAGGATGTGCCGAACAGCTGCCAGCCGACGTCGCCGCGGATCCACCGTCCGCTCTTGCCCTTGACCACCGGCCGGGCCCGCAGTGGCTCGGGTGAGGACGAGCGCAGGTCGAGTTGCAGTGCCACCGCCGTGACCGGCGCAGTGTTGTGCCGGACCAACGGCTCCAGCATCCGACGCCACGACGTCGACCCGGCGTCGTCTTCGGACGGCTGCCGAGCGCCGATCAGGGTGGCGGCGACGTGTTTGCAGTTGATGTGCATCGGGCACGAACAGACCCCGACCGTCGGCCGGGAGGTCCGACCGCCGTTGAACAGGATGTTCACCCGATAGGGCTGAGGTCGGGAACCGGAGACCACACCGTCCAGCACACTCTGCCCCTGCGACCAGTTGACCCGCTCGACGCGCCCGGACGCCGCATACTCCACACCGCGGTAGAGGGTGTTCCAACCGACCAGGTTGCCGATGGCGTCGTCGGACAGGTCGATCATCGCCCACCCCTCACGGCACCCAGTAGATCTGCGGTCGGTCATCGGACCGACCACCAGACTAGAGACCACCACCCACATCGGCGCCCACCGGCACGACGGCGGACAGGAATCCGCCGACGAAGGTGTCGCCGAGCCCGATCGTCGTCGGATGCTCGACGTCCAGTCGAGCGGCGGGCCGGCACACCAGTCCCGGACCCCACCGACGCTCCAGGCCCTCGGCGAACGTGACCGCCTGCGGCTGCCGCAGGCCCCGGCGGACCCGGTCGAGCTGGTCGTCGGTGCAGTCGTCGCCGTAGGCGTACCGGGCGCCGGCATGGGTGACACCGGCGTCGAGTGCGGCTCGCCAGTCAGCGGCCCGCTCCCCGACCGCCGCGGCCCAGTGGGCGGTGTGCACGACGAGGGTCCTGGCCGGCACGATGGTCCGCACCTGACGCAGGGCGGTCAGCATGTGATCGGCCGACAGCAGGTCGACCCGTCGACCGAGATAGCTCTGCAGCTCGTCCTCGTTGAGCCCGAACACGTCGATCCGGTCGAGCAGGGCGCGCTGCACGATCGGCTTGAACTCCTCGACGTGGAAGCCGGCGTCCTCGTAGTAGACCAGTGCCTCCGGCGGCAGCCGGGACAGCGCCCGGCGCAGGGTGGCGAGCCGGTCCTGCAGCAGGTCGCTGCGCCGGATCCCGTTCAGTCCGGCGAACATGAAGACCCGTGCTCGGGACAGCAGATCACCGAGGTCGTCGCGCAGCACCATCTCCTCGTTGGGCGGGTCGTTGACGTAGATCAACCGGTTGGCCCGGGCCGCCGTGAGTTCCCGCTCTCCGACCCGGACCCGGAGGCCGCGTTCGTATTGCGCGATCAGGTGCGGGTAGCTGCTGTCCTCGGTCCCGCTGCAGACGTAGTGACAGTTCGCCGGCAGCAGCCGCCGAAGATGATCATTGACGGTGACCAAATGCAGGGTCGGGTCGATCCCCGATCTGCTCAACACCAACCCCGCCCGGACCGACGAACCACCGAGCGTGATCCTGCGCGGCATCCGCGCGGCGAAGGTGGTGATCACCTCGGGGTCGACGACGAAGTGCTCGCCACCTTCACCGTGCCTGAGGTGATCCAGGATCGAGATCACCAGATCACGTTCGGTGCGGATCTCCGCGCGCCGATCGAGTTCGTCGGCACCGATCCGGTACTCCTCGACCAGCGCGTCCAGGACCGGCGCGGACAGCGTCAGCTCGTAGTCGATGCCGCCGCCGAGACCGAGTACGACGTCGGAGCGCATCAGTAGAGCGCACCGCGTCCGGCTGCGTCGAAGAGGGAGATCTTCTGGGCGGCGACCACCTTCATCGCCTGCACCGCAGCCGGTTGGATGACGTTCGGTTCGCGCAGCGCCGGATCCTTCAGCACCTCGCGCAACGCATCGTGGTAGGCGACCTTGATGTCGCTGGAGATGTTGATCTTGTTGATGCCGAGCTTGACGGCCTGACCGATCTCGTCGTCGGGATTGTTCGACCCGCCGTGCAGCACCAGCGGCAGCTCGACCCGTTCCTTGATCTCACGCAGCAGGTCCAGCTTGAGTTCCGGCTTCAGGGTCGAGGGGTAGATGCCGTGGTAGGTCCCGATCGCCACCGCCAGACTGTCCACTCCGGACCGCTTGACGAAGTCGACCGCGTCGGTCGGATCGGTGTAGATGATCGACGACGTGCCGGCCTCGGCCTGGGTATCGGTCTGTCCGATCGTTCCGAGCTCGGCCTCGACCGAGACGCCGACCGCGTGCGCTGCCTCGACCACCTTCGACGATACGGCGATGTTGTCCTCGAAAGGCAGCATCGACCCGTCGATCATCACCGAGGTGAAGCCGGTCTTGATCGCGGTGATGATCTCGGCATAGCTCGCCCCGTGGTCCCAGTGCACTGCGATCGGGACCGACGACCGATGGGCGCGCTGGGCGATGGCGGCATTCACGTCCGGGCCGATGTGAGCGACCTCGCTGGGATGGATCGCCACGATCAGTGGGGCGTCCAGCTCCTCGCTCACGTCGACGATGCCGTTGAACATGGCGTAGTCACTGATGTTGAAGGCCGGGACGGCGAAGTTGTGCTCGTTGGCGACATCGAGAATGGCCTTACCGGTGGTGAGCATGGGACGTCTTTCTCCTTGGTCGAATTGATCTTGGGGTCGGATTGATCTTGGGGTCGAATTGATCTTGGTCTGTCGGGTTGCAGTCGGTGCGCCGGCTCAGGCCTTGACCGCTCCTGCAGTCAGCCCGCCGATGAAGCGACGTTGGAAGATCAGGAAAACGATCAGCACCGGGACGGAACCGAGGATGCTCATCGCCATCATCTGGTTCCATTCATAGGAGTGCTGCCCCATCAGCAGCTGGATACCGATCGGCACGGTGCGCATGTCGTCGGTCCGGGTCAGGGTCAGTGCGAACAGGTACTCGTTCCAGCTGATCATGAAGGTGTAGACGCCGACGGCGATCAGGCCGGGCACCGAGATCGGCACCAGCACCCGCCAGAGCGCTCCCCAGCCGCCACCGCCGTCGACCTTCACCGACTCGTCCAGCTCCCGCGGCAACCGGTTGAAGTAGGCGGTGATCATGATGATGGCGTAAGGCAGCGTGAACACCATGTGGGTCAGGATCAGGCCGGGATAGGTGTTGTACAGCCCGAGGGCGACCACCAACCCGAAGTACGGGATCACCAGAGTCATCGGCGGCACCGCCTGGACCGCGATGATGATCACGTTGATGCTGGATTTGAAACGGAACTCGTGTCGGCTGAAGCCGTATCCGGCGAGGACCGCCACCAGCAGCGTCAGCACCGTCACACAGCCGGCGACGATGTAGCTGTTGGCGAAGAACCGCAGCTGGGACGGGTTGCCCAGGATCGCAGCGTAGGCGTCGAAGGAGAAATGCCTGGTGATCAACCTCGGGGGCAGCGCGAACACCTCACCGTTGGTCTTGAACGAGGTGGACAGCATCCAGACCACCGGCAGCGCGGCGAAGGCGGCGCCGAGCAGCAGACCGGCGATCAGGCCGATCCTCATCAGCAGCACGCGCGCGGGTGATGTCCTCATCGTGTCACCTCCCGTTGCGAACGGACGTAGCACAGCGCGAGGATCAGACTCAACCCGAGGACGATCACCGCACTGGCCGACGCGGTGGCGAACTCGTAGCTGCTGAAGGCCTGCTTGTAGGTGTAGGTGCTGAGCATCTCGGTGACATTCAGTGGCCCGCCGCCGGTGGTCATCCAGATCAGGGCGAACTGCTGGGAGGTCCAGATCAGGTCGAGCACCGTCATGCTCAGCAGAATCGGCTTCAGCTGCGGGATCGTGACGTGGAAGAACTGGCTGACCCCACCGGCACCGTCGACGGCGGCGGCCTCGTAGAGCTCCGGCGAGATGCCCTGCAGCCCGGCCAGCAGGCTGATCATGAAGAACGGATAGCCGGACCAGATGTTGACGAACGTCACCGCCCACAGGGCGAGCGACGGATCGGCCAGCCAGTCCACCCCGTGCTGCAGAATGCCGATCGTCTGCAGCACGTAGTTGACCACACCGTACGGGTCCAGCAACAGCCGCCAGATCACCGCCACCACGGCGATCGTGAACAGCCACGGCAGGATGTAGACCAGCCGGAAGATCGCCTTCGCCAGACCACCCAGCAGCGGCGAGTTCAACATCCTGGCGAAGGTCAGCCCGAGAAACAGGTGGGCCGCTGTACTGATCATGATGAACGCGACCGTGTGCCGGAGCGCGGCCAGGAAGTTCGGGTCGGTCAGCACCTTGACGTAGTTGGCCAGCCCGGCGAACACCGGGTTGGGCTCGACGATCACGTTGTCGGCGAAGGAGTAGCCGATCACCATCACGATCGGGATCACCATCAGTACGATGATCAACAACGCTGTCGGCGACAGGTAGCCGTACGGGACCAGCCGATGCAGACGACGGCGACGACGCACCGGGGCGGGCCGCACCGGGCCGGGCGTCGACACCGGCGACGCGGGCCCGGACCGAGTGGGCATCTCGAGCGTCGATCTCATCAGGACCCCGAGATGGCCGTCGTCCAGCTCTGTTGAGCGGTTGCCAGTGCGGCATCGGGCTTCTTCTTGCCGGTCATCGTCTGTTGCAGTTGCTCGTCGAAGCTGCGCATCAGATCCTCCGACTTCGGCATCCCGACGAATTCGTTGGTGATCTTGCTCTTCCGGTAGATGCCGTAGGCGGTGCGGAACAGCGGATCACTCTCGCTGAGGTCGGGCTTGGCGGTCTTGTTGCCCGGGAATCCGTTGGCCAGTGTGCTCAACTCACCGTTGGCCTTCTTGCTGAGCAGGAACTGGACGAACTTGAACGCTTCTTCCTTGTGCTCCGACGATTCGGCGATACCGATCCCCCAGGACGCGTACGGCAGCCCGCGTTTGCCGGTGTAGCCGTCGACCGCCGGGATCGGGGCGACGGTGAAGTTGAGCTCCGGATTGTTCTTCCGGATCAGGTTGATGTGAGCCAGCGTGTCGATCGCCATCCCGACCTGTCCGGTGGTGAACTTCTCGACCTTGTCCTGTTCCTTCATCGTCAGGTAGCCCGGGGAGATCACGCCGGCGGCGTTCAGCTCGTTGAGGTACTGCACGACGCTGGTCACCTGCGGCCCGGTGAGGTCGGGTTTGCCGTCCGGGGTGAGCATGCTGCCGCCGGAGGCCCACGCCCAGGACATCACGTCATTGCCGACACCGACCGGGACCGAGGAGTCCAGTGGCAGTGCCCAGCCCTTGACGTTGCCACCGAGCTTGCTGATCTTGATCGCGGCTCGCTTGAACTCACTCCGTGTCGAGGGCACCTTCGACACACCGGCCTTCTTCAGCAGGTCCTTGTTGACGAACATCGGGTAGACGAAGTTGACCACCGGGATCATCGTCGTCTTGCCGTCGACCTTGACCTGGCTGGCGAGCTGGCTCGGGTCGTACTTCGCCTGGGTCATCAGCTCCGACAGGTCGGCGATCGCGTGCTGGCGGGTGAAGTCGTTGACCCAGGAGCCGTCCAGGCCCATCACGTCGGGCAGCGTCCGGGACGCCGCACCGGAGATCAACTGTTGTTTTGTGGAGGCGAAGGGTGCGGTCAGCAACTTGATCTTGATCCCCGGGTTCTGCGACTCGAACTCGGTGACCAGCTTCGCCAACGCGCCGTCGGGCAGTTCGGCCGCCCACCACTGGGCGAACTCGAGGGTCACCGGTCCGTCGTCGGATCCGGAGTCCGAACTGCAGCCGGGCAGTACGGCGAGGATCGTCGCGGCGACCAGCACGGTCACCAGCCGGGTCGCGCGGCGCAGCAGCCTGCGAGGCACTGTCATCGTCAACTCCCTTGTTCAGATGAATACCGATCTGTGCCGGTTTGTGCAGGTTAATGCGCTTCTCTGCGGCATCGCAAGAGGCACGCACCGCAGTTTGCTGCGTTTACTGCGCTTCTGTGCGACACCTGCCGAGAAGTTGCGATAGTCTGCAGCTCCTGAACGGATCCGAGCGCAAGGAGCACCATGCCCGCAGCCGGCGACGACGGGCAGCGCCAACTGCCGGCCGGTCGGAAGGCACGCCTGCTGGCCCACCTCGACGAGGTCGGCCAGGTGACCGTCGGGTCACTCGCCGAGCGCTTCGGCGTCTCGATCGACACCATCCGTCGCGATCTGGACCGACTCAGCGCCGACGGCCGATTGGTCCGCACCTACGGCGGGGCCGTCAGCTCGGCCGCCGCCCGCCAGCTGGATCGAGCGGTCGACGTCCGGCTGACCGAGCAGGAGGCGGAGAAGGGCCGGATCGCCGAGGTCGCGGCCCGGCTGGTCGACAACGGCTCGACGATCATCATGAACGGCGGCACCACGGTGCTCGCGGTGGCGCGCGCCCTGCGCGACCACCACGACCTCACCGTCGCCACCAACAACCTGCTGGTGCCACCGGCGTTCGGTTCGTCGGTGGTGCGCGAGGTGTACATGTTCGGCGGCGCGGTCCGGGCCACCACCCTGGCCACCATCGGGCCGGTCAGCTTCCGCGACGCCGGCGGCAACGAACTCGACATCAACGGCGACCTGGCGCTGATCGGCGTCGGAGCCGTCTCGGCCGACGCCGGCTTCACCACCAGCAACCTCGCGGAGGCGGCGATGATGCGGGAGATGATGAACTGCGCCGAACGAGTGGCCGTGCTGGCCGACGCGCAGAAGTTCGGCCGTCGGCTGTTCGCCAAGATCTCCGACCTCGCAGCGGCCGACTACCTGGTCACCGACGCGCCGCCCGCACCGCCGTTGGCCGAGGCCCTGGACGCGGCAGGTGTCGAGGTGCTGCTGCCCGACTGAACCTCAGATCAGGGCCGGCGGCAGCGCGCCCTCATGCTCCAGCAACCACACCTTGGTCTGTCGACCCTGCCCCGGCTCGCCGCCGGAATAGCCACCCAATCCGTCGGCGGCCACGACGCGGTGGCAGCCGATCACGATCGGCAGCGGGTTGCTGCCCATGATCGAGCCGATCGCCCGGGCCGGAACCGACGAGCCGCTGCGGGCGGCGAGCTCGCCGTAGGTGACGGTCTCGCCGTAGCCGACGGTGTCCTTCAGGGCGGTCAGCACCGCCGTGCTGGCGGCCCCGAGCCCGGTCAGGTCGACCGGCAGCTCGAAGCTGCTCCGCTCGCCGGCGAAGTACTCCTCCAGTTGCCGCACCGCCTGCTCGGCGATACCAGCGGCTTCGGGCGACCCCGGCTGTTCGGTGTCCGCTCCCCAGTGCACAGATCGCAGACCCGCATCGTCGGCCTCGACGGTCAGGGTGCCGACCTGGGTGCGCAGACTTCTGACGGCGTTCATGGATAACAGTCTGACTGTCATTACCGACAGAACGCAGCGAATTCGGCAGCGGAAATCGGACATCACGATCAAACTTGTGCCGTTGCCGCCGATCCCCGAGCGACCAGCATGAATGCGTCCTGCGGGCTCGCAAGTGTTAAGGTCCCGTCCAGCATACGGACATGCCGTTGTTCGGGACCCCCGGTCGACCAGCGGCGACCAGAACGAGGACCCGACTTCAGGAGAACCGAGTTGAATCGCAAGCGCGCAGCAGCCCTCGTCGCGGGGCTCGGATCGCTGACCCTGGCCATTGCCGGTTGCGGCGCCGGCAACCCCGGAAACAGTGGCGGCGGTGGCGAGGGCGGCAATGCAGCCGCCGTCATCGTCGGAACGACGGACAAGGTGGTCTCGATCGACCCCGCCGGTTCGTATGACAACGGCTCACTCAACGTGCAGACCCAGGTCTATTCCTACCTGCTGAACTTCCCAGAGGGCGAGACCACCCCGCAGCCCGACGCGGCCAAGAGCTGCGACTTCACCAAGCCCACCGTCTACACCTGCGAGATGAAGGACGGGCTGAAGTTCGCCAACGGCCACGAGCTGAGCGCGTCCGACGTCGCCTTCTCGTTCAACCGGATCCGCAAGATCAACGACCCGAACGGTCCGGCCGCCCTGTTGGGCGCGATGAAGTCGGTGAAGGCCGAGGGCAACAAGGTCGTCTTCACCCTCAAGTCGCCCAACGATCAGACCTTCCCGCAGGTGTTGGTCACCTCCGCCGGTCCGATCGTCGACGAGGAGAGCTACCCGGCCGACAAGGTGCTCAGCGATGACGAGGTGGTGAAGTCCAAGGGCACCTCGGGGCCGTACACGATCACCAGCTACCAGAAGAACCAGCTGGCCGAGTTCAAGGCCAATCCGGACTACAACGGCACCTACGGCAAGCCGAAGCTGGATGCAGTGACGATGAAGTACTACGCCGACGCCAACAACCTCAAGCTGGACATCCAGAACAAGGACATCGACGTCGCCTACCGGTCGCTGACCCCGACCGACATCGCCAACCTGAAGGGTGTCGACGGCCTGACCGTGCACACCGGCCCGGGCGGCGAGTCGCGCTACCTGGTGTTCAACCTGAAGACGATGCCGGGCGACAACGACAAGCAGAAGCTGGCGATCCGGCAGGCGATGGCGTCCTCGGTCGACCGGCAGGCGATCGCCGACGAGGTCTACAAGGGCACCGTGACCCCGGAGTGGTCCCCGATTCCCGAGGGCCAGCTGGCCGCCGCGACCCCGTTCAAGGATCTGTACGGCGAGAAGCCCGACAAGGCCAAGGCCGCCAAGTATCTGAAGGATGCCGGAGTGAAGGCACCGGTCAACCTCGACCTGTGGTACAACCCGGATCACTACGGTTCCAGCTCGGCCGACGAGTACAACGCGATCAAGCGGCAGCTGGAGGCCACCGGCCTGTTCACGGTCAAGCTGCAGTCGGCGGAGTGGACCACCTACAACGCCGAGCGGGTCAAGGACAGCTACCCGATCTACCAGCTCGGCTGGTTCCCCGACTTCCCTGATTCCGACAACTACCTGACGCCGTTCTTCGCGCCGGACAACTTCGTGGACAACCATTACGAGAACCCGGCGATGACCAAGCTGCTGGACTCCGAGGTCACCGACTCCGATGAGGCCAGCCGCAAGAAGACCCTGGTCAAGATCCAGGATCTGTCGGCCAAGGAGGTCTCGATCCTGCCGCTGCTGACCGGGTCGCAGGTCGCGGTCGCCAAGAATGAGGTCAAGGGTGTGAAGAACACCCTCGACCCGAGCTTCAAGTTCCGTTTCACCTCACTGTCGAAGTGACGTCCCGAACCCGAACGACCACGCCATAGTCAGCGACAACGGCGGGCCAGCCCTGTGCTCGGCCCGCCGTTGGCCTGCGAGGGGAAATCACATGGCAACCACCGAACTTCTGGCCCCGACCGAGCCGCCCGCCGCGCCGGTGACCCGCGGTCGCCGCGGGATGCCGCCGCTGCTGCGCTACATGCTGGTCCGGATCGGGCTGGTGATCCCGATGTTGTGGATCCTGGTCACCCTGGTCTTCCTGCTGATGCGGGTGATCGGCGATCCGATCAGCGCAGCGCTGGGCGGCAAGATGAGCCCGGAACAGATCGCGTTGCGCAAGGCCGAGGCGGGCCTGGACCGGCCGCTGATCGTGCAGTACGGCGAATACCTGGGCGGCATCGTCCGGCTCGACTTCGGCACCACCCTGACCGATCACCGGGCGATCAGTGAGATCCTCAAGGTCAACGGTGCGGCGACCTTCGAGTTGTCGGTGTATGCCTTGATCGTCGCGTTCCTGATCGGGATTCCGCTGGGCCGGATCGCAGCCCGCTACCGGGATCGGTTGCCCGACGTCGCCCTCCGGCTGTTCGCGATCCTGGTTTACGCGGCACCGGTCTTCTTCCTCGGACTGCTGCTCAAGCTGGCGTTCGCGCCGTTCGGCTGGCCGGTCGCCGGCCGGGCGAGTACCGCCACCGAGTTGACCCTGCAACACGTCCAGCCGCGCACCCACATCATGCTCGTCGACGCGGTCCTGTGGGGAGACCCCAAGCTGATCACCGACGTGCTGCAACATGCGGTGCTGCCCGCGGTCGCCCTCGGCCTGTTGACCGGCGGGGTCTTCCTGCGACTGGTCCGGGTCAATCTGCTGCAGACGTTGCGGATGGACTACGTGATCGCCGCCCGGGCCCGCGGCATCAACGAACGCCGGGTGCTCAACAAGCACGCCTTCCGCAACGCCCTGGTGCCGGTCGTCACCGTGATGGGCATGCAGATCGCGATGATGCTCGGTGGCGCATTGTTGACCGAGACCACCTTCGAGTGGCAGGGCCTGGGTTACACGCTCGGCCAGTACCTGCTCAAACGCGACTTCATCGCCGTCCAGGGCATCGTCACGGTGTTCGCGATCATCGTCGCGTTGGTGTCGGTGTTGATCGATTTCATCGTCGCACTCGTCGACCCCCGCGTCCGGTTCTGAGGGAGTAGTTGATCATGCTTTCCACTATCCGGATGACCCGCGGACTGCAGCGCTTCATGCTGTTCGCCGGCTTCGCCATCGTCGCCTTCTTCATCCTGCTGGCGATCTTCGCCCCACTGATCGCCCCGTACGGCTTCAACGCCGACCGGATCGGCAGCGCCGTCTTCGGCACCCAGCAACACCCGTCCGCAGCGCACTGGTTCGGCACCACGGTCGGTGGCCAGGACGTACTCTCCCGGGTCGTCTACGGTGCCCGCACTGCAGTGATCGTGATCATCGTCGCGGTGATCATCTCGATCGTCGTCGGGGTCCCGCTGGGTCTGATCTCCGGATACCTCGGCGGACCGGTCGACCGCGTACTGGTGTTGATCATGGACGCGATGTACAGCTTCCCCTCGCTACTGCTGGCGATCGTGGTGTCGATCATCGTCGGCGGCGGCCAGAGCGGGCTGGTCACCGGCATCCTGGCCGCGGCGATCTCGATCACCGTGGTGTTCATCCCGCAGTATTTCCGGGTGGTGCGCAACGCCACCGTCTCGGTCAAGGTGGAGCCCTACGTCGACGCCGCTCGGGTCGTCGGCGCCCGGACTCCGCGGATCCTGTTCAAGCACATCCTGTCCAATGTCGCCGGCACGTTGCCGGTGATCGCCACCCTGAATGCCTCCGAAGCCATCCTCACCCTTGCCGGCTTGGGGTTCCTCGGCCTGGGCATCGAGCCGTCGGCCGCGGCCGAGTGGGGTTACGACCTCAATCGGGCGATGTCCGATGCCACCAACGGAATCTGGTGGACCGGGATCTTCCCGGGGCTGGCGATCGTGTTGATGGTGCTCGGCGTGACCCTGGTCGGCGAGAGCCTGAACGACGTCCTCAATCCGCTGCTGCGGACCCGTTCCGGCGGTGGCTCGGCCGACGAGCAGGAAGTCGCATCCGAGTTCGAGTCCACGGTCGGTACCGACGCCAAGATCACCGAACCGGTGGTGATCGACGACAAGGAGCGGAAGAAGGTCGCCACCCTCAGCCTGCAGGATCTGACCGTCCGTTTCGACACCGACGCCGGCATCGTGAACGCGGTCAACGGGGTGAGCTTCGCCGTCGATCCCGGCGAGGTGGTCGCGGTGGTCGGCGAATCCGGGTCCGGTAAGTCGGTCAGCACCCGAGCCGTCCTCGGCCTGCTGCCGTCGACCGCGCATGCAGCAGGGTCGGCCAAACTTCGCGACCGTGAATTGCTGGGCCTGTCCTCGGGTGCGCTCCGGCCGGTCCGAGGGGACCAGATCTCGATGATCTTCCAGGAGCCGTCGACGGCGCTGAACCCGGTCTACACGGTCGGCTGGCAGCTGGCCGAAGGGATCCGGGCCCATCGCAAGATCAGCCGCAAGGACGCCCGTGCCCGCGCGATCGAGCTGTTGGATCTGGTCGGTCTGCCCGACCCGGAGCGTCGGGTCGACTACTACCCGCATCAGCTGTCCGGCGGCCAGAAGCAGCGGGTGGTGATCGCGATGGCGATCGCCTGCGAACCCGATGTGATCATCGCCGATGAGCCGACCACCGCCCTCGATGTCACCGTCCAGGCAGCGATCCTGGAGCTGCTGCTGTCGCTGCGCGACCGGCTCGGCACGGCGATCGTGTTGATCACCCACAACATGGGTGTGGTCGCCGACATCGCCGACCGGGTGGTGGTGATGTATCGCGGCAACGTCGTGGAGGAGGCTCCGGTCGAGTCACTGTTCGACACCCCGCAGCATCCCTACACCCAGCGGTTGCTGGAGGCTGTTCCGCACCTGGGCCGCGGCACCGGCACCACACCGGCCGGCGACAAGGCCGACCAACTCGTGCTGACCGTTGACGATCTGGTGGTGGAGTTCCCCGGCCGGATCGGCCAGCCGTCGTTCCGGGCCGTCGATCGGGTCGGGTTCGAGATCCACCGCGGCGAGGTCCTCGGCCTGGTCGGCGAGTCCGGCTCGGGCAAGTCGACCGTCGGCCGGACCTGCGTCGGCCTGCAGAAGCCGACCTCCGGATCGGTGACCGTCAGCGGCACCGAGATCTCCGAGCTGACCGACGCCCAGCTGCGCAGCCATCGGGGACGGTTCGGCTTCGTCTTCCAGGACCCGGCCGCTTCGCTGAACCCCCACCTGACGATCGCCGACTGCATCGCCGAGCCGTTGCACGTCCAGAGTCCGCTGTCGGCCGCCGATCAGAGGGCCAAGGTTCAGCAGCTGCTGGATCGGGTCCAGCTGCCCGGCAACTACGCCGGCCGCTATCCGCACGAGCTCTCCGGTGGCCAACGGCAACGGGTCAGCCTGGCCCGAGCCCTTGCCCTCGATCCCGATCTGCTGATCGCCGACGAACCCACTTCCGCCCTGGACGTGTCGGTCCAGGCCCGGGTGCTGGAGCTCTTCGACGAGCTGCAGGCCGAACTGCAGTTCGCCTGCCTGTTCATCAGCCACGACCTGGCCGTCGTCGACTCGCTGGCCCATCGGGTCGCGGTGATGCAGCACGGTGAGCTGGTCGAGATCGGCGATCGCCAGCAGGTGCTGAACAAGCCGCAGCAGGACTACACCAAGCGACTGATCGCTGCTGTCCCGGTGCCCGATCCGGCCGAGCAGCACCGCCGTCGCGAGGCCCGCGGCAAGCTGCTCACCGACGTCAGCTGAGCTCCAGGAGGTCGACCGGACGGCTGGGACGCCTGGGGCTGCGACGAGTCGACGCCGACCTGGCATCGGCACGCCACGTCGGCGAGTAGCGGACGAGACCTGTCCTGAAGACCTCGTAGCGTCGCAGCCATGAGACTCAACTCGATCCGCATCATCACCGCCGACGTGCCACGACTCGTCACCTTCTACGAGCAGCTGACCGAGGGGACGGCCGCCTGGGCCAGCCCGCTGTTCGCCGAGATCCGGACGCCGGGGGCTGTGCTGGCGATCGGAAGCGACCGGACGGTGAGCCTGTTCGCCGAGGGCAGTGCCGAGCCGGCCGCCAACCGGAGCGCGATCGTGGAGTATCTGGTCGATGACGTCGACGCCGAATACCGGCGTCTGAAGGATCTGGAGACCGAGGTGGTCACCGAGCCGACGGACATGCCATGGGGCAACCGTGCGCTGCTGCTTCGGGATCCGGACGGCAATCTGATCAATCTCTTCACGCCCGTCACCGACGATGCTCGATATCGGAGCCGACCCGTACCAGAAGCGTAGAACCGATCGCAGGACGCCGGACTGTGGTTCGGGGGCTACCAAGCAGCGTCGCACCGCTATCGGTATCACCATTGGCACGGGCGGCCCGATATCCCTCCACCGTGCACCATAATTGGACAATCGTCAAGAGAACCGTCCGGCAATCGTCCACCCAGACCGTGAGAGGTACGGTGATCAGGTGACGACCAGGCCCGAGGCGGACTCCCCCGTCGTCGCCGACGCGGTCACCAAGGCGATGGCGCGACGCGACGAGCTGGCGACGGCTGCCCTGCGCACGTTGGGTGAGCGTGGCTACGCCAACACCTCGATCCGCGACGTCGCCCAGAATTCGGAGTACTCGCACGGCGTCCTGCACTACTACTTCGCCGACAAGACCGATCTGATCAGCCACTGCGTTCGGCTCTACAAGCGACGCTGCGTGCGGCGCTACGACCACGTCACCGACGCGACCACCGCCGATGAGGTCGCGGCCAACTTCATCGCTGCGCTGTTGCTGACCCTGCACGACGACACGTCGGAGCAACGGCTCTGGTACGACATGCGTTCGGAGAGCCTGTTCGAGCCGGCCTTCCGTGCCGACGTCGCCGCCATCGACGACGAACTACGGGCCATGGTCTGGCGGATCATCGGCCGTTACGCCGAGCTGGCCGGCCAGGAACTGATCCCCGACCCCGACACTGCCTATGCGGTCTTCGACGGGGTCTTCCAGCGGGCCGTCCAGTCCGAGGTCGCCGGTGACCCGGAGGCCGGCACCGTCCTGGAGCAACGGATCCGGTTGCTGCTGCCCCAGCTGTTGCGCAACCGCTGACCTCACTCGGTCTCAGGGAGCGTCGGCGAGTAGGCGCGACGCGACCGGGCCAGCCGGCTCTTCACCGTGACCCGGAAGCCGAGGTAGCGCCGGACGACCAGCCGTAGCTGGACCTCCAGTGCCGGCAGCGACAAGAACAGCGGCAGCAGCACCGGGAGCAGCAACCACTCGGCACCGAGTTTGAGATAAGCCAGCCGCGACCGGCCGGTCGGCCGGGTCGGCAGCATGGCCAGCGAGATCGCCATCCCGATGATCATCGACAGTCCGCCGACGAACGGCGTCCAGGCGTGCAGCCAGCCGGCCAGATCGGTCAGCCGGCTCCCCTCGACCGTCAACGGGATCGCCAACTGGTCGACGATCCGGCTGGCCACGAAGAGCAACACCGGAGTGATCGCCCACTTGTGGAAGTTGGACAGCTGCCGCAGCGTCTGCCAGGCGCGGCGCGGCAACGGGATCGACGGTGTGGTCACGTTGCGGCCCATGATGTAGGGGAAGTCGATCACGCCGTAGGACCAGCGGCGGATCTGCAGATACTGCTCGACGAGGGTCCGCAGGTATCCCTTGCCCTGCACGGCATCCAGATAGACCGGCACATGCAGCGGCCGGGTCGAGGATCGTCCATCGGTGCCGTAGTAGAGCCGCCAGTACTGTCGCGAGTCGTCGGGCACCACGTTGATCGCCCAGAAGTCGACCCGGACCAACGCCCGCATCCCGATCGCGTGCGAGGAGAAGATCCGCATCCGCCGCGGCTGGGTCGAATCCGCCATCGTCCACATCGTCGCCAGGTGACCGATCAGCCGCGAGACCGCGGGTACCTGCCACACGTTGTTGTGGAACAGCAGGATCGGCTGATAGGCGTTCACATCCCGATCCGGATCGGTGAGATAGGTCCAGGCCAACACGGTGAAGTAGTCGACCGACGCCCGGGTGTCACAGTCGAACGCCGACACCACCACCTGCTCGTCGTCGATGCCGGCTTGCAGCAGCGCCATCCTCGCCTGCCTGGTCGCCCAGGTGATGTTGGCACCCTTCACCCTGGCCTCACCGGGCAACCCGTCGGGATGACGGAGCGTCAGCAGCATCGCGAACCGGTCCCGGTACGGCGCCGCCAACCGGGCGATCGCCTCGTCGTCCCAGTCCCGGCAACGGGCCTCGAAGGACAGACAGACCACCAGCCGCCGGTGGTCATAGTCCACGGCCAGCAACGCGTCCAGGGTCTGTTCGAGGATCTCGGAGCTCTCGTTGGCCACCGGGAGCACGACCAGATGCCAGAGTCCGTTCGGACCGGGTGCGTCGGCGCCGGCGTGGATCCAGCGCAGCAACCCGGCCCGTTCCTCACTGACGTTGCGGCTGAGCCTGGGCAGTCGGGCGATCTGTTCCAACCGTTCGTACGGGTTGTTCAGTGCGGCGAGTCTGCTCCGCCAGTCGACCCGGCCGAGTCGCCGCAGCCGGACGAACTCCAGTGCCTGCCGCGCCGCCATGTCGATCGAGAGCACGGCCAGGTAGATCAGATAGCCGCAGAGCACGAGGTAGGCCAGCTGGGCCGAGAATGCCCAGAGCAGCAGCGGCAGCGGAATCGTCACCAGCAGCAGTGCCGCTGGAACGCACTCCAGCACCCGCTGCCGGCGGTAGTGCGATCGGCTGGCGAGTGGCCCCTCGGCGCTGAGGAAACTGTCGGGTGTCACGAGATGCTTGGAAATGGCAGAGTCCTCACTCGTCATCTTCAGGCGGCATCACCGGACTGGTCAACAGTGACCAGAACACGGTGAGGAGCGTAGTCGACGACCGGTCCCGTCCCGGCGACGAATCGCCCGCACCCTACGATGGGCCCAGCACCATCTCGAGGAGGATGACGCACCGTGATCGATCTCACCGCTCCGTTGCCGGAGTCTGCCGAACCCATCGCCTTGCCGACCTATGATCGGACCAAGCTCAAGCCGGCCATCGTGCACTTCGGGGTCGGCGGGTTCCACCGCGCACACCAGGCCATGTACCTCGATCGGCTGCTGCGCGACGGCAAGACCGACTGGGCGATCTGCGGGGTGGGCGCGCTCCCCCACGACGCCAAGATGCGCGACGTGATGAAGGCGCAGGATTGCCTGTACACGTTGGTCGAACGGCCTCCGCACGGCACCGAGAACGTGATCGTGATCGGTTCGATCATCGACTACCTGTTCGCCCCGGACGATCCGGATGCGGTGATCGAGAAGATGGCCGACGAGCAGACCAAGATCGTTTCGTTGACGATCACCGAGGGCGGCTACAACATCGACGCGGTGACCGGCGAATTCGACGCCGAGAATCCCGACCTGGTGGCCGAAACCAGCTCCGACGATCCGCCGAAGAGTGTGTACGGGTTGGTCGTCGAGGCGTTACGCCGTCGTCGCGAACGCGGTATCGAACCGTTCACCGTGATGTCATGTGACAACATCCAGGGCAACGGGCATGTCGCCCAGGGCACCTTCACCGCGTACGCGAAGATGAGGGACCCCGAGCTGGCCCAGTGGATCACCGACAACGTCGCCTTCCCGAATTCGATGGTCGACCGGATCACCCCGGCCACCACCGGTGACGACATCGCCGCCATCGAGAAGGATCATGGCGTCAAGGACGGCTGGCCGGTGGTCTGCGAGGACTTCGACCAATGGGTGCTGCAAGATCTTTTCCCGCTCGGCCGTCCGCCGTACGAGGAAGCCGGGGTGCAGGTCGTCGACGACGTACTGCCGTACGAACTGATGAAGCTCCGGCTCTTGAACGCCGGCCATCAGGCGCTCGGCTACTTCGGCTATCTGTCCGGCTACCGACTGGTGCACGAGGCCGCCCAGGACGAGAAACTGGCTCGCTATGTCCGTGCCTACATGGACAACGAGGGCACCCCGACGCTGCAGCCGGTGCCCGGCGTCGACCTCGACGAGTACAAGGATTCGTTGCTCGAACGGTTCGCCAACCCGCATGTCCGGGACCAGGTGCAGCGGCTCTGCCTGGAGGCCTCCGACCGGATCCCGAAGTTCGTGCTGCCGGTGGTCCGTGACCAGCTGGCCGCCGGCCGCGAGGTTCGGCTGGCCGCCGCGATCGTCGCTTCGCTGGCCCGCTACTGCGAGGCCATCGACGAGGACGGCCAACCGATCGAGATCAACGACCGGATCGCCGACACCCTCAAGGAGTACGCCGCCAAGCAGGTCGGCAGCGACGCCGACGAGCTCGCCTTCCTGACCAACCACCAGTTGTTCGGCAAGCTGATCGAGGACCAACGCTTCACCGAGCCCTATCTGGAGGTGCTGCGCTCGCTGCACCGCGACGGCGCGAAGGCGACCATCGCCCGGCTCGTCGGCTGAGCGACTCCGATCAGCGTTCGATCCCGTCCAGCAGCAGCCGCAATCCGGCTCGGGACGGGCGGCGGTGCGGACCGCTCGGGTCGGCCCAGCCGGCGCCGGGCGGGTCGCCGATGATCTTGCCTTCGGTGAGGCTGATCCCTGCCCCGGGCGCCTGTCCGAGCAGGATGCCGCCGTCGCCGATCTCCTGATCGACGACCACACCGGGTGCCCAGGTCAAGGCCTGCACCTCGGTGGTGAGGTGATTGGGAACGGCCGCGGCGGCATGTGCGACCGCGGGGTTGGCGTTGTGACCGACGATGCTGATCGGCAGGTCATGCAGGTCCGCGGCGTAGGCCAACCGGAGGAAATGGGTCACGCCCCAGACCGCACCGGCCTGCACGATGTCGACCGCTCCGGCCTCGATCAGACCTCGGAACTGGTCGACACCGGTCAGGTTCTCGCCGGTCGCGACAGCGGCTCGGACCGCCCGGCTGAGCCGAGCGTGACCGGCCGCATCCCAACGACGCAACGGTTCCTCGACCCAGGTCAGGTCGAAGTGTTCCTCCAATGCCGACAGATGGCGGACGGCCTGCTTCAGCTGCCAGGACTCGTTGGCGTCGATCATCAGGCCCGGATGATCGGTGTGCGCCGACAGCGCGTCAGCGACGATCCCGAGCCGCCGCTGGTCCGCGGCCAGATCAAGTCCGCCCTTCAGCTTGCCGGCGACGAACCCGAGGTCGGCGTAGTCGGCGTAGAAGCGATGCAGGTCCTCGTCGTCCAGGGCGATGTCCAGCCCGGAGGCATAGCCCGGGACGAACCGGTCCCGACCGCCGAGCAGCCGCCACAGCGGCTCGTCGGCGGCCTTGGCCTTCAGATCCCAGATCGCCGAGTCCAGCGCCGCGATCCCGCCGTAGGTCGCACCGGCGTGACCACTCTTGAAGACCTGGGCGAGCATCCGGTCGTACAGCGCCGAAGCAGCACGTGGGTCCTCACCTTCGACCGCCGGGAACAGCCGATCGAGATCGGCGTGCGACCCGATCCCGATGCCCTCCAGTCCGGTGTCGGTCTCGACGATCACCACCGGTACCGCGGTGACCGCGTCCGGCAGCGATCCGTTGGCGTCCCCGATCGCCCGCTGCCACGGGAAGTGGGTGGTCAGGGTGCGATAGCCGGTGATCTTCATCGGGTCCTCCGGTCGTCGGGTGCGGGTCGAGGGCCGATCCGCATCGCATCTCCGCCTTCGACGAGGAGATCCTGTCAGACGGTGACGACGACCTTGCCGCGGGTGTGTCCGGACTCGACCGCCCGATGCGCGTCGGCGGCGTGTTCGAGGTCGAAGGTCTGTGCGATCTCGACGTTGATCGTTCCGCTCGCCACCAGTCCGGCCAGCTCGGCAAGGTCGTGGCTGTCGGGACGGACCCAGACATACTGGCCACCGAAATCGTCGCGAGCCCGGGCGTCCAGGATCGACGTCACGTTACCGCCGGTCTTCAGCAGGTCCGGCACCGTGTCCATCGCCCCGACACCGGCGAAATCCAAGATCACGTCGAAGCCGTCCGGTGCGATCCGTCGGGCAGCTGAGACGAGATCACCGTGGTAGTCGATCGGCCGGACTCCCAAGCCGGCCAGGAAATCGTGATTGCCCGGCGATGCGGTGCCGACCACCGTCGCCCCGGCATGCACGGCCAGCTGCGCGCCGAATGCGCCGACCCCACCGGCAGCGCCGTGGATCAGCACCGTCGACGATGCCCCCAACCCGGATCGGCGGACCGACTGGAACGCGGTCAGCCCGGCCAACGGCAATGCAGCAGCCTGTTCGAAGCTCAGTCCGGCGGGCTTGTGCGCAGCCGTCCGCACCGGGACCGCCGCGTATTCGGCCAGCGTGCCGCCGGAGACGAGGTCGGCCCGAGCGTAGGCGAGGATCTCGTCTCCGGCTTGGAATTCAGGTGTGTCCAGACCCGGCTGCTCGACGACGCCGGCGACATCCCAGCCGGGCACCACCGGGAACCGGACGTCGAGCAGCCCCTCCAGGTAACCCTGCCTGATCTTGTAGTCCACCGGGTTCACCCCGGCGGCCTTGACCTTGACCAGCAGCGTGTCGGGTCCGATGTGCGGCGTCGGCAGGTCGGTCGGCTGCAGCACGTCGGCCGAACCGAATTCCTGGTAGGCGATTGCTCTCATATCCGTTGCCAACTCCTCGGTCGGCGACGATTATTCCCCGGCGAACCGGCGGCAGATCGCGACACAGCCCTGCCAGCCGAGTTCGGTGTCCGCGGTCCGCCGGTGTCGGCCGGCGAACCAGCTGCTGTAGCTGCCCAGATCCTCCAGGTCCCACCGCAGCCGATAGAGGTCGAGCTCCTCTGACACTATCGTCCGGCCGGTCGATCGGGTGTAGTCCTGGACGCCGCCGGTCATCCACAGATCACGGGCCGCCGGGGCGAGCCGGACGGTGTCCCAGTCGATCAGCATCGGGCCGGCTGCGGTGATCATCGTGTTGTTGGGCTTCGGCTCGCCGTGGGTGACCACCCAGTCCGAGCGGTCCCCCGCAGTCTCCGACACCATCGCGTCATAGCGGTCGAACGCCGCCGTGATCGGCTGCCGGTACCGATCGACGAGTGCGGCGAAATCGCCGGCGTACGGGCCGGTGTCGCCGATCGATCCCGGATCGGCGATCGCCGCCTGCAGGATGTCGCGGCCGTCCACCGCGAAGTCGTCGATCGGGGCGACGTCGACGAGCCGCGACGTCGCGGCGTGGATGCCGGCCACCATCGTGATCAACTGCCCGGTATCGGCGCCGTCATCGCAGGATCGTTCCAGATAAGGGTAGAGCGCGACGGCATAGCCGCCGGTGACGACCTGGAGTTGATCATCACGACCGACCAGCGGCGCGACCACGAAGTCCAGAGCGCAGTCGTGCCGGAGCCGGTAGGCGGTCCGCAGTGCGGCCGCCAGCCGACGACCGCGGACCTGATCATCGGCCACCCGGTCCGCGGTGACGAACCAAGTCTTCTGCGACGGATCGGTGGCGACCCAGTGATGACTGCCGAAGCCGATCAGCGCCGGCTCGATCCGGTCGACGTCGATCGACCAGTGCTCGGCGACCGCGGTGGCGATCTCTTCGTCGGTGATGTCCTCGGGGTGAGACCGCATGATCGGACCGGCGCCTCAGACCAGGACGATCAGCGCGTCGCGATGCACCACCGTACGGTCGTAGCCCTCGCCGAGCTCGGCGAGCAGCTCGTCGGTGTGCCGTCCGAGCAGATCGGGCAGCTCCGCGGAATCGTAATTGGCCAGCCCGCGGGCGATCAGCACACCGTCCGGTCCGACCAGGTTGACCGGGTCACCGGCGCTGAAGTCGCCGCGGACCTCGGTGACACCGGCCGGCAGCAACGACGCCTTGCGCCGCAGCACGGCATCGACGGCACCGGCGTCCAAGATCAACTCACCGCTGGCGTCGGTGGCGTGCGCCAACCACAGCAGCCGGGAGGGTCGGCGTTTGCCGGTCGGGTGGAAGTAGGTGCCGACCGGCTTGCCGGCCAACGCCTCGGCCGCGACGTCGGCGGCCGCGAGCACCACCGGAATCCCTGCCGAGGTGGCGATCTGGGCTGCGTTGATCTTGGTCGCCATTCCGCCGGTGCCGACCCCGGAGGCGCCGGCGGCGGTGACGTCGATACCGGCGAGGTCCTCCGGGCCGCTCACCTCCAGCACCCGGTGAGCTCCGGGCTGGGACGGATTGGACGTGTAGAGCGAGTCGACGTCGCTGAGCAGCAGCAGCGCATCGGCGTGCACCAGATGCGCCACCAGGGCAGCCAGCCGGTCGTTGTCGCCGAACCGGATCTCATGGGTGGCGACGGTGTCGTTCTCGTTCACGATCGGTACCACGCCGAGCTCGAGCAACCGCGCGAACGTCTGCGAGGCGTTGCGATAGTGGCTCTTGCGGGTCACGTCGTCTACGGTCAGCAACACCTGGCCGACGGTCAGCTCGGCGGCCGCGAAACGACTCGCGTATTCCTGCACCAGCAGGCCCTGACCGACCGACGCCGCGGCCTGCTGCGTGGCGAGATCGCGCGGACGGGTGCGCAACGTCAGCGGTGCCAGCCCGGCCGCGATCGCACCGGACGACACCAGGACGATCTCCCGACCGGATGTCCGGACCGAGACCAGCGCGTCGACAAGATCACCGACCCGGCGCGGATCCAGACCACCGGTGGCGGTCGTCAACGACGACGACCCGACCTTGATCACGATCCGTCGGGCGTCCAGCAGATCAGTCCGATTGATCATCGTCGTTCTCACCGAACATCCGATAGGGCTGAAGCTCACCGGCCTCCTTGGCGCGGTGGTATTCCTCGTCCCTGGCCTTGCGGCGTTGGGCTGCCGGCCGGTCGGCCAGCAGCCGCTGGTCCTCGCCTCGACGGCTGAGGATCTCCGCGCCGACCTCCACCTGCGGGGAGAAGTCGAAAACCACCGCGTCCTCGCCACCGATGGCCACTCCGTCGCCGGGGACGGCCCCGAGCTCCAGCAACTCGACCTCGATGCCGATCCGATTCAGCCGATCGGCCAGATAGCCGACCGCCTCGTCGTTGGCGAAATCGGTCTGCCGCACCCAGCGTTCGGGCTTCTCACCACGGACCCGCCACAGCTCACCCTCGCGCTTGATGGTGAATTCGGGTCCACCGCCGACCGGCTTCGGCCGCAGCACGATCCGGGCCGGCTCGGCCGCCGGTGCCGCCGCCCGGCGGTCGGCGACCAACTGCGCGCAGGCGAAGATCAACTGTTGCAGACCGTCACCGCTCTTGGTGGAGATGTCGAACACCGGCCAGCCACGTTCGGCGACATCGGCGTGCACGATCTCGGCCAGCTCCCGGGCGTCGGGGATGTCGATCTTGTTCAGCGCGACCATCCGCGGGCGATCCGCCAGCCCGCCGTACGCGGCGAGCTCGCGCTCGATCACGTCCAGGTCGGTGATCGGGTCCCGGCCCGGTTCATAGGTGGCACAGTCGATCACGTGCACGATCGCCCAGCAGCGTTCGATGTGGCGCAGGAACTCGTGGCCGAGACCGCGGCCGTCGCTGGCGCCTTCGATCAAACCCGGTACGTCGGCGACGGTGAAGGTGGTCTCGCCGGCCACCACCACACCGAGATTGGGCACCAGGGTGGTGAACGGGTAATCCGCGATCTTCGG